>DRFJ01000044.1 GCA_011050615.1 Bacteroidota bacterium
AACCGGGCCCTGTTCCTGACCCTCTTTGTAAGCTACCGTGTTGGTATTGTAATTGATCCCCTTAACCCTGACGCAAACCGCATACCTACCCTCTTCTTCTTCCGTAAGAATTAACTTAGCTGGTCCCATAATTGTAAAACCCGGCAACCCTGGCTTAAACTCACTCCCAACTCCATTAAACTTTATCAACTTTTTAGTAATCCATCTTGCTCCACATCCCAATATTCATTATCTTTGCAAACTCAAGATTTAAAAATAAATTTTAATTAATATGTCAAAGGTTAAACTAGCTATTAACGGATTCGGCAGAATAGGAAGAAATGTATTCAAGATTGCCCTTGAAAGACCTGATATCGAGGTTGTGGGCATCAATGATCTGACTGATACCAAAACACTTGCCCATCTCCTGAAATACGATTCAACACAGGGTAAATTCAGTGGTGTAAGCCACGACAAGGAAAATATTATTGTAAATGGAATGAAGGTAAGGGTTTCTTCAGAAAAAAATCCTGCTGCCATTCCATGGAAGGAAACACCCGACGTGGTTGTAGAATCAACCGGGGTATTCAGGATTAAAGAAAGTCCTAAAGGCGGTTATGGCGACCACCTCAAAAACGGGGCTAAAAAGGTTATCCTTTGTGTCCCTTCGAAGGACGAAATTGATGCTACAATTGTGCTTGGCGTCAATGATGATCACCTGAAACCGGAACACCAGTGCGTGTCAAATGCATCATGCACAACAAACTGCCTCGCTCCCGTAGCCAAGGTGCTTAATGATGAATTTGGCATTGAACAGGGATTCATGACAACTATCCACTCATATACAAATGACCAGGTTATCCTCGACCTCCCCCATTCAGACCTCAGGAGGGCACGTTCGGCAGCTGTGTCACAAATACCAACAACAACAGGTGCTGCCAGGGCTGTCGGTATTGTAATACCCGACCTGAAAGGTAAAATAGATGGTATGGCTGTCAGGGTACCTACTCCCACTGGTTCTCTCGTTGACCTTGTTGCTGTTCTTAAGAAAGAAGTCAGCAAGGAAGATATAAACAAGGCTATGAAAAAAGCATCAGAAGGCCCGATGAAAGGCATACTTGAGTATACCGAAGATCCTATTGTTTCTGTTGATGTAATACATAACCCCAGCTCATCGATATTCGATTCATTGAGTACTATGACAAACGGTAAAATGGTGAAGGTACTGGCATGGTATGATAACGAATGGGGATACTCCGAAAGAGTAACAGACCTGGTTGAGAAGGTGATGCAATAAATAATAGATAAGGCTAAGATTTATTCAATCAGCATCTCAATCTCCATCGGCAGTCCTGATGTATCCCGGAAATGTTCTCCGAGTTCAAAGATGGATTCATCATCTTCCTCATACAACCACCTTATCATAAGGTTCTTGCCCTGATGGTAATAAGACCTGAAAATCTTCAGAACGTCCAGCAGGTGCTTGGACGATCCACTGTTGATATATTCGAGTGCAATTTTTATGTTCAGGCTGTCCGAATCAATAAAATAAACTGCAATCCAGTCTTTCAGTGGCTGGTAAACCAATTCCGGATTTTCAGGAATTGACCTTCCTTCTATTGTTAGCAAATTTAAGTCCGGATTATAATACATGCCGGGACATTTCGGACCTTTTTCCTGAATGACTTTTATTTCCATGGTAAAACTGTATTATTCGTATCTGAGTGCCTCGATAGGGTCAACGTTTGCTGCTTTCACGGCAGGGAAATAACCCGAAACTACTCCTACCACGAAGCAAACTACCACCCCGCCTATGATCCATTTCCATGGCAGGATAAAACTCGACTGCAGGGCACTTGATATAAGGTTCCCAATCAATATTCCCAGTATGATACCCAGAATTCCACCCATCTGGCCAATTATAACAGACTCGTAAAGAAACTGGTTTTTAATCGTTGATGTCTTGGCTCCCATCGCCTTCCTGGTACCTATCTCCCTTGTCCTTTCTGTAACCGATACAAGCATTATATTCATCAAACCTACTGCAGCACCTGCAAGCGTAATCAATCCTATGATCGTTGCAGCGATAGTAACAAACTTGATATTCTCAATGAGCAAAGCAGATATGGCATCACTTTTTGTAATATTAAAATCTGACTCGTCCCGGGCATCCAGATTGCGTACAAGCCTGAAAACACCTTCCGCCTCACTGGCCATCATATCCAGATCAGTCCGGGCATAAGGCACAACGCTGATTGTAAAATCCATATCAGGTCTTGAAAAATAATGCCTTGCAGTAGTAACAGGCATAAAACAAACATTATCACTTGATAATACACTGGCTCCCCTGGCTTTTAAGATTCCTATAACTTTAAGCTTACATCCAGCAACATTTATTACCTTTCCTAATGGATCAATATCAGACCTGAAAATAGCACTGGCAACATCAGTTCCGATAATTGCAAGATTGCGTGTCGAGGCCACTTCTTCAGGAGTGAAACTTCTTCCCCTGTCTATCTCATATCCTCCTACCTGGAGATAATTCTCATCAATGCCGCTTAACTGGACAATGGGATTTGTCTCCTCTGTACGATATGTCACGGTAGCCATACCACTGGCTATTACCGAAATACCTACATGGGCAGGTTCCTGGAACCTCTCCTTGAATTCCATTGCCTCACGGTATGAAATAAAAGCATGGTTCATTGTTCTCGTCTGACTGGCACCCAGATTTATTGTCATTCCCCTGCTGGTAATCTGGAAGGTATTTGCCCCCATCATTGAAAACTGGCTCGTCAATGATCCCTTAATGGCGTCAATGGCGGTCAGAATACCCACAAGAGCCATTATCCCAAAGGCAATTATGGCCATGGTAAGTACCGCCCTTACCCTGTTTGAACCTATAGCCCTGAGAGATACTCTTAAATTTTCGCTGAATAATCCTTTCTTTCTCATTATATCGCACACATTGTCACTTTAAAAATACAACTTTTTGAGATATTTTCCTCAAAAAGATAAAAACAAATTAAAGACTCTTAATTTATTGATATTGTTGAATCATTTAATCAATAATCCACTGTCGAAATATTACTCCCGGAAAATTATTTCAATTTAATTAAACTTTTAGTTGCATAACTAACTTATTCGTTATATATTTGTAATATCTAAATCATGTAATATGAAAGAACTCACAAAGTCAGAAGAACAAATAATGCAGATCCTTTGGAAAATAAAAAAGGGATTTGTTAAAGATATCCTGGAACATTTCCCTGAACCCCGGCCTGCATATAATACGGTAAGCACAATAATAAGGATACTCCAGGATAAGGGTTTTGTAAGCCATACAGCCTATGGAAGAACACACGAATACTTCCCGGTGGTATCAAAGGAAGATTATACCAGGTCACGTATGTCCTGTCTTGTGAAGGACTATTTCTCCAGCTCTTTTAAAAAAATGGTCAGCTTCTTTGCCCGTGAGCAAAACATAAGCCTTAAAGAGATGGAGGATATAATAAAGCTTATGGAAGAAGAGATTGAACGCCAGAAAAAATCAGGAAAATGAAACAGTATCTAATAATATCCTCCGCCTATCTGTCAGTATTTTATGTGGTCTATATACTGCTCCTAAGTAAGGATACCCGCTACCTGCGAAACCGAATCTACCTTCTTGCCAGCATCATTATATCCCTCTTCCTGCCCCTTGCCAGGATAACAGCCTCTCCGGGGGGATTAATTGCTTCATTTAATGAGGGCCTGGTTTCCATTATTCAAATTCCACAGGTTAATGTATATGCTGATGATCAGGGTGTCAAACAAACTTTCAACCTGTCTCTGCCATTCTTAATTTATCTTACCGGCAGCATTGTTACTTTTCTGATATTAATGTTTAACCTCATCAGGCTAAGCCTTTATATAAGGAAATACAGGGTGAAAGGATCCAGAGTGGTACTCACCCCTCCCGGAAGAGAATCAGGCTTTTCTGCCATGGGATATATTTTTTTAAACAACGAGCTGGAGGATCAAATAAAAAATACGATACTGGATCACGAGAAGCAACACATCCGTAATAAGCATTTTTTTGATATCATTCTGCTGCGCTCCATTGGTATATTCTTATGGTTTAATCCCTTTATCTACCTCTATGAGCGCTCGCTGAAGGCCTTGCATGAATTTGAAGCTGATCAGCAGATGCTGGATTCGGGGCGGAATGTGATAAGCTACCAGCGACTTTTACTGAACCAGGTATTTAACACAAGTATTTTCACTTTACAGAATGGCTTTTCAGGCCCTTCCCTAATCAAAAAACGTATGATCATGATGACAAAAAGAAAAAGTAAAAAGACATCAGGACTGAAGCTACTGCTCGCAATGCCCTTAATACTGTTTGTATTCGCTTATTTTTCATGCACAAGCGATGAGAATAATCTTCCTGCAAATATTAATGAAACTGAGACACTTGAACCTGTAGTTAAGGCTGAAGACCAGGAGCTTAAAACACCCCGGGAAATCTGGAAAGAAAACCCTGCACTTCAGAAAAGTGCAAAATCTGCTGAAGACCTGGTCTTCGTAGTTGTTGAAGATATGCCAACCTTCCGGGGCGGCGACGTTAATTTCTTCCGCGAGTGGGTACAGAGGAATGTAAAATATCCTGCTGAAGCCGTAAAGGAAGGTATCCAGGGTAAGGTATTCATAATGTTCGTGGTGAATGAGGACGGTTATGTCTCTGATGTTGAAATCCTGAGAGGTGTACACCCGTCACTCGATGAAGAAGCTGTCAGGGTTGTCAACTCCTCTCCGGTATGGTCACCGGGCTTTCAGAGGGACATACCTGTGAAAGTAAAATTCTCTATTACTGTTAACTTCCAGTTGCAGTAAATCGCCTGCACACAGCTTCGTAATATCAAAGACGCTCTACCGGGCGTCTTTATTATATTATCCAGACGCGCTGTTATTACCTCTCTACATTATCTAACCATAATAATCACTCTGCACAATTTATCTTACCAACTTTATAAACTTCCACTTATCTTTGCATCATGCAAACCCTTCATAAACGAATAAGAGCCTTCACAGACCTCGGTCTTATCCTGGCGGATGCAGCCTCCCCTGACCCTTCCTCATCCGAGGCTGTCAGGCTGAGAAGGGTTATGGATAATCAGCAACAAAAAAATAAATGGTTCACTCCTGATAATGTAATACGTTCAGTTAAAGCCATTGCAAATATGCTCCGGGAAGACAAGCTGTTGGAATGGCTTGGAAAATATAATATTGCGGATGAACCGCCTTTTAAAAAAACCATTGCAGTCATTATGGCCGGCAATATCCCCCTAGTCGGCTTCCATGATTTCCTTTGCGTCCTAATCTCAGGAAACAACTTACTGGCACATACCAGCTCAAAAGACAGTGAGCTTATAAGGGTAATATCTGAAATGCTTATTGCATTAAATTACAGCTTCAGCGATAAGATTTCCCTGAGCGGTAAAATATCACCTCCCTATGACGCAGTGATAGCAACAGGAAGCAATAATACATCAAGATATTTCGAATACTATTTCGGTGATAAGCCCCATATATTCAGGAAAAACAGGAACAGTATAGCCATCATAGACAGGCAGACTGACGAGAAGTCTGTCAGAAACCTGGCCCTTGACATCTTCACCTATTTCGGCCTGGGATGCAGGAATGTTTCAAAAATATATTTCGAGGACGGCACCGGTCCGGATAAAATCATTAGCCACCTGTCAGACTGGCAGCATATAATACAACACAGGCCATATGCCAATAATTATGTTTATAATAAGTCCTTGTTCAATCTCAACAAACAAGCCTTTCTTGACAGTGGTTTTATGCTTTTTAAAAAAGACTCTGCCCTCGCTTCGCCGGTGTCCGTAACATATTACGACTTTTTCAGCAAGAGGGACGAATTATTGAAGGAACTTGGCAGACAGGCAGGAATGATTCAGTGCATTGTCTCGGAAAATGACCTTCCTTTCGGCCTGACCCAATATCCCGGACCCGGCGAATACGCTGATAATGTGGATACTTTAGCGTTTCTTACATCTCTCTAATAAAATATTTTTTCATATTTCATTCTTTTAAAAAAATAATTACATTGCACACATTCAAATACAGTATATATGATCTTTAAGTTTGTAGTTATATCAAGTGAGGAGGAGTCCTTCCTGAGGGAGTTTGAGCTTGACGAGAATAACACCCTTCTTGACTTTCATAATATCCTGCAGGAAGAACTGGAATATGACAGGTCACAGTTGGCTTCATTTTTTACCACCTCAAAAAAATGGGAGAAAGAAGAGGAATTTACTCTTTTTGAGATGGGTGCTAACACTACCCCTATGGATGAAGTAATTATTGATGATATTGTCATTGAGGACAACCAGAAATTACTGTATGTATTTGATATGTTCAATGAAAGAACACTGTTTATAGAATGTACAGGTTCCGTAAAGCCTGTTGAAGGCAGGAAGTATCCCGTTTGCACCCGCTCCCAGGGCAAACCTCCCCAGCAGGTACGCTTTTCAAACTTCACCAAAGCAAGCGCCAGGATTGATGACGAAGAAAAGGAATCAGATGATGATTTCATTGATGAAAACGACCCTGACCTTTCAGATTTCGAAAGCATTGACGACTACGAAGATACCTGAAACCACTATCTTCTGAAATGAATAAAACACTTGTAATACTCCTGGGTCCTACGGGTATAGGTAAAACGGAGTTGAGTATTGATATTGCCCTGCACTTCAAAACTGAAATCATATCCTGCGATTCAAGACAGTTTTACAGCGAAATGAAAATTGGAACCGCAGTTCCCGATAAAAACCAGCTTAAAAAAGTCAAACACCATTTCATTGGACACCTGGCAGTTAGTGATTACTATAGTGCCAGCAGGTTTGAAAAGGACTTCCTGGAATTATCAAAGATTCTTTTCATATTTCATGATTTAATAATTATGACGGGCGGATCCGGGCTTTACATAGATGCTGCCTGCGGCAAAATAGATGATATCCCGGATGTCGATTCTTCCGTCAGGGATAAATACCTTCGGAAGTTCATGGATGAGGGTCTGGAAAGTATCAGGACCGACCTCAGACTGCTCGATCCCGTTTATTACAGGACCGTCGACCTGAAAAACCATAAACGCATGATAAGGGCTCTTGAAATATGTGAAACCACAGGAAAACCCTATTCTCATTACCTGAAGAAAAAAGGAAAGGAAAGAGCATTTAATATCATCAAGATAGGCCTGACCATGGACCGTAAGGAACTCTATTCAAGGATTAATGAACGTGTCGACAGGATGATAGCCTCCGGGCTGGAGCGGGAGGCAAAGGAACTTATTAAACACAGGGATAAAAATGCTCTTAACACGGTGGGCTACAAGGAAATGTTCAGGTATTTAGATGGTGAGATAAGCAGGGATATGGCCATTGAACTGATTAAAAGAAATTCACGCAGGTATGCACGGCGACAGATAACATGGTGGTCAAGGGATAAGGAAATTAAATGGTTTCATCCACGGGATAAAGAAGAAATTATCTGCCATATTGAAACTTTAAAGATGAAGGGAGAATAGACTAAGTAAGGTAGTGGCTAAGAGATTCCTGGTTTTTTAAGCTTCCTTATATACTCTTCCGGATCTTCCGACCCAAACACCGAGCTCCCGGCTACAAGCACATCCACCCCGCTGTCAATAAGTTTTCCGGCATTTCCTGTATCAACTCCTCCGTCAACCTGGATCATTACATCATAACCCGCTTCGCTGATCATCTTTTTCAGGGTCCTGATACGGTCATAGCTGTTACCGATAAATTCCTGTCCCCCATAACCGGGGTTTACAGTCATTATTAAAACCATGTCAATATAAGGTAGTAGCCATTCAAGGAATGAAACAGGAGTATGGGGATTCAGGGAAACACCGGCTTTCATGCCAAGCCTCCTTATTTCCGTTACCGTGCGGTTCAAATGACGGCAGGCCTCATAATGCACCGTCAGGATTGCGGCGCCGCCATCTCTGAAACGTTCAAGGTACCTGTCGGGATCAACTATCATAAGGTGCACGTCCAGGGGCTTCTCTGACAGCTCCCTGACATATTTCAGGACAGGAAAGCCAAAAGAAATATTCGGAACAAAAACACCATCCATTATATCAAGATGAAGCCAGTCGGCTTCACTCCTGTTAACCATTGCAATATCCTTTTCCAGCCGGCCGAAGTCGGCAGCCAGCAATGATGGTGAAACTAAATGATTCATAACTATTTCAGGTGTTTCGTAACTTAACCCAGGTAGGTCTTGAGTATCTTACTCCGGGTTGTATATTGTATTCTCTTCAGGGCTTTTTCCTTTATCTGTCGTACCCTCTCACGTGTAAGACCCAGTTCCTCCCCTATCTCCTCCAGTGTCAACGGATGCTTCATGTTTATGCCAAAATACAGTTTTATAACTTTTGCTTCCCTGGGCGAAAGTGTACTGAGAGCCCTCTCTATTTCATATGTCAGTGATTCATTAATCAGGTGCTTGTCCGGGCTTGGATTATCATCATTCTGCAAAACATCATACATGTTATTATCTTCCTCGCTACTTATGGGTGCATCCATGCTGACAGTACGGCCGTTGGACTTTAATACCTCCTTCACCTCCTCCGGGGCTACCTGTAAAACATCGGCTATTTCCTGTGAGGACGGTTCCCTCTCAAACTCCTGCTCAAGCCTTGCAAAAACCCTGTTAATCTTATTTATTGATCCTATTTTGTTTACCGGCAATCGTACTATCCTGGCCTGCTCGGCCAGTGCCTGTAATATGGCCTGTCTTATCCACCATACGGCGTAGGAAATGAACTTAAATCCCCTTGTCTCATCAAAACGCTGGGCAGCTTTTATAAGACCGAGATTGCCTTCGTTGATCAGATCCGGAAGGCTCATTCCCTGGTTCTGGTACTGCTTGGCCACCGATACAACAAAACGCAAATTTGATTTCACCAGGTTTGCCAGGGCCTCCTTATCGCCGGTCTTTATTTTTCTTGCAAGCAAAACCTCATCCTCGGGAGTAATAAGATCAACCTTACCAATCTCCTGCAGATACTTGTCAAGGGATGGAGTATCACGGTTCGTGACCTGTTTCGTTATCTTTAACTGCCGCATAAGTATGAAGTAAATCTGTATCGCGCCTTATCCTCGTCACAATTATAATAATAAAAATGATTAACAGCAACAGGAAAATAAATTAAAATCATTCTAAAATAGCAATTTTAAGTTTACATTTTGCCCTGAAATACAATTTTTTACATTATGTTTTTGTTATTTAAGCATTTTTTAGGATATTAGTATTGTATTATAATGAGCTTTTGCGTATAATTGCAACGGTTTTAGCCGCATAGATTTTATCCTTGCGCATCTGCTTTCAAATCTGAAAACAGATTTTTCTGGAAAAATTATCAATACAATTTTCATTAACATTTTCCTACAAATTAATTATGTACGACATTCTTGAGTTAAACAAAAAGCTTCTCCCCGAGCTGAGGGAGATAGCCAAGAATCTTAAGATCAAGCGAGTAGAATCATATCGGAAACAAGATCTGATATACCTTATCCTTGATCAGCAGGCAATAGTAGAAGCCTCTGAAAATAAGGCATCAAGCGCCAAAAAGAACAAACGGCCCGAAAATAAAGAAAGTGATTCCGACAGTAATAAAAAACAGGGACGCAGACCGAGGACAAAATCTGATGGTAAATATGGTACGTCATCTTATAAACAGGCTGAAAAAAAATCGGACGATACCGTGGATGCAAAAGCCTCTGCCGACACCCGGCAGATAAATAATGCTGATGCAAAGGAGCAGGATGGCAGGCAGAGAAAAAGACCGGAGAGACATTTTGAAAGGGAAACATCTCAGAAAAGGCCCGGAGTAAATGACAGGGAAGTAGCTGAAAAAGATATAAGCAGGGATGTCCAAAAAAGTGAGGACCCAAAAGATTCCACAAGAACGCAAATAGACAAAGGTCCGGACAACAGGCATAAACAACAGGATAAAGAGAAAGAAAGGGATAACGAACATCGTAACTCCCAGAAAAAACATGATAAGGAAGCTGAAAGCAAGGAACAGGAATATGAGTTTGAAGGAATAATTTCAAATACAGGCGTACTGGAAATTATGCCCGACGGCTACGGTTTCCTGCGCTCAGCTGATTATAACTATCTCAATTCCCCCGACGATATATATGTTTCACAGTCGCAGATAAAACTGTTTGGCCTCAAAACGGGAGATACAGTCGAAGGTACAATAAGGCCTCCAAAAGAAGGTGAAAAATACTTTCCCCTTATAAAAATACACATGATCAATGGACGTACACCCGATTTTATTCGCGACCGAGTGCCCTTTGATTACCTTACTCCTCTTTTCCCAAATGAGAAATTCACACTTTGCTCACCGGGAGAATCAACACTCTCCGTACGAGTGGTTGATATGTTTGCACCAATAGGAAAAGGCCAGAGGGGCTTGATAGTGGCCCAGCCGAAAACGGGTAAGACAATACTCCTCCAGGATATAGCAAACGCGATAGCCAAACATCATCCCGAAGTATATCTTATGATACTGCTGATAGATGAACGTCCCGAGGAAGTAACTGATATGGCCAGGAGCGTGAACGCAGAAGTAATTGCATCAACCTTTGACGAACCGGCCGAAAGACATGTGCGCGTGGCAAACATAGTACTCGAAAAAGCCAAAAGAATGGTCGAATGCGGACACGATGTGGTTATCCTGCTCGATTCAATCACAAGGCTGGCAAGAGCTTTTAATACCATAGCCCCGGCATCCGGGAAAGTCCTGTCAGGCGGAGTCGATTCAAACGCACTCCATAAACCAAAAAGGTTCTTTGGTGCAGCACGTAATATTGAAAACGGGGGCTCGCTGACCATCCTGTCAACAGCACTTACTGAAACAGGTTCAAAAATGGATGACGTGATATTCGAGGAATTCAAGGGAACAGGTAATATGGAACTCCAGCTTGACCGTAAATTGTCTAACAGGAGAATATTCCCCTCTATAGATATCCCGGCATCAAGTACCAGGAGGGAAGACCTTCTGCTCGATAAAAATTTCCTTAATAAAATCTGGATCCTCAGGAATTATCTTACCGATATGAATGCTGTCGAAGCAATGGAGTTCCTGCGCGACAGGCTCCGCCAGACTCAATCTAACGAAGAATTCCTTATCTCCATGAACGGAGGATGATATAACTATTACCCGGAATCATCCGGATAATTAAACTAAATACTAATTTTAAAAATTTAAATAAGTTTTTTCAGACATGGGAACAAAGAAAAAGTTCATAACACTTGACGGTAACCAGGCAGCATCACATATTGCTTATATGTTCAGTGAGGTTGCATGTATCTATCCAATTACACCTTCTTCGAATATGGCCGAATTCATTGATGAATGGGCTGCCAACGGAAGAAAAAATATCTTCGGGGAAGAAGTTAAGGTGGTGGAGATGCAATCTGAAGCCGGAGCATCAGGTGCTGTTCATGGCTCTCTTCAGGGAGGAGCACTTACTTCAACCTTTACAGCCTCCCAGGGACTGCTCCTGATGATACCCAACATGTATAAAATGGCAGGTGAACTGCTTCCGGCAGTATTCCACGTGAGCGCACGTTCCGTAGCTGCTCATGCACTGTCAATTTTCGGAGACCACAGCGATATTTATGCCACAAGGCAAACAGGTTTCGGTATGATAGCTACCGGTAGTATCCAGGAAATAATGGACCTTGCCGGTGTGGCTCACCTATCAGCTATAAAATCACGTATACCATTTATGCACTTCTTCGACGGGTTCAGATCATCTCACGAAATACAAAAGGTCGAACTCCTCGAGACAGAGGATATGAAAAAATTAATGGACTGGGATGCCTTGCAGGCTTTCAGGAATAATGCCCTCAACCCTGAACATCCTGTTACCAGGGGAACAGCTCAGAACCCCGATATCTTCTTCCAGGCTAAAGAATCGGTTAATCCCTTCTATGAGCCCCTTGCTGATATCGTTGCCGGTGAGATGAAAAAAATCTCCAGGCTTACGGGCAGGGAATATAAACCCTTTACCTATTACGGGGCACCCGATGCAGAGAATATAATAATTGCAATGGGTTCTGTTACTTCAACCATAAAGGAAACCGTAAACTTTCTCAATGCCAGAGGTGAAAAAACAGGTCTTATCACGGTTCACCTCTACCGGCCCTTCTCAAGCAAATATTTCTTCGATGTACTGCCCGGCAGCGTGAAAAAAATATCAGTGCTCGACCGTACAAAGGAACCGGGAGCCGGTGGTGAGCCCCTCTATCTTGACGTTCGTAATATGTTCTTTGAAAAGGATAAACACCCCGTAATTGTTGGTGGAAGATACGGCCTCTCCTCAAAAGACACTACCCCTGCAATGATCATGTCAGTGTTTGAAAATCTGAAGAAAGATAAGCCAAAGAACCATTTCACCGTGGGTATAAATGATGATGTAAGCAAGCTGTCCCTTCCAATGCTACCCGAAATAAATGTGTCAGATGAAAGCACCTACTCAGCCAAGTTTTACGGACTGGGATCTGACGGTACGGTGGGAGCAAACAAAAACTCAATCAAAATCATTGGCGAAACCACTGATAAGTATTGCCAGGCCTACTTCGCCTATGACTCCAAAAAATCAGGAGGCATTACAGTGTCTCACCTTCGTTTCGGGGATACACCAATTAATTCGACCTACCTGGTTAATACACCCGATTTTGTAGCCTGTCATGTTCCTGCATATTTGGAGAAATATGATATGCTGAAAGGTCTGAAAAAAGGAGGTTGCTTCCTTCTTAACAGTATCTGGGATGAGGAAGAAACAAAAGAAAAACTTCCTGAATCAATGAAAAAGTATATGGCCGGGAATGATATACGCTTTTATATCATCAATGCCACAAGACTGGCTGAAGAAATCGGCCTTGGAAACCGAACCAATACTATCATGCAGTCGGCTTTCTTTAAGGTGACAGAAGTAATTCCATACGACCAGGCTGTTACGGAAATGAAGAAGTTTATCCAGAAAAGCTTTGGACGGAAAGGCGAAGATATAGTGAAAATGAACTATGCGGCAGTCGATAAAGGAGGAGAAGAAGTTAAAGAGGTGAAGGTGCCCGGCAAATGGAAAAATCTTAAGGGAACAGATAAGAAAAAAGAACGTGATGTTCCTGAATTCATCAGGAACGTATGCGACCCAATAAATGCACAGAAAGGGGATGACCTGCCTGTAAGTGCTTTTTCAGGCAGGGAAGACGGTACTTTCCCTCCAGGGACAACAGCATATGAGAAAAGAGGCATTGCCGTTCATGTTCCGCATTGGATAGCAGAAAACTGTATCCAGTGTAACCAGTGTGCTTATGCCTGCCCGCATGGAGTTATCCGCCCCTTCCTGCTTACCGGTGAAGAAATCGAAAAAGCACCCGCAAAAATCGATACACTTGAGGGTAAAGGAAGTATAAAAGGATATAACTACCGTATACAGGTCAGCCCGCTTGATTGTACCGGTTGCGAGGTATGTGTCAATGTGTGCCCGAGCAAGGAAAAAGCCCTCATTATGGAAACACTGGATTCACAGACGGACCAGGTGGAAATATGGGATTACATGGATAAGGTCGTTGGCTACAAGGAAGATGTGATTGAGAAAGATAAAAACCTTAAAGACAGCCAGTTTGCACAGCCCCTGTTTGAATTCTCAGGTGCCTGTGCCGGCTGTGGTGAAACACCTTATGTAAAACTTGTCACCCAGCTCTTCGGTGAACGTATGATGATAGCCAATGCTACCGGCTGTTCTTCTATCTGGGGCGGATCAGCTCCGTCTACCCCGTATTGCGTCAATTATAAAACAGGAAAAGGACCAGCCTGGGCCAACTCCCTCTTCGAAGATAATGCTGAATACGGATTTGGAATGGCCACAGGAGTAGCTAAAATGCGCGAACGTATAAGAATGAAAATGGAAGCAGCACTGGCTGAGAAAAAAATATCAGCCGCTACACAGGAAGCTTTCCGTGAATGGATAGATGGAATGCTGGATGCAAAGAAATCAGAACAGGCCACAGAAAAAGTACTGCAGGCACTGAAAAATGAAAAAAACCCGGTGGCCGGTGAAATACTAGACCTTGAACAGTACCTTATCAAAAAATCTATCTGGAATTTCGGAGGCGACGGATGGGCTTATGATATCGGCTACGGAGGACTCGATCATGTGCTTGCCTCCGGTCAGGATATCAATACCCTGGTGCTAGATACGGAAGTATATTCCAACACCGGCGGACAATCATCCAAGGCTACCCCGGCAGGTGCAGTGGCTAAATTCGCTGCATCAGGCAAAAAGATCAGGAAGAAAGACCTGGGAATGATGGCAATGACCTACGGTTATGTTTATGTAACCCAGATAGCAATGGGAGCAAATATGGCACAGTGCTTCAAGGCACTGAAAGAGGCTGAAGCCTACCCGGGACCCTCTCTTGTTATTGCCTATTCCCCATGTATTGCACATGGACTTAGGGCAGGAATGGGAGCTATTATGGAAGAACAGAAACGGGCCGTGGAAGCAGGATACTGGCACCTCTACAGGTACAATCCATTACTTGAACCGGAAGGACAAAACCCCTTCCAACTGGATTCAAAGGAACCCGACTTCAGTAAATTCCAGGATTTCCTGAAATCCGAGGTCAGATATACCTCGCTGATCAAAACATTCCCTGAAGAAGCCAGAGTGCTCTTCAAGGCAGCCGAGGAAAACTCAAAATGGAGATATAACTCCTATAAGCGCCTCGCTTCTATGGAATACTAACAATCCCCCTTCGGGGGAAGTCTAATAAGTTGAGAATGAGTTAATTGCCATACTACAACATTAAACTCATTCTCAACTTTGTTCAATTTCGTTCATCTCTATAAACCTTATTAACCTTATTCATCGATGGGACGCCTGCTGGCATTAGACTACGGTAGAAAACGCACAGGACTTGCAGTAACTGACAGAGATCAGATAATTGCAAGCCCCCTGGTAACCATTGCCACTAAGGAACTGGAAGCCTTCCTTAAAGAATACATGGCAAAGGAGGATGTTGATGCCATCATCATTGGCTACCCTAAAACCCTGGGCAATCAACCATCAGAGGTGGTTAAACAACTGGACCCCTTCATTAACAGGCTCAGGAAAATATTTAAGGATATCGATCTTCATCTTGTTGATGAGAGGTTTACATCGAGCATGGCTCAGAAAGCAATGATCGAAGGAGGAATGAAGAAATCAGACAGACAAAAAAAAGAAAACGTTGATAAAATAAGCGCCTCCCTGATACTCCAATCCTATATGAAGCAAATTAAGAATTATTCCAAATAAAAATAATATTTCCTAACTTTGTAACCTGAATTATGGCACGGAACCTGAAGTATTGTTTCATAGTATACTAAATTCATTTCATAATTCGTATGGTTTATCCGATATATGTTTACGGTCACCCCGTACTGAGAAAAGTTGCAGAAGATATTGACAGGGATTACGAAGGACTTGATCAGCTTATCGATGATATGTTCGAAACTATGAGAGCTTCGGAAGGTATAGGTCTGGCAGCACCACAGATAGGTAAATCCATCAGGCTCTTCGTTGTTGATGGAACACCAATAGCTGATGAGGAACCTGAACTGTCCGACTTCAAATACGCTTTTATTAACCCGTATATAAGGGAAAGAAAAGGAGATGTGGTTCTTATGAATGAAGGTTGCCTGAGCATTCCCCAGATACGCGAGGAAGTTAACCGTGAATCAACAATAAGGATTGAGTATTATGACCGTAACTGGAATTTTCATGATGAGGTGATCAACGGTTACAGGGCCAGGATTATCGAACACGAATATGACCATCTTGATGGTGTCCTCTTTACCGATCTGGCAAGCCCCCTGAGGAAAAGACTTATCAAATCCAGACTTGCAGGCATCAGCAAGGGTAAATTTGATGTCGATTACAAAACCGTATTGCCGAAACAAAAAGTAAAATAAGCTGGATTTTGTATCTTTATATGGTAATCGCTGAAGAGTGCTGTATAAAGAAACCCCTTTCACCGGCTACTGCATTGCCCTGGCTGCAGGAATAATATGTGGTTCATTCATGCATACGGTGTTTTACTGTAATGCTGCCACTTTTTTACTGTCAGCTGTTTTGGCACTTATCCTCACTGTTCACAAGAAAAAAAGTGCATCAATATCATATGGATTTGTGCTTCATTGTTGCATTTTTTCCGTGGGATGCTCCCTGTCAGCAATTAAGAAAAATGAACTGGTTTATATCAGCCCGGGGCCAACACATTTTGTAGTCAGAACAGATAATTATCCGGTTCCTGCAGCAAGGTCATTGAAATTGCATACAGGCATTATCAAAGTCAACGGTAACAGTAATTACAAAAATAATAAGTTGCTGGTCTACACCAACGAAAAGTACATCTCTCCCTCACTGAAACCCGGAAGCATCATAAGCTTTGTTTCATCACCCCTTGAAATAAGCGACTTCGACAACACGGATAATTTCGATTACAGATCGTTCATGAACCGCAAGGGTTACCGTTACTCTGCTTTCTGCTATAATAACATTTCAGTTATTGATCAACAGCCCGGGATCAGACACCTGGGTCTCAGACTCAGGTGCTACCTGCTCAACAGGCTGAAAGAAAAAGTGCATGATGAAAAAAGTCTAGCCATTGTATCGGCTATGACACTGGGTTACAGGGAACTGCTGGATGACCGGATACAGGAAGAATTCAGGAAAAGCGGTATAATACATATAATGGCTGTCTCCGGGCTTCATGTCGGTATTATAAGTATGATTATTATATCGCTTATTAAAGTAAGCCGGGTCAGATCAGAACCCGTGAAATTGTTAATATCCCTGCTAATGATATGGACTTATGCCCTTATGACGGGACTGAGCCCTTCGGTGACCAGGGCATCGGTGATGTTTTCCTTTCTGAATACCGGCTATCTTATAAACCGGCCGGTAAAACCATTAAACTCCGTTATGGCTTCAGCCTTTATAATACTTATTATAAATCCGGCCATGCTATATGAAGCTTCATTCCTCCTGTCCTATTCAGCCGTTATTGTTATAGTTACAAATTACAAAGAACTGGTAGCAAAGATAAATTTCAGGGGACGCATACTGGGCTATGTATGGAAAATGATTGCCATTTCACTGCTGGCACAGGCCGGGACTCTTCCGTTTGTGGCTCTTTTTTTCGGTGAATTACCACTGTTTTCGGTCATATCAAACCTTTTCGCAATCCCACTAGCAACAATTATACTCTGTACCGGCTATGCACTTATTCTTTTTTCTTCCTTGCCACTGGTTCCTGACCTCCTGGGGAAGATCCTGGCATACTGTGTAAATACACTTGCAGATGCTGCCTCAGCAATAGCTTCTATTGACAGCGTTTCAGTGAGTGTAGGCGAAATATCTGCAATAAGAACGGTAATCTTATTTTTCTTTCTCCTTATGTTAACCAGTTTCTTACTCGACAGGGAAAGAAAGAATCCTCATATACCATTGACTATCTTAATTTTATATGTTATCCTGCCTTGAAACCTTTATCATTACTGTAAAGATTCAGCTTTATTTGGCAATAATTATAAGCTATTTTATAAATTTGCCATGTTTTTGTTTACAAACAGATTAAGATGAGGATTGTAATAGCAGGCGCAGGAGAGGTTGGAACGCATCTGGCCAAGATGCTGAGCAATGAGCAGCATGACATTGTAATAATTGATCCTGAGGAGAGCAGGCTCAAACCTGTAGATTCAACACTGGACGTCATGACTGTTCAGGGCTCTGCCACTTCTGTTGACTTGCTGAAGGAAACTCTGGGTAAAAAGACTGATCTTTTTATTGCTGTGGCACACCTGGAGGATACAAATATCACTGCCTCCATCCTTGCCAAACGCCTTGGTGCTGTAAAGACCATTGCACGTATCGATAACCGTGAATACCTGGAACCTTCCACAAAGGAGTTTTTTAAATCCCTCGGTGTCGACTCCATAATCTATCCTGAACTTATTGCAGCCAGGGAAGTGCTTGGACTCCTCCATGAAACAGGAACTACAGAGTTTATGGAGTTTTCGGGAGGAAGACTGGCACTTTATGTACAGAAGCTGGGTAAAGATGCACCGGTGGTAAATAAGAAACTCAGGGATGTCACAATCGAATTAAAAAGTTCAAAATACAGGGCAGTAGCCATAAAAAGGGATGAGGAAACAATAATACCCAGGGGAGATGATGTTTTCAAAGAAGGTGATCTTGTCTTCGTCGTTTCAACACGTGAAGGCATAAAAGAAATGATGAAATTCTCCGGTAAGGAAAATTTTATCGCAAAAAGAATAATGATACTTGGCGGTAGCAGGATAGGTAAAAGAGTTGCTCAGTCCTTGCAGAAAGAATGCTTCATCAAGCTTATTGATATTGATCCTGCAAAATGCGAAATACTGGCTGATGAGCTTGAAAACACCCTGGTTATTCATGGCGACGGCAGGGATGCAAATCTGCTGATGCAGGAGGGAATAGCACAGAAAGATGTTTTTGTGGCTCTCACAGGTAACTCCGAAACAAATATCCTGGCCTGCCTGCTGGCTACCAAACTGGGCGTCAAAAAAACAATAGCTGAAGTTGAGAACATGGAATATATCAACCTGGCAGAAAACAGCGGTATAGATACAATCATAAATAAAAAGCTTTCGGCTGCAAGCCGTATATTCCGGCATACCACCAACCCCAACGTTACCCAGGTTAAATGTATGACTGGTACCGATGCTGAAGTCCTTGAATACAAGGTGCCTGAAGGCGCAAAAGTTGTTAAGGGGAAATTGCGCGAGATTCACTTTCCCAAGGGGGCAATAATCGGCGGAGGGACAAGGGATGGTAAGCCATTTATTGCCACGGGTGATACACATATCAAGGCGAACGATAAAGTTGTGGTTTTCACCCTGCCCTATGCCCTGGAAAAGATGTCAAAATTTTTCCTGTAACAACAGCCCATGTTTAACGGTAAGATAATAATAAGGTCTCTCGGTATTTTGCTGATAATGGAAGGCATATGCATGCTTACCATTATCCCTGTTTCATTGTACTACGCAGAGGGAGACCTCCTGCCCGTGATAATATCAACGGCTATAACACTGTCTGCCGGTCTGTTGATGTCACAGCTTTTCAAAGATAACAACAGCACAATAGGAAAAAGGGAGGGATACCTTATCGTTACCGGGTCATGGATCATATTCTCACTCTTCGGTAGCCTGCCCTTTACAACAGGAGGAGCTATACCTTCCTATACCGATGCTTTTTTTGAGACCATCTCAGGCTTTACCACCACGGGAGCATCGATACTTACCG
This sequence comes from Bacteroidota bacterium, assembly GCA_011050615.1. GTDB lineage: Bacteria > Bacteroidota > Bacteroidia > Bacteroidales > VadinHA17 > UBA9300. The sequence continues at coordinate 19,419 of DRFJ01000044.1, forward strand.
AAGTTGAATCAATGTCGCACGGACTACTCTACTGGCGCAGCATGACACAGTGGCTCGGTGGCATGGGTATTATCGTGCTTTCATTGGCCATACTGCCCGTTCTAAAGATAGGTAGCATGCAACTGTTCTCGGCTGAGGTGCCGGGACCCACACCCGATAAGCTGCATCCGAAAATCAGGGAAACAGCCAAAAGACTCTGGGCTATATACCTTGGATTCACCCTTACTGAAGCTGTATTGCTTAAACTGGGTGGCATGAGCTTCTTCGATGCTATATGCCATTCATTTACAACAATGGCCACCGGTGGTTATTCAACTAAAACTGCCAGCATTGCAGCATTTGATACTCCCTATATACATTATGTCATAACCATCTTTATGATTATTGCAGGAACCAACTTCACACTGGCATATTTTGGACTGCATGGCCGTTTCAGGAAAATATTTACCAATGAGGAATTCCTTTTCTATATCTCTTTACTGCTGTTGTTTATTGCAGGAGTAACTGCCGTGCTCCACTTTACCAGGGGACATGCTTTAGAAGAGTCATTCAGGGATGCAGCCTTCCAGGTTGTTTCCATTGTAACAACCACCGGTTATACAACAGCTGATTATTGCTCATGGGGTCCTTTCCTCGTTGTAGTGATCTTTATACTTATGTTCACAGGCGGCTCTGCAGGATCAACGGGCGGTGGTATTAAGATGGTGAGGCTGCTGCTGCTGGCAAAGAACAGCCGGCTGGAACTACGAAGGCTTATCCATCCCAATGCTGTCATCCCCGTACGTCTCAATCATAAGGCAGTAAGTCAGAACACAATGTATAATGTGCTGGCTTTCATTGTCTTCTACTTCTTTATAACAGGTTTGAGCTCAATAATTATATCGTCTATGGGTTACGATATTTCAAGCTCATTCAGCGCCGTAGCTGCCAGCCTTGGTAATATAGGTCCCGGACTCGGACAGGTAGGGCCAACAATGAACTATGCTCATTTCCCCGTTTTCGGGAAATGGTTCCTCTCATTCCTGATGTTGCTTGGGCGACTCGAATTATTTACCGTGCTGGTGTTATTTACAAAATGGTTCTATAAAAACTGATCATTCAGGTATCCCTATACCTTCTCTTATTATCACCGGCTCATCAGCCGTACAGTCAATAACCGTGGTAGGCTCATTGTTACCAAAACCACCGTCAATCACAATGTCTGCAAAATCCCTGTATTTTTCATAGATTAGCTCAGGGTCGGTGGTGTATTCTATTATCTCATCCGGATCATGCACTGATGTGGTTATTAGTGGTGTCCCCAGCTCCCGCACCAGTTCAAGAACTATTTTATTTGATGGTATGCGTATGCCTACTGTCCTTTTCTTGTTCCTGAAGAGCTTTGGTGTCTGGTTGTTGGCCTGCACGATGAAAGTAAAAGGGCCGGGAGTATTCCTTTTTATCAGTTTAAATATATTATTATTCCTCACAATGGTATACTGAGCCAGCTGGCTGAGGTCGTGGAAAATAAGAGACATGTCAGGGCGCTTTGGATCGAAGCCTTTATGGGCGGCTATCTTCTCCATAGCCTTATTGGTTTCCACGCTGCAGCCAATAGCATATACCGAGTCGGTTGGATAAATAATTATCCCCCCCTGTTTCAGCACATCCACCACCTGGCGGATATGCCGCTCATTTGGATTCTCCTCGTACAAACGTATAAACTGTGCCGCCATAGTCCGCAAAGATAAATAAAAAGAACAAAAAAAAGGGTAAGCTACTTGCATCGCACCGCTACAACCGCCTACCCTTGCTACCTTCCGGTCCTGGGGGAGTTCAGCAGGAGCTGGTCGTACAAGACTTACCCCATGCAAAAATACTAAAATTATGCAAGGTCTGCAAAATTAAATCACCAACATCATGGGCTGGCAATTACCAATTTTTCCTTTATATTTGCTTATTGATCGCATTTGATCATCATTTAAAACTAACTAATCACTAAAATCATGGAAAATAAAGTATCACCATGGAAAGCAAACCTCAACGCCGGTATCATACTTGGATTGATTGGCATAATTTGGACCCTTGCCCTCTGGTTCCTTGATCAGACAACTAACAGAACACTGGGCTGGATATTCTGGATCGTGCTTATTGTGGGTATCTTCCTTGGTATAAAATCTTACCGGGATAAGTACCTTAATGGTTTTATCACCTACGGGCAATCTCTGGGTGCAGGTGTCATTATAATGCTTTATTACAGTATTATAGCAGCTATCTTTACTTATATACTTTATAAATTTATTGATACCAACCTTACGGATAAGATGCTGGCACTTACTGAAGAGCAGCTTGTTGAGAGAGGCATGGCAGAAGGAATGATTGAGCAATCAATGGCGATACAGAGGAAGATCATGACACCCCTGGTTATGAGTATCAGCGGTATCTTGGGTGGTGTCTTTTTCGGTACTCTTTTATCGTTGATCATAAGCCTCTTTACAAAGAGGGAAGGCAATCCCCTTATCGATGAAGCCATAGCCGAAGAAGAAGAAAACCAATAATGGATATATCAGTTGTAGTACCGGTATACAACGAAGAAGAATCCCTTCCCGAGCTGGCGGAATGGATAGCACGTGCCTGTACAGTTGCGGGATTGTCATACGAGATCCTGCTTATTGATGACGGCAGCACCGACTCTACATGGTCTGTGATAAGAAAACTCAAGGCTTCAGACAAAAATATCCTGGGTATCAGTTTCAGGCGTAATTACGGAAAGGCAGCTGCCCTGCATACCGGTTTCGGGGAAGCTGCCGGTGATGTTGTTATCACCATGGATGCCGACCTCCAGGACAGTCCCGACGAGATACCTGAACTCTACCATATGATAAAGGAAGGGGGCTACGACCTGGTGTCAGGTTGGAAAAAGAAACGGCACGACCCTTTCATTAAGAAATTCACAAGCAAAATATACAATTTTACTGCCCGGAGGGCCTCGGGCATTAAGCTGCACGATTTCAACTGCGGGCTGAAAGCTTACAGGAAGGATGTAACAAAGAGCATTGAGGTTTTTGGCGAGATGCACCGCTACATACCTATGCTTGCCAGGGAATCAGGCTTCGGGCGCATAGGAGAGAAGGTCGTGGAGCACCGGGCCAGGAAATATGGCGTCACCAAGTACGGCCTCGACAGGTTTATCAAGGGCTATCTTGATCTTTTCACTATAACCTTCATCACCCGCTTTGGCAAGCGGCCCATGCACCTCTTTGGCACAGGAGGCACCCTGCTCTTCCTGGCAGGATTTATTATGGCCTTATACCTGGGCATAAAAAAGCTGCATTATTTAAATATTGGTATCAGGGCCCCGTTGGTTACTGACAATCCCTGGTTTTACATAGCCCTGACTGTAATGATCCTGGGCACCTTTTTCTTCCTTGCCGGCTTCCTTGCCGAGCTCATCAACCGCACCTCAACCGGCCGCAACGAATACCTTATCAAGGAGAAGATTTGAGGTTAAGGCTGAGGCTTAGAAAAGTTGAATAAAGTTGAGAATGAATTCATCCTACGTCCATTGCTAATAATCATCCAGCAGTAAGTACATTAAAACCACCCGGCTGCTATTATTCGTAATCCTCCATGATCCATTCCGGCATCCTGCCCGGGTCTGGTCTGGAACCATAAAAAAGGTCATCAAACTTAACAGCCAGCCGGCGGAAGATAAAGTTATTTCTTATTCCCCACCTTATGATATTATGGATTAAATTTGATTTATGGGAATAAGGGCATACAGCCATACATCGTCCGCAGTCTGTACCTGCCTGGCACCAGTAAGTAAAGCAGCTTTCCTGGTTTATCTGCCACCTGAATCCACCGGGATGACTTTCACGCCCGCCATAAGGAATACTTGAAGAGGGGCATACGCGTGCACATTTTTTACATATCATACAGAAATCAATAACCGTATTATCATAGCCGGGTTTATCACACAGCAGAGGTGCATCTGTTGTAACAACGGCAATCCTGACCCTTGGTCCCAGTTTCGGTGTCATCAGCAAACCCATCCTGCCGATCTCGCCTAATCCGGCATCCCTGGCCACAAGTGGACAAATTACATCATAATTGGCATCAATATGTGTGGTGGCTTCATAACCAAGGTTCCTGAGGGTAAGAACCAGCTGTGTTGCTATCATCCCGGATTTCAGGTATTGTTGAGCTGATTCCATCACAGCGGGAGCCTGCGGACCTGTACTGATAAGCTCATGATCCATCTCAACAGTAATAGCTATACCGTATTTATGGTCATTGTTTACCTCTTTACCATATCTTTCTTTCCTTCCGCCATAGGTATAATAATGATAATCCCGCATTTCCGCAATTCCGGCACTGTGTGCACCCATTTTTATCGCCCAATGCTTAAGAAATTTTGACAGTTCATCATCTGTATCAGAGGCGAAGCATGCTTCGCCTCTGCTTTTGTCTTTTGCCTTTTGTCTTTTGCCTTTTTCCCTGTAGGGAAAAAACGCTTCCACAGCCTCAAAGCTGGCCTCAGCACTGGCAAAAGCAAATCTGTTATAGTATTTTGCATCATAACCAAGCAATCCCGGTCTCGACCTGAAAACATCATCATTAGCCCTGTTCGCAGGTCGCATGCTATAATAATCCTCAAACCTTTTTTCCCCGGGTTTTATCTCGTTCCGGGAGAACATTGTATCCCGCTCATCGATATGCCGCTCTGGCAGTGCCAGTTCATGCTTTTTTCCCTTCAAAGGTATTAGCATTAATACTATAGCTGCCACAATCAGTAACAGGATTAATAAAGGTATTGTCATATAGCTTTAAGTATTTCTATCATCACTCACTGCTTCCGGTTCTTTACGCTCAGCCCTTCTTCGCCTTTTGTCGTACAGACGCAGTATAGTCCGTTTCTACTACTGATAATCATTGCAATCGATCTTCAATATTAGCAACGCAAAATGTTGCGTCGCTATGTTGTTGACAGCCGCCATCAACCTGTAAAATTTTACGACTCACCGCTCATCTCTTGTATTTCTCCTGAAACCTCCTGTACAACATCTTATGCTTATTATCCAAGTCTATGAAGCGGCCGTTTATAAATGCAAGCACCACATCGTTGCCCAGCATGTCAAGTATATCACCGTCGGATACAACAATATTGGCATCCTTGCCTTTCTCCAGAGAACCGGTACGCTTGTCAATGCCCAGTATTTTAGCATTATTGAGCGTTACCATGGCAAGGGCCTCTTCTTTATCGACACCATAAGGGACCGTCTGACCGGCAACGAAAGGAAGATTATAACCATATGCCTGGTTTGAATAGGTTATACCTGTAACTATACCCTCATCGCTGAACATTTTTGCCAGCTTATACGGCATACGCACATCGCTGTGTTCATAATCCGGCATACTGTGTATATGAGCAAGAATAACCGGTATGTTATTTTCTTTAATAAAGTCCTTGACCATCCATGCCTGTTCGTTTGCACCAACAAGCACTATTCTTTTAATTCCCTGTTCCCTGGCAAAGTTTACAGAGGCTATTATCCCCTTAGCTTCGGAAGTGTGTATATAAAGTGTCTGGCTACCATCGAAGAGTCCCTTTATTGCTTCGAGGTGCTGGTTTGTCTTTTCAGGCTTTTCAATCTCTGCATAGGCTGCAGCATCCATGAACAGGTCAGTCAGCTCTTTGAAGTTTTCCTGGTAAGATGATCTTGATCCTCCTCCCATGAACCTTGCATACATTGCACGGCGTCCCCTCGGTGCCGATATTCGCGGCCAGTTCAGGTGTACTCCCTCATCAGGTTTGTATATGGCATCTTCCCAGTTCCATGCATCAAGCTGCATTATGGAGGATGTCCCCGAGAGGATACCTCCCGTTGGCACGACCTGGGCCAGCAGTATACCGTTTGATCTGACCACGGGTATAACATGCGAATCGGTATTATATGCCACCGCGGATCTTGCTCCGGGGTTGATCTGCCCGTATTCCCTGCTATCAACCGTTACATCCACCCCGCTGATCTCAACGAGACCAAGGGTGGTATTGACAAATATAAGTCCGGGATATATCTCCTTCCCGCTAACGTCAATACGCTCGTAATCAGCCATATCGCTCAGTCCGTCAAGGCTGCCGACGGCTGTTATTATTCCATCTTTGAAGGCAATATCACCTCCTTTTATCACTTCACCGGTGCCCGTATGAATATTACCGCCCGCGAGTATCACTGGATTATCCTGTTCAGGTGCCACTACGGGCAGCACCTGTGCATTAACAATATTTAAAGCCAGGAGGAGGCTGCTGATAGTATATATTATTTTTTTCATGATTCCTTGTTTAAAATGTTCTGCGTGTCATAGCTGACGGGCGTTGGGCTGCCCCCCCTTCCTTAAGTATTTTCTGAATGATCCTGTTCCTCTCCTCGTCAATTTCCTGTTTCATCTTCGCATCTTTCTCCTCGTCGAAATAAACCCTTCCATCGACCAGTGTCATTTTTACACGTGTATATATCGAAAGTGGATTATCAGTCCAGAGCACCAGGTCGGCATCCTTCCCTGGTTCTATGCTACCCATCCGGTGATCAAGGTGTAATATTTTAGCTGGATTCAGAGTAACCAGTTTAAGAGCTTCAATCTCATCCAGTCCACCGTATTTAACTGTCTTACCGGCTTCCTGGTGTAATCTTCTTGACATTTCGGCATTATCAGAATGCAGGCATGTCAATACTCCCTGACCAACCAGGGTGGCCGCATTATAGGTAATCCCTTCGTACACTTCATATTTATAATTCCACCAGTCGGAGAATACTGATGCTGCTCCGCCATGGTCCTTTATCTTATCCGCCACCTTGAATGCCTCATTAAAATGTATGAAGGTATGGGCCTTGATACCGAAATCTTCTGCCAGTCTCATCAACATTACCCCCTCACTCTGGACGTATGTATGGCATGTTATAAAGCTTCTTTCTTCGAGTACGTCCACAAGAGCTTCAAGTTCAAGATCACGACGGGGAGGGATGACTGATTGCTTTTCCTTCTCACTCATGGCATTGTACTTCTTCCACTCGTCCCTGTAATCCATTGCCCTCTGGTAAGCGTCCCTTATTATATGTTCAACACCCATCCTTGAATTGGGATACCTGTTTGTTGAACGCTTAACATTCTCACCCAGTGCATGTTTCAGAAAGCCAACCTGCCCCTCTACCTTCATCTCCACTGCCGGTGAACCCCAGCGATGCTTTATGATTACAGACTGCCCTCCCACAGGATTGGCAGAACCGTGAAGAAGGTGAGCTGCAGTCACTCCCCCTGACAGTTGCCTGTAAATACTGTTGTCAGAAGGATCGATAATATCAGCCATACGAACCTCCGATGTTATGGCCTGTGATGATTCATTTGTAGAGGAGCTTGCTATATGAGAGTGTTCATCAATAATACCTGGTGTAAGGTGCATACCCGTGGCATCGATGATCCTGGCGCCGGCGGACTGAATATCTTTGCCCACACTTATTATCTTTCCATTCTCTATAAGCACATCAGCTCCCTCTATCCTGCCTTTATCGTCAAGTGTCCAGACGCTTGCATTACGAAAAAGTAGCTTTTCCTGTTCAGGTTTTTCCTCATAGCCATAGGCAACAAAGGGATATATCACCTTTCCGATTGATTTATTGTCTCCGGACCGGTCAGCGGCTTCGCCCTCCTGTCCCCGGTTACGGGATCCTCTTTTTCCGGCAGGTACATTTTCACCGGGCTCATCTTCTTTTTTTTCTTCGTCCTTCACTACTGCTTCAGTACTTATCCATTTGCATTTACCCCCGTCTGCGAGTAAGCCATCTCCCTTCATTACACCATCATAATAAGCCCCTGAAAGAGTGATGATTCCATCATCAGTAGCAATATTTATATTTATCAGGTCATTAGTGAATGTGATAGCAGACTTCAGCTCTTTACCCCCTGCTTTAACCTTGATTGACGGTTTATCAGGTTTCCCCTCAATTGTCACTTCATAGGATTCTTCACCGGCTGTCAGTTTGTATGCACCACGTATATCATCCATATTAGGATCTACAAACCTGTAGGGTTTGCCCTGGATCCAGTTTTCATATATCACGGATTCCTTATCGAATATATCACCAGATGTTACCAGGAGGTTAGCCACCATACCTTTTGCTATTGAGCCAACGATTTTTTCAGCACCGAGCATTTTTGCCGGAGTGTAAGTCAGGGCTTTCAGTGCTTCTTTTTTGTCCAGTCCCATCTCCACTGCCTTCCTTATTTTCTCAGTAAAATCTCCCGGTTTTGACAGCTGGTCGGTAGTCAGGGCAAATTCAATACCTGCTTCACTCACCATCCCGGCATTGGCCGGGGCCATTTCCCAGTGCTTCAGTTCGCTCAGCGGTATGGCAGCTGCTTCGTAAGGATCCTTTACATCAGGTGCTTCGGGAAAGACAAGGGGGACAATAAGTGACACACCCGATTTTTTTATTTCATCCAGCAGTTGATATTCATCACCGCCGCCTTTTACAATGTATCTTATTCCAAATTCATCACCTATAGCATCAGCCCTCAGTATTTCATATTTATTCTGCACTTCGAAGATTTTGGGCAGGGAATGATTATTTTTTAAAGCTTCAAGTGAAGCATCATAGAAATATCCTTCCGGCAAATTACCGTACCAATCACTGTCTATAAAAAACTGTCTCAAAAGGGCAATAGCTCCGAACTGGGCAGAAGGATAACTGTCCGTCGAAGATCCGCTGCTGAAGGAATAGTTAGCACTGGCATTATCTTTCAGGACAACATTATTTGCCTTATTATCAGCCAGGCTCACCAGGGCTGATGTGCCTCTTGCTATGCCATCATCCCTGAAGGTGAGTACAGCCCCGAATCCGGCCTTGCGGAATTCACCTGCCTTATCGTCATCAGGTTTAAATTCGGTGAGCACATTATAGCTCTCATGAATACCCTGGTTCCAGTAATCGGCTATGCCGGGTTCCTCCTGCTGTACAGGTCTGCCCCGCTGCATCTGGGCTGCAAAGCGTGCCACGGGATCTGCTGCCTCCCTTCTCTGCTGTGGAACTCCATAACTGGTATAGATATCAATAAAAGAAGGATAAATGGTCGTGCCTTCCAGGTTGATAACTGTTGTCCCGTCCGGAAATTTTATATCCTTTCCGATGTCTTCAATCCTGCCTTTAACGATAAGAATATCTGTTTTCAACGGCTCACTGTCATAAGACATTATTACATCAGCGCCCGTGAGTGCGAAGATCCCGGGTCTCACATCGCTAATGCCCACGACGGGATAGTTATCCTGGGGCATGGCAATACCCATCAGTAGGCAAAAGCCCGCTATTAAAAGAACGATTTTCTTCATTAGTTATACTACTTTAATAATTATTTGTTCAAAATGTTGAAATGACTGACTGTGTCAGTCAATGGTTGAATAAAGCTTAAAATGAGTTGAGAATGAGTTTTTTCATATAATTTGACAGTATCAAACTCACTCTAAACTTACTCTCAACTTTTTCAACCTTATGTTTTATGTGTATTTAAATAATTTTCCAGGTACCGGTATCTTTCCGTTAGCTCCCCATCCCTGCATATCGTGGCTCTTTCAAGCATAGGTGTTTCCCTCTGGTTCAGCAGGTCACCCATTATATTATCCATCAGCTGGCCTCCGAAATCGGCCGAGGCATCACGTGGCAGTTCACCCGGCAGGTTATCCACGGCCATCACCGTAACATTCCTTGGATCCTTGAATGCTTTTTCCTCCAGCCTGGTGTAAGGATTATATCCGTAGAAAGGATCTCTAATTGTAGTAGCCCTTAGAGTTGAAGGTATCGGGCCATTAATATCACATGAAACATCCGCAATAACCGATATATTCCAGTCCTCGCACAACATATCTTCCGGTGTGAAAAATTTTGGTGACTCCGGGTCCCAGAAGTGAGCTGCTATAAAGATATCCGTCACATGGGTATAGGGTTCGAAAGCAGATTCATACTCACCCGGGTTTTTTATAAAATGCTCAAAATCGAATGGTTTTCCATCCTTTCTTTTTGTATAGTGTTGCGGACCTATCTGGCATACCACAGGGACATCAAACTGTTTTTTCAGGAAATCTTCGGGGCTAACCTTTACTACATTGGTATTGCCCAGTGTCTCCATGGCACCTCCTGCCACCCTTCCTTCACCCGTGACAAGTATTTTGAGGCCGGGAATGAGGTCGATCATTTTAAGTCCCGCCCACACTTCATCCAGGTCCTTGCATTCATGGCAGGGCTTCAGTTTAAACCTGTCAGTGCGTATACCCCTTGCCCTGAGACCGTTGTAAGCTCCCACAATACCGGCCCACCTGCCAAAGGCAACAACACGGGCGCCATTATCTTTAGTCAGGTATTCATAATCAATAAGCCTGATCTTCTTCTCGACAATTGACCTGAACATATCCCTGTTATAGGGTTGTTCTTTGGCAACGTGTGCAAAGAAAAGGTAGGTTTTACCCGGGATAAAAGTTGCTTTGTCCACTTCCTTGACGCCCATCAGGATTTCACACCTGCTCAGGTCCTCGCACAGGTGTATTTTCAGGTATTTATATTCATCGTCAGAGTAAGACCTGAAATCACTCGGTTGCACAAAGAATTCCACGTCAGGGTATTTGATCTGCAGGTCAACTATCTGCGCGGGTGTCAGGGGAACCCTCTTGTCGGGCGGATTTTTTGTCTCTCTCAATATTCCAACTCGCAGTCTTTTTTTCATATATTTAATTTTTCACAATTATTTGACTGAGGTGAAATTACGAATTTCGGCTCAATTTTTGCAGGATATTTGCAGGTATTGTATAACATATTTTTAACTTTGTACCCCGATCCCCTTAAAAACCGAGGACCGCGTAGCGGGACGAGCCCGACGACCAGAGGGAGTTAGCGGGGGCCGGGGGACGTTCTTTAACAAGCATTTATCCCGAAAGGCGAAATGCTGTACCTTATACTCATAACGAGAAAAATATTTTCCGGGGCTGACATGGTTTCGACAGCAGGATGAGGTGGTATGTAAGCATGCAGAGTGTGGTAGCGCAGCTCTATAACCTGTGTTGCAACTTTTAAAATGGCGAAGATAACTTTGCTCTCGCAGCGTAACCGAATAACAGTAAGTTATGCTTATCCCGGTACCAGGTACCGGGACGGGACGTTTCCCGGGCGGTCAGGCCCTGAGCCAACCCGATAAGGAGACGCACGGAAATCAGGGATAGCCTGAGGATTTCTCCGGTCTGATGGTGAAATAACAGGAGATAAGGATTAATCCGGTTGTTCTGCACCTTTTTAATCCCGACAAACAAGCAGGACTAAGCATGTAGAAAGCATATGGTCTCCCTGTCTGGACGCGGGTTCGACTCCCGCCAGCTCCACTTACATTAATTATAGACGCCTGATATATAACTATATACAGGCGTTTATATTTTGACTACATACACATATACATACACTATAATACTGATACATTCTCATTTTTGAGTATATGCATGATTTTTTCAGCGTGTTATCTATTTAGTATTTTGATTCTTGTATTGTTAGTCTCGTTGTGTTAATTA
>DRFJ01000007.1 GCA_011050615.1 Bacteroidota bacterium
GCTCTTTCTTTTACTCAGAAGATATCACAACTCTCTTTCCTTGATATTGTTCTTAGTTGTAACCGCTCAGTGCAATTATTATCACGTATCCAGGGAGATGCCACAAACGGCCATAATATAATAGACACACTCAGCCCTGAATTTGACAGGTATGAAAACAGCCTGAGGCCTGGTATATCAATCCGGAGAAATACTGATAAAACCACTTTCTCAATAGGTTTAGACCTCAATATGGGTGAATATTACACCGTTTTGTGGCAGGGCGAAGAAGACAGGAAACAGTACAGGGCAATCATGTCAAATATTTCATGTGAATATAAATATGGCAGCGGTCGCAGGCTGAGCCTTAACTATAACTCCAGGATCAACACACCTGCTGTTGACCAGTTATTACCTGTGGTCAACAACTTTAATTCACTTTCCCTGTTTTATGGAAACAGTGATCTCGAACCCGAGTATCTGCACAGCCTGAGCTCCCAGTGGTGGATCTTCGACCAGTTTTCATTCACCACTTTCATGGCCAGCCTCCGGATGAATTATACTGAAAACAAGATCAGTTATGACAGAACCATAACTGAACAATTCAATCAGGTCATAACCCTGACCAATGTTGAGTCGGATTTCATGGCAGGTGCAAGCATCGACTTTTCAACACCAATAAGGCCCCTCGGCATAAAGACTAACCTGTACCTGGATGAAACTTATAATAAAGGATTCAATATTGTAAATAAGGTTCAGAATGAAGTTAGTTCCCTTAATCATCGACTGTCATTGAGTTTTGAGAACAGGAAGAAAGAAAAATGGGATATAAGTACCGGTACTGGTATTAAACTTACAGATACCAGGTATTCAATCCAGGAATCGTTGAATAATGTATATTTCGACATTTCCTGGTTTGGCGAAATACGGTGGACACCCAATGACAGGTTTGACTTAAACATCAATGCCGATGTTACCAATTATACTGCCAGGAGTTTTGAAGAATCGCGGGTTGTCCCGCTGCTGGGTGCACAGCTAAGCTATTTCTTCATGCAGAACAACAGGGCAGCACTCACGCTTTCAGGCTTCGATATCCTTAATAAAAACACAGGAATAAACCGTATAAGCGAGTTGAATTACCTCCGTGAAACCCGGTCCAATATCATTGGCAGATATTTCATGCTGACATTCAAATACCGGCTAAATAAGGTTGGTGGAGATACCGGTATTTTTGTTGATGTGAAAAAGCGGTAAGCTGTTTTCCGGCACATTATATCACTTTCGGTAATTCTTCCTGATTATAATTTAAATGTTTACGGAAATTTTCTTTATCGCAACGTCTATTATATCCTCATATATCAGTATGCTATAAACAGAAAAAGATTAATAATTTCAGTTCTCATGGGATGGTTAATTTTTATCGCAGCTGATGTGCCGCAGAAGCTACAATTCAAAAATAAGCACACTACTTCAGAATCCGGTGATCAGAAAATTGTCTCTCATTACCGGAGATGAGAAAGTACGTACTATAAAAGATGAGCACAACAGAAATAAGATATTGAATGCTATCAAAATGATAAACGGACCTGATGAAGTGATCTTTTAGAGCATACTGGCAGTGTTTTTCTTCCATACTGACAGGATAATGCCTACAGCAAAAGAAGACTGTCTGCTTTCCGCTTATAATGCAGTACTGATGACTGAGAGCCTGGGACTTGGTTCATGTTTTGTATCTCTTGCTCAACTCACACTCCCTGATCCCGAATTTCTTTCTGCAAACAGGCTAGCAACTAGTTGATTAAAGTACCAAATGATAATATTCTATTACCTTTGTATACATGAAGAAACGTATACTTGGGTCATCAGGCCTGGAAGTATCAGCCATCGGCCTTGGTTGCTGGGGCATGTCAGGAGCTTATGGTGCTGGCGACAGGAAAGAATCAATCGCAACAATTCACGAATCAATTGATCAGGGTATCAATTTTATTGACACTGCCGACATATATGGCAACGGTCATAATGAAATACTTGTCGGCGAAGCCCTTAAGGGAATCAGGAAGAAGCTTATCCTGGCTACCAAATTCGGTTTCGTGGGTGATGAAGACGGGGAATTGTCAGTTGATGGCCGGCCCGAATACGTAAAAAAAGCCTGCGATGCCAGCCTTAAAAGACTGAAAACTGACTATATCGACCTCTACTATCTTCACAGGCTGGATAAGGACGTCCCCATAGAAGATACCGTGGGCGCAATGGCAGGGCTCGTAGAGAAGGGTAAGGTGAGAAGCCTGGGCCTGTCAGAGGTTTCAGCCACAACAATAAACAGGGCATTAAGTGTATATCCCATTGCTGCCCTGCAGTCAGAATATTCACTTAATACACATGACCTGGAAAAAAGTGTTATTCCAGCCTGCCGTAAGAACAATATTGCAATTGTACCTTTCAGTCCACTGGGCAGGGGCCTGCTTACCCTGTCAATCAAATCAGAGGCTGACCTCCCCGTAAACGATTTCAGGAGGAAGATACCCAGGTTCCAGGGTGATAACTTCACGAAAAACTTAAAGCTCTTATCAGTACTCGGGGAAATAGCCATACAGAAAAATCATACACCCGCACAGGTGGCTCTGGCCTGGCTCCTTCACAGGGGGAATGATATAATACCAATCCCCGGAATGAAAAGGAAGAAATATGTTAAAGAAAACATATTATCCGTTGAGGTCAGTCTCAGCCGTGATGAAATCAACATGCTCGATACTCTTTCCAAGAAATTCGCAGGTGGAAGGTATATGGAATGAAAGATCTGCTTGAAATTGACAATATCCCGTATACAATTGCCGTTGAAAATCCCGGAAGCACAGACCTAAGCGGTTTTAGAAACAATCTTGAGAAAGTAATCCCAGTGACCACCGGGCTTATTGGCGATATCCCTTATAGGCATTACTCCCTTCTCATAACGGACCGCCTTAAGTTTACGGTATGGGAGAACCCGAACATGCCAATTCGATGGCAGTTTATGCCAGGGGCATCTTCCATGACAAGGATAATGAGGAAAAGACAAAGGATGGATGAGATTCTAAAACACTTAATGCCTGGTTACAATAATTCAATTACCCACCCTGCCCTGTTCATCATTCATCATTTAAAAAGTATCCTTCCCGTGACAGCAGGTGATCGAGGTTAGCAAGACCGTAAACTACTATTGCCGTAACAACCGCCGTATGCTCCTGGTACTCGGGTATGCTCATATTGTAAAGATCCCTCTCGGTATGCCAGATTTCACCGTAATTAAAATCATAACCTTTGGGATCGGCTGTCCCGAATGATATGGTGGGAACACCGTTCATGGCAAAATAGGCATGGTCTGAGCCTCCTGCTCTTTCCGGTTTCCTTCTTGGTTCTCTTTTACTGAGGGTGAATGGGAAATCTGGATTAATATCATTAAGGGGCTCACATACCTTTTTAAAGTCGTCATACATTGCTTCAGGCACACTCAGGCTGTTGGCCACTGTAGGGCCACCGTCGCGGTTGAAATAATTTGATATCCGGTCAAGCTTGTCCTTATTCTCTTCAACATAGTTTTTTGATCCCAGCAGGCCGAATTCTTCAGCTGCCCACAGGGCACATATTATGGTTCTTTTAGGTTTCCCTCCTGCTTCCATTATAAGCCGTGCCGCTTCCATATGCGGTGTAATACCCGAACCATCATCCACTCCTCCTGATGCAACATCAAAAGCATCCAGGTGACCACCCATAATTACATATTCGTCAGGGTATTTTGTTCCGGGGATAATCCCTATGACATTATGATATTTTACCGGTCCGGGCTTCCAGTGGTTCCTTATGTCAAACTCAAGCAGGAAATACCGTCTCTCTTTAACCTTCTGTTCAATAATCCTGTACTGGTGTTCGTCAAGCTTTATGTCGGGTACCTTTGGAAGGTTATCGAAGGTAAGCGTTCCATTATTTATGTTCTTCCTGTCGTACAATGCCCTTATAGGAACAGGTGATGCCTGTATTATACCCAGTATGCCTGCATCAACCATTTCCCTGTAGAAAAGTGCCGGTTCCTCCTTATAAGGCAATAGTTCCTCCCTGTCACCTTCCTCCTTTTCCCGGTTTGCACGCATTATCTCACGGTTCTTCAGGGCTATCTCCTCATTTTCAGCAATGATCCCCGCCCTTATTGAATCTCCCGTCTCCGAATAATCAACAGGCCATCCGTCATTCATCCCTGATATCAGAACCCAGGCACCTTTCAGCTTACCTTTCATCCTTTCAAATTCGGCCCGTGTTTTTGGCTCAGGCATTACATGTCCCCGCTGCACACCCTTAGTGCCTGCTGTATATGAAGGTGTGGCAAAATGCAGTATCATCCCGTCTTCACCAAGCATCCTTCCAAACCACGGTCCCCGGTTGAAGCCCACCGGAACCTCCCCGGCCTCGTCCATCTCTACCTGCATCCCCCATTCCCGGAACTGCGAAGCACACCATTCAGCAGCATTTTCGTAAGCATCGGAACCTACAAGGCGGCCACCAAAACGATTGGATATAACATCCAGGTGTTCCATTGACCGGTTATCATTGGTGCCAATTTCTATTATGTTATCTATTACTTTCTTATCCTGGGCATTTGTGCCGGCGGTAAATATCACCAGCATACCCATTGCAACAACAAGGGTAATACGTTTCATCTTATTGGTTTTTAATATTAATGTAGAATAAAGCGCCAAGTTAATTAAAACAATATTTTTATTTATTTTTTAAGGCATGTTAATAAGCACTATCCCTGTTTGGATTTTCCTTACTATTCAGTAAATTTAAGGTTCATTATGATAATTGAATTTCCAACTAAAAAAACATTATGGGACAAGATGCTGTAAAAATCTTAAAGCTTGATACTGTGGAACTTATAAAAATGCTTAACGGAGCACTTGCTGAGGAGTGGCTGGCATATTACCAGTATTGGATAGGTGCCAGGATCATGGAAGGGCCCATGAGAAGCGAAGTTGAGCCTGAGTTACTGGTACATGCTGACCAAGAGCTCAAGCATGCAGTTATGGTGGTAGACAGGATCATACAAATTGGCGGAACACCCATTCTGAATCCTGCGCAGTGGGTAAAGCATGCTGAGTGCGATTATGAAGAGCCAACAGATCCTTATGTAGAAGCCATACTAAAACAAAATCTCATAGGTGAGAGATGTGCAATAAAGAGGTACCAGCAGATAGCTGAATTTACGCACGGCAAAGATCATACCACCCACCAGATTGCCATAAGCATATTAAATGATGAGCTTGAGCATGAGGAAGATATTGAAGCCTGGCTGACCGACCTCGACCGTATGAGAGAGGATTTCAAAAAACTCAGGATATAATTCCCCGGGCATGCAAATTCAGACATTTGCATTTCTGATATTTTCATATAATGAACGTAAATAATCTGGACTCTATTTTCAGGCCGGAGAGGATAGCACTTATAGGTGTTTCTATCAATCCGAACAGTGTAAGCGGGAAGGTGCTTACCAACCTCATCGGCAGCGGCTTCAAAGGGGTTATATACCCTGTAAACCGTAGCAGTGAAGCGGTAATGGGTGTGCCCTGCTTCAATTCCCTTGACAGCCTGCCCCGCAAGCCTGATCTGGCCGTTATATGCACTGCTGCAAATGAAGTGCCTCAATGGGTTAAGGAATGTGGTGAATCAGGAATAAAGGGTATCATAATTATGTCGGCCGGTTTCAGGGAAACAGGTAAGGAAGGCCTGCAGCTGGAAAACCAGATAAAGGAGATAAGGAAAGGATTCCCCGACATGAGGATTATTGGTCCGAACTGCCTGGGAATAATTATCCCTGAACTAAAGCTTAACCTCAGCTTCGCCCCTGCTCTTCCCTCAAAAGGCAATATAGCCTTTATATCACAGTCGGGTGCCCTGTGCACTTCTGTACTCGACAGGGCCAGGGAAGAGAAAATAGGTTTTTCCTTTTTTATCTCCCTCGGCAATGCTATTGACGTTGATTTCGGTCATCTGATAGATTACCTCGGGGCTGATGAGTCAACAAGCTTTATTATCCTGTATATAGAATCAATTACGAATGCCAGGAACTTCATGTCAGCGGCCCGTGCTTTTGCCCGGACCAAGCCTGTTATAGTGTACAAAGCCGGACGCTTCCCGGAGTCGGCCGCTGTGGCAGCATCACATACCGGAGCACTGGCTTCGGAAGATAATATCTATGATGCAGCATTCCAGCGAACAGGCATCGCCAGGGTGTATGATATTGGTGAGATCTTTGACTGCGCCGCTCTCATCGGCCGCAACAAGATCCCTGCAGGCGACAGGCTTGCCATCGTAACCAATGCCGGTGGCCCAGGTGTAATGGCAACAGACACACTTATAGCCGAAGGCGGTACTCTTGCCAGGCTGGGTGAAGAAACCATGGATAAGTTAAATGCCGGTCTGCCTCCTATATGGTCACACGGAAACCCCGTGGATGTGATTGGCGATGACAGGTATAAAAGACTGGCTAAATCAGCTTCAATAGTGCTCGGGGATGAAAATGTCGATGCCCTCCTGGTAATACTTACGCCCCAGGCCATGACCAATGTGACTGCTGCTGCAAAAGCCATCGGGGAACTGCAGGCAGGAACAAAAAAGCCCATCCTTGCCTCCTGGCTTGGAGGAGAACAGATGAAAGAAGGAATAAGAATCCTAAACGATAACAATGTAGCCGCCTATGCAACGCCCGAACAGGCAGTAAGGGCTTTTATGACCCTCGTGGATTATTCCCGTAATCTAAAAATACTGTATGAAACACCCAGAAATATATCTCTTGAATTTAAATTTGACCGCGATGAGATAAGAAAAATCTTCAGCCCGGTACTGAATGAGAAATCCGGGACCCTGTCAGAGAAGAAATCAAAGGAATTGCTACATGCCTACGGAATACCGGTTGCAATGCCCCGGCTGGTTAAGTCATCAGCCGAAGCGGTAAAAATATCAAACGAAACGGGATACCCCGTAGTATTCAAGATTATGTCGCCGGATATTACTCATAAGAGCGATTCGGGTGGTGTCATTCTCAATATAAGAAACGAATCGCAGGCCCGTTCGGCTTATGAACAAATCATCGAAAACGTTGAAAAATCAGAGCCGGGAGCCAGATTTGAAGGTATTACCGTCCAGCCTATGATAAATATGCAGGGATCAATTGAAATGATCCTTGGTATAAAACGTGATCCTGTCTTTGGCACTGTAATGCTGGCAGGTGCGGGCGGGGTAACAGCCGAACTTTTCAGGGATAATGCCCTCGGCTTCCCCCCGCTCAATGAAAGACTGGCCAGGCGTATGCTGGAACAGCTTAGAATATGGCCCCTGCTGAAAGGATACCGGGGTAATAAAGCAGTTGACTTGGACAGGCTCATCGAAATAATGATAAGGCTCTCATACCTGGCAGCTGATTATCCCGAAATAAAGGAGCTGGATATAAACCCGCTCCTGGTGGCAGCAGACGGACTGGCAGCTGTCGATGCAAGGATTGTAACCGAAACAGGAAAGGATAAAAAAGCAAAATATGAACATCTTGCTATCGTTCCATATCCTGAAGAATACGTGACGGCCCCCATGAAAATAAAAAATATTGACATAGTGATGAGGCCGATAAAGCCGGAGGATGAACCCCTGTGGTTTGAACTGCTCGACTCCTGCTCACGCGAATCGATTTATTCACGTTTTAATTCGTTCTTCCATTATTCGGTACATGAAGTGGCTGCCCGTTATTGCTATATTGATTATGACCGTGAAATAGCCATAGTGGCAGAAACTGAAGAAGAAGGAAAGAAAAAAATCATTGGTGTGGGCAGGCTTATAGCCGACCCCGAACATGAAACCGTTGAATATGCCATCCTTGTGGCAGACAAATGGCAGAATATGGAAATAGGCAGTCACCTAACCGATTACTGCCTCGAGATATCAAAGAAATGGGGACTGAAAAAAGTAGTGGCACAGACAACTTCTGATAACCACCGTATTATCTCCATGTTCAAAAAAAGGAATTTCAGTATAGAGCAGGATAAGGAGACATCAACCATCTACCTGGAAAAAGAAATAAACTGAATATGCCTTAAAGCAGTTCCTTTAGCTCTTGCTAAAGAGCAGAGTACTTCACTTCTCCGCCTACAATGGTGTATTGAGATTTCAGGGGTATGATAAAAAGAATAGCCGGTTTTTAAATGTTCTATAACCTGTCTTCAAGTATTTTTCTTACAACAGGAAGTGTTACCAGCTTCCTGTCGCCCATGCCGAACAAGCAGCCTCTCTTCTTGAAGCGCTCAACAATTCTGTCTATTGTCTCTGCAGGTATACCATAATCGCTGAACTTCGTTTTTATACCGAGCGATTCAAAAAATTTAACTGTAACATCTATTGCCCTGTCCACCCGTTCTTCTTCAGTTCCCTGAGTTATTCCCCATATTCTCTCCCCGTATTGTAACAGTTTTTCCTTCTTCTCCTCCCTGAGCACCCGCCATACCCCGGGCAGCACTATTGCCAGTGTCCGTGCATGGTCAATATTATGCAATGCCGTGAGTTCATGACCTATATCGTGAACCGACCAGTCTTCCGGGACACCGGCTTTGATGATGCCGTTAAGCGCCATTGTGGCCGACCACATAAGGTTGGCCATCGAGTCATAATCTGAAGGATCAGCATATGCTTTCGGCCCCTCTTCAATAAGCGTGGTCAGTATTGCTTCTGCAATGCGATCCTGTAAAGGAGCATTCACAGGGTAGGTCAGGTATTGCTCAATTACATGCACAAAGGCATCCACAACACCGTTAGCTACCTGCTCTGTTGGCAGTGTAGCTGCCGCATCAGGTAATAATACCGAGAATTGAGGAAATGAATGAGGAGAGGAAAAAGCCAGCTTTTCATTTGTTGACTGCCTGCTAATCACCGAATTCTTGTTCATCTCTGTCCCGGTGGCAGGCAGGGTGAGAATGTCAGCCAGCGGGAGCGATGCTTTGATTTTACTGCCTTTGGCAAGGATATCCCATGGATCTCCATCGTCATATAAAGCTGCCGCCGCAATGAATTTTGTGGCATCAATAACCGAACCGCCGCCGGCAGCAAGCAGGAATTCAACATTCTCCTTCTTTATAAGATCAACGGCTTTCATGCATGTCTCATAACTGGGATTGGGCTCTATTCCCTTAAATTCTATTATGTCACAGTCCTCCAAAGCCTTCATGATACCCTCATATACACCATTCTTTTTAATGCTGCCACCACCGTAGAGTAACATTATCCTTTTCTTAAGCGGGATCAGATCGCTTATCTTTTCGAGCTGTTTTTTTCCAAATACAATCCTTACCGGGTTATAAAACTCAAAATCCTTCATTCTTATTTTTCTTTTCCATACAGACAAAGATAAGGGATAATTGTTTACTGCCATCCTGTGAGATTAGATGGCCTGGTATACCGAAGGGACCGCATGGGTTTTATCGAAGAAGGATATACGCATATATTTATCGTACCCGCTGAGGGAGGAACGGCACGACAGGTTACCCGGGGTAACCGGAACCAGGGAGGGGGCGGCTGCTCATGGACCCGCGACGGTGAAGAGATACTTTTTTCCAGCCTGCGTGTTGAAGATGCCGAATATGAATACCGCGAATCTGAAATATATGCCGTAACCATTAATTCAGGTGAAATAAGACAGCTAAGAGAAAGGAAGGGCCCTGATGTTAATACCTTTTTGGTAATTGTTGATAACTCGTTAAACAGAGTTTGCCTGCAAGTAGCCTTAGTCGTATTTTGGCGTATGCTATTTTCATGGGAATAGCATACGTTAATATAAAAAAATTTAAGTACCTAACTCTTAAATCATTCGTGTCATGAAACTGATTACAAAATCTTTATTTGCTGCAATCATCCTGGTTGCTTTTACGTTAAGTGCTCATGCACAGGCAAATGCTACAGCTACAGCATCGGCAACTATTGTAACTCCCATAGCAATTGCCAATGCAACTGATATGAATTTTGGTAATATTGCTGTGATTGCCACAGGTGGAACTGTTGTTCTGACTCCCGCAGGGACCCGTTCAGTTACAGGTGATGTAACCCTTCCTGCTGTAACGGGGACCGTTACGGCGGCAACCTTTGATGTTACCGGGGAGGCTAACTTTACCTATTCAATTACACTTCCTGCCGCAGCCATTACAATCACCAACGGAACAGATAATATGGATGTCGATACATGGACCAGCAACCCCACTCCTACAGGAACACTTGACGGTACAGGTGCTCAGACTCTTTCTGTTGGTGCTACACTTAATGTAGCTGGTGGAGAGAGTTCCGGAGTATATACAGGTGGGCCATTTACCGTAACTGTTAATTATAACTAGCAATAGCTCAACAGGAAGAATTAAAAACAGATATTATGGCAAGGCTTAATATTTATATATGCAGCCTTATCTTTTTATTATTTTGCCCGGGCATTAATCTGAGCGGACAGTTAACCACTGCTTCTGCTGAAGGAGATATATTTGCCGAAGTAATTCCTGTATTTTCTGCCAGGGAAACAGCACAGATGAATTTCGGCAGGTTTTCCCCGGGACCACAGGGGGGAGAAATTATCCTGACACCCGAGAGCACTATTTTTACCCTTGGCAGTGTTTTTAAAGGCCCCGGAACCCATAATGCAGCCAGCTTCTATGTATCGGGCGATGTTGATGCATCTTATTCTATTAACCTGCCGGATGAACCGGTTGTTATTACCAATATCTCCAATGCAAAAACCATGATGGTTGACAATTGGATGTCGATACCCTCATCAGGGGTTGGTACAGGACTATTACAGAACGGTTTCCAGGTGGTTTATGTTGGTGCTACATTAAAAGTCGGGACTCTTAATGATAATCCTGTTGGCATTTATAAAGGCTCATATACTGTTACTTTTTATTTTAACTGAGAGGGCACATAAATTTATAAACCAATGTTAAAAATAAAATTACACTTGAAACAGTTTGCCCGGATCAGGTCAATTATTATTTCTACCACCCTGGCATTTATATCTCTGTTACTTCTGACAACGGGTATTTATGCCCAGGGTAACCTTCTTATTACTCCAAGAAGGGTTGTTTTCGACGGTTCAACACGGTCAATCGATCTTAACCTGGCAAATACCGGGCAGGACAGTGCCACATATTCAATTTCTATTGTGCAGATAAAAATGACCGAGGATGGGCAGTTTGAAACTATCACGGAACCTGATCCGGGACAGAGATTCGCTGACAGGTTTATAAGATACTTCCCAAGGTCGGTGAACCTTGCACCTGGTGAATCCCAGGTAATAAAAGTGCAGGTTACAAGGAGAAGTCAGCTGGAAGAAGGCGAATACCGGTCTCATTTTTATTTCAGGGCCGTACCCGAAACTAGACCACTTGGGGAGGAGGATACTACGCAGGTAACCGATGCGATATCTGTGCAACTGACACCCATATTCGGTATTACCATCCCTGTAATTATACGCGTTGGTGAATCAACTACATCTGTAACACTCACAGATCCTGAGTTCAGGATGGTAAATGATACTGATCCGCAGCTGGAGATCACATTTAATCGTTCAGGAAACATGTCGGTTTATGGTAATCTTGCCGTTGATCATATTTCCCCATCAGGGACTGTAACGCGTGTTGGTATAGCAAATGGGATAGCAGTATATACTCCTAACACAAAAAGGAAATTTATCCTTAACCTTTCAAAGACTGAGGATACTGATTACACTAAAGGCAGATTGAAAATATACTATTCTGCACCATCGGATGTAAGACCTGAAATGTACGCTGAATCAGAACTGATGCTGAATTAATATTCAACTGGAATATTATTTAGCTGCTTTAAACCGTAGAAGTATGATAAGCCTGAAGCAGATTTGCAAGATTGCCTTTCTCGCAATTTTTTCTATGCATACAGCTTTCACGCTTTATGCTGCCGATCGTTACTCGGTTGCATCAGGTAACTGGAATGCAACTTCTACATGGTCCGCCAGCTCAGGTGGCCCCCCGGGCGCAAGTGTCCCTGTTGCGGGTGACGATGTATACATAGAAAGCAATCATACCATTACGGTTACGGCGAATGCAGCATGCGCATCAATAACCTTTACAGGAAATGGATCAACACTTACTGTTAATTCTTCAATAATACTTGCCGTCTCAGGCACGGTTACAAAAAATAAGTTAAACAGTAACTCCTCATCTCTTATAACCGGCCAGGGAACAATAAATTGTGCTAATATTGCGGTTGGATCAACAGCCAATTCTATAAGCGGCTTTTTTTCATTCTATAACCATACACTTATTTCAACAATATCTGATTTAAATATTTCGGGGAACCTGGCAATTAACAGTTATTCCGGGGGATTTTTAAATTCTAGGAACGGAGTGTTTAATCTGGAAGAGGGTACAGTAAATGTCTCTGGTTCTATCACTACGCAAAATGTGACATTCTTTAACACCTCTACACTCTCAATGGAGTCAGGTACTGAATCAGGCTCTTTATTGCTAAGTGGATCCAACCCATTTAATCTATCTGGTACAGGAACAAATATTATTGCTCTGAATGGCACTTCCTCACTGGTAAATTATAACAGGTCAGGTGCGCAGACTGTTTATGCCACTACATACAACAATCTTACTTTGTCAGGAAGCGGGGCGAAAACAGTATCCGGGTCTGCAATTAATGGTATCCTCTCAATGGAAGGCACTGCAACAGCGTCAGGTTCAACCCCGGCTTTCGGAGCAGCCTCAACCTTGCAATACAAAGGATCGGTAGCCCAGACAACAGGCATTGAATTTCCGGCTACTTTTTCAGGAAGCGGTGGAGTAGTAATTGACAACAGTAATGGTGTATCTCTCAACTCGGGCAGGGCAATTTCCAGTTCACTGACTTTTGTGAGCGGGATACTGTCAACCGGGTCCTATAATCTTGTACTTTCAGCAGGCGGTACTGTTACAGGAGCCGGGACAGGAAATTATGTCTATGGGAATTTTGAAAAAGGTATTGCTGCCGGAACTGCTTCAATAAGCTTTGAAATAGGAGATGCATCGGTGTATGCTCCTGTAGTAATAGATTTCACAGGCACAACCAATGGAACAGGGACAATTACCTGCAGTACAACCTCAGGAGATCATCCCCAGATTGGAAGTTCCTATTTCCACCCGGCATATACAGTAAACCGCTACTGGACCTTAACAAATAGCGGTGTAAGCGGTTTCACTACGTATGATGCCACCTTTAATTTCGTTTCAGGAGATATAGATACCGGAACAGATTACAACTACCTGCTTACGGGTAACTACAATACTCCCACCTGGACCTACCCGAATACAGGCAATAGAACAGCTACCAGTACACAGGCAACTGGCTTAACTACCTTTGGCGATTTCCAGCTTGGTCTATTAGAAACATCATACCGAAGTGCCGGAACGGGAAACTGGGATCAGTCAACATCATGGGAAGTATATATAGGCAGTTCATGGGTCCCGGCTCCTGCACCTCCTTCCGCAGCAGGCAATGATGTAACAATACCTTCTCCTCACACAATAACAAATACAACATCGCTTACAATCGATGAACTGACAGTAGATGCAGGAGCAAGTTTGATAATGTCTGCGGAAATTATAGTCCTTGATGGTACCGGGACTGATATGACAATCAACGGAACACTTGATTGCGGGGGATCAAATATCGTCTCTGGTGCCGGCTCTTTTTCACTGGGCAGTGCTGCCAGCATCCATATCGGATCACCTGAGGGAATAACGTCCTCCGGCGCCACAGGCAATATCCAGACAGCCACACGCACATTTGATACCGGGGCTAACTATACCTATAACGGCACATCTGCACAGGTAACTGGCAATGGCCTCCCGTCCACTGTAAACAACCTTACTATTAATAATTCATCCGGCGTTACCCTGTCAGGCCCGGTTACTGTTAACGGGAGCCTTACCCTGACAGACGGCGCTCTAACCACTGGATCAACAACACTTACCTTTCAAAACTCTGACACGCCCATTGTGAGAACTGCAGGTACAATTACCACAAATGCCACCACCAGTATATTCTTTGGTACAGCAGGCAACACCGGCGGTGCAGCATTTACCATCCCATCAGGTACCTTCACCTCGGTCCCCACAATCAACAACTTCACAATTAACCGTACTAACAGCCTGACCCTGGGCAACCAGATGATATCTGTTCACGGTATCTTATTATGTAACGGGCCTCTCAATACTGCCGGTAACCTTACCCTCCTGTCCGATGCCTCAGCGACTGCCCTGATTGACGGCTCTGGCACCGGTCAGGTAACGGGTGATGTTACAATGCAGCGCTACCTGCCTGTTGGTTTCGGTTACAAATATTTCAGCTCACCCTTCCAGGCAGCTACTGTGAGTGAGTTTGGTGATGATATGGACCTCACGTTCTGGTTCCCCACTTTTTATGAATATGACGAGAGTCGGACCAGCTCTGGATGGGTCGATTATTCTGATCCGGCAGGTGTGCTGGAACCTATGCACGGATATGCCGTTAATTTCGGTAATGTATCTGCCCCCAATACAGTGGACGTGACAGGCGAAGTAAATAACGGTTCTCTGTCATTAACCCTCTATAATAACAATAATACCTATACCCAGGGATTGAACCTTGTCGGAAATCCCTACCCTTCTGCAATCGACTGGGATGCAGCCGCAGGGTGGACAAAAACGAATATTGACGATGCCGTTTATTACTTTAAAGCAAGTGCAACGGATGAATACGGGGGTACCTATAGCTCGTATATAAATGGTATCTCAAGCGATGGTATTGTTTCCAATATTATCCCGTCTATGCAGGGATTCTTTGTACATGTGTCCGATGGAACTTATCCTGTTACCGGCACACTGGGTATGAATAATAGTGTAAGGGTCAATGACATGACCCAGGAATTTTCCAAATCAGCAGCAGTAAAAGGCGGGGATACGAAATCGGTTCCCCTGATCCGCCTTGCAACAGCTTTTGAAGATGACACCACCAGTACCGATCCTATGGTTATATATCTTCATGACCAGGCTACAGAAAGCTTCGATAGCGACTTTGACGCACTTAAGCTATTGAATACCGATTTTATGGTCCCTAACCTCTATGCCACAGTTGCTGGAGACAAAAAACTATCTATAAATGCTCTTCCCTCTGAAATCGAGATGCCGCTGAACATACCTCTCGGGCTGAAGACCAACAGGAATGGTACCATTAAGTTTTCCCTGCTCGATATTGATAACTATTTTTCTAATTTGAGTTTATCCCTGTATGATAATTTAACAAATGAAAGGCAGGGACTCAATAATGACTCTCTGTATACTGTCACCCTGGAATCAGGTGAATATCACAACAGGTTCTTCCTTGAGATTAGGAATGTAAATACAGACATACATGAACCTTCATCCGACAATGTTATCTTCGATATTTATGCTTCAAATAATCTACTTAAAACTAACATATATGCTGTCCCTGGAAATGAAGGTATATTATCTGTCTTCAACCTTACCGGGCAGGTTGTATTTAAACAGATTATCAGGCAGCCGGGTTATTATGAGTTCAGTGCCCCCGCTTTAAGCGGAATATATATTATAAATTATACATCTGGTGCCAGGACAGGTTCAAGAAAAATAATTATAGTAAACTGATGATAATTATGCACTTTAAAATAAAGAAATATGTAAGATCTGTTATCACACCTTTGCTGGTGTTTCTTCTTTTTATTATTTCATCAGTATCTGTTGCCCAGGAGCCTCCACCACGTCCTATTGAGGTTACAGTGACCGCCCAGCAGCTTACCTTCGGGGCTTTCACCCATGGTGCTGTTGGCGGGACGGTTACTGTAGAACCAACAGGTATTCGAACCTCAACAGGTGATGTCATTTTACTGGGCCTTAGCTACCCATTCTTTCCTACCATTTACGAGATAGTTGGCAATCCCGGAACTGTCGTCTCCATCCTGAATGGATCGGATGCAGTATTGCCCGGAAGCAACGGAGGCTCAATAACACTAACGATTGGCAGCTCTGATCCTGCATCACCGTTCGTATTAACGGCAGTGTATCCCAATCCTAATCTTCTCTACATAGGAGGAACAGTAACGATTGGAAACTCTGCTGCCAATCCGCCGGGAAATTACAGTGGTACCTATAATGTTACTTTTGTACAGGAATAAATATTTATAATAAATCCCTGGAGGCAGAATGAAAGAGAGTAAAGTATGTAGACCAGAATTAACACTGGGCATACCTTCGCCTCCAGCGGGTCTTCTGATATCCCTTTCATTATTGTTTTTCATCCTCGTGCCATCTCAGGTTTCCGCCCAGGATGAAGATGATTATTATGAAATCTCGGTGAATCTTGAAATCCAACGCATAGGAGGCACAGAGGTTGAGGCTGTGATAAAGGGTAAAAAGCTTTACCTGGCAATTACAGACCTGTTTAATTTCCTTAAAATAAAAAATATACCTTCTCCGGACCTTGAATCTATATCTGGCTTTTTCATCAACCCGGATAATGAATACCTGATTGACAGGCTAAACAATAAGATACATTATAGTGGCAAGACCATTGGTCTCAATCCCGGGGATCTGATAAGAACGGAATCAAATTTATACCTTAGATCATCTTATTTCGGCGAAATTTTTGGACTTGATTGTATCTTCAGTTTCAGGACCTTATCAGTTACGATTGAAACAAATCTTGAATTGCCCCTGATACGCGAAATGAGACAGGAAGAGATACGGAAGAATCTCAGCAGACTAAAAACAGGAGTTGTTGAGGCTGATACAGTTATCAAAAGGACATATCCCCTTTTTAAGTTTGGCATTGCCGACTGGTCTGCAATTGTCACTGAACAAATCAATGGCCCGGCTGATGCCAGGTTAAACCTGACTCTTGGTGCAATGATTGCAGGTGGTGAGGCAACAGGCTCTGTTAATTATGACAGCCGGCAAGCATTCACCGAAAAACAACAATATTACCTCTGGCGATATGTCAATAACGATAATAATCTCCTGCGCCAGGTCAAAGCAGGTAAAATTCCTACTTACTCATATTCCACAATATATACTCCCGTGGTAGGTGTTCAGTTAACAAATACACCAACAACCTTCAGGCGTTCGTTTGGAACATATACCCTGAGCGACCGGACCGAACCGGGCTGGATAGTGGAGCTGTATGTAAATAATGTTCTGGTGGATTATGTAAAGGCCGATGCATCAGGTTTTTTTACGTTTGAAGTGCCGCTGGTTTATGGAAATACTATTGTAAAGCTCAAATTCTACGGCCCCTGGGGCGAAGAACAAACCCGTGAGCAGAATATCAATATACCTTTTAATTACCTTCCTGCCGGAACAATGGAATATGTCCTCAGCGGGGGTATTGTCGAGGATGGATCAGCCAGTAAATTCGGTCGCGTCGACCTCAATTATGGCCTGTCCGAACGCATAACTGTCGGAGCAGGTTTAGAATATCTTTCTTCTGTTTCATCAGGACCCCTGATGCCTTACCTGCGTAGTTCTGTCAGGATAACCAACAATCTTCTCCTTGCCGGCGAATATATTCATGCTGTAAAAGCCGGCGGGGCATTAACCTTACGACTGCCTTCAAACCTGCAGTTTGACCTTAAATATGTTAAATATGACAAAGACCAGGAAGCTATAAACTATAACTACCTTGAAGAACGAAAAGCAATTATTTCCCTCCCTCTGCGTATTGGTAATTTTTCATCATATAACCGGGTGAGCATTAACCAGCTCTTTCTCCCACTGTCAAAATATACTACAGGTGAATGGATGTTCTCAGGGTCTTTTGCGGGTGTGAGTACCAATCTGACCACATATGCCATTTTTATTGACGAGGTCGATCCATATGTATACAGCAACCTTTCACTGGCATTCAGGCTTCCATGGCGCCTGACATTGATGCCGCAGGCTCAGTATGGTTTTACATCAAATGAATTTATCTCGGCAAAATTAAGAATAGAGAAACACCTCCTGGATCATGCCTTTCTGAATCTGTCTTTTGAAAGGAACATCAGGTCAAATATGAACCTGGCCGAACTGGGGCTCAGGTATAACTTCTCATTCGCACAGGCCGGTGCTTCAGTCAGGTATTCACAGGATAATACCAGCCTGGTACAATATGCGAGGGGAAGCCTGATAAATGATGGCCAAAGCAAATACAGGAAGCTTGATAACAGGCCGAATGTAGGCAGGGGGGGAATAATCATAAGACCCTTCCTTGATTATAATGCGAATGGGAAAAGAGATCCCGGTGAAAATGGTGCTCCGGGACTGAATCTTCGTGCAAACGGCGGACGGGTAGATAAGTCTGAAAATGATACTTTAATAGCCATTACCGGTCTCGAACCATATACCTCATGCTTTATAGAACTCGATCCCAATAGTTTCTACAATATTGCCTGGCGCCTGCCCTATGAAAGCCTGAATGTTAAGGTTGATCCCAACATAATGAAGAATATATATATCCCCGTAACCGTGGTGGGTGAAGCTGCCGGCTTTGTGAAGCTGGAAGGAGAAGATGGGATAAAAGGGCTGGGACGTATTATAATTAGATACCTCAATGAGAATAAAGAACCCATAGCAAGTGCACTGTCTGAACCTGATGGCTACTACAGCTATTTCGGTCTGAAACCCGGAAAATACTTCGTCATGCCCGATACAGCCCAGCTGAATAAACTGGCCATGAAAGCTGAACCCGATTCCATGGCTTTTGTCATCGGAAAATCACTTGAAGGAGATATCGTGGGAGATCTTGACTTTGTAATAAAAATGATCAAAGCCGATACCGAAGAAACAGACACCATCTTACCTGCTGAACCAGAACCTGAAACAATAATTGACAGTACCTATACCGTCATTCACGAGGTAACAGAAGAATTGATTACCTTAACTGAAGACTCATGGGCAATACAGCTCGGAGCCTTTACCACCAAAAAATACGCCGAGATAATGAGGGCACGACTGGAGAACCTGCTGGAGAAAAAGGCGGAAATTGTAATCGAGGGTGAATTTTATAAGGTAAGGATACTTGACCTTGATGACAGGAAGGAAGTTGACAACACCATTGAAAGACTGAAGGAAGTTGGTTTCAATATATTCTGGGTAATAAGGCTAAAGGCAATGCAACAGCAGCTTATTATTAGAGAAAGCGAAGACTCTCTGCTACAGGTAACTGAAACAGATATTTACACCGACAGGCCTGCAATGACACCTGATATGGCAATACAGCTGGGTGCCTTCAGGAATGAAGCCTATGCAAAAGCCATGCTTGAAAAACTGAAATTCATACTGGATAAAGAACTTGTAATAATCCGGGAAGACGGATACCATAAGGTAAGATTACGGGGATTTAAGTCAGTCGGGGAAATGGAAAAAATCATACCTTCACTTGGTTTGATGGGTATTGATGACATCTGGATATTACCTGTAGCGGAGAGGGAAACTGTTACTACCCGTGAAGAATATGAACCACTGGCGCCCGCAGGTATAAGGGATGCCCGCCTTGAAACCGTAAAACCTGAAACATCGCGGCTTGAAACAGGTGTACAGATAAACGAACCTCAATTTTCACTTCAGGTTGCCGTCTACCCGAAACGGACACAGGCAATGAGAGCCCGGAGAAAAATAGAAAAAAGACTGAACCTGCCTGTTGAAATAGTGGAACAATGGGATTATTACAGGGTCATAGTTACCGGTTTCTTTACCCGCGAGGAAACCTATAGGTACTATCCCGAGCTGGCAGGCCTGGGATTCGACAGGATCATGCTGGTCGATACCTCCGGAAAATAATATTTTATTCCGGGGCTGTCTCAAAAACCATTATTGGAGAGTATTGTGCCTGTAATAAATGCTTACATTGTTTATGTTCTTTGCTACCAGTACCCCATTATGATCAACAAAGAGCTCAATAAGATCAGGATTTTGCCAGTAGGGTTCGTAATTAACCAGGTCATAAGTCTTTAAAATACCATATCCGGGGACAAGGACATAATAAAAATCCTTCCACCTGTTAAAGGTATTTCCCATAACAGTACCAAATTCCGGATAAAGTTGATGCACTGAAGTAAAGGTAGCACCATAATCTGCAGACATGAAGAAAGTAATTCCCGACAGCTGGGTACATATAATTATCTCATCATTGTCATTAACAAACAGCTTTATCGAACTACCCGGGGTGGGAATTCCGGTCCAGCTTGTACCATCATCATCAGATATATAAAGACTGCAGCAGTTTGATCCGTGAAAGAGGAGGCTTCCGTTATTCAGCCTGAAGACATCACCTAAGCCTGCACCTTCAAGTCCGTTTATTTCTGTCCACGTAAGTCCTCCGTTTTTCGAACGTTTTATCTTGTGCCCAGGGGCATAGACCCATAGCTCATCATCATTTGAAACATAATTATAAATAGCATCATCCCTGTCCGGGTAAGGCCTGGTACATTCCGTCCATGATTCGCCATGGTCAGCACTCCTGTATAATTCCCCTTTCCAGGTGCTGACATATATTACACCCTCGCTGTCGATTTCTACTGTACGTGGACCTCCTTGCCATTCCCCAACAGGCTCAGAAAGCTCTTCCCACAGAAAATATCTTTCACCCTGCCTGTACAGCGTGTTGTTTGTCACCATCATGCTTAAGCCGTTCAATGTGTCAGCTACCAGATCGTTCATCTTGCTGTCAAAATCACCGGTAATCTCATCCCATTCATTCTCCCTGAATCCATAAGCCACATAATTGACAAAAGTCAGATATCTTCCTGTTAGACTGTAGAGCGAGGCTCTGAGCTCCTGCACACATGAACTGGTACCCAGCTCCCATTCTGCGGCTAGGTACATGTCGGGATTAACAAATGCCACAGAGGGACTTACCGATCCTCCACCGGAAAGGGCTTCAAACTCCACCCGTAAGGAATCGGCAGGTGCATTGGTATTTTTATTCATACTGTATTGCAGGAAAATATCCTTTACTTCCCCTGCCGGCAAGCGGTTCCCTGAATTATCTTTAAAACTGAAACTGTACGATTCCAGTAATTCATAGTAAGGGTCCGGTGAACACGAAGCAACTGAAATTAAAATAATTACTGTTAAAATATATTGTAGTTTCATGATCAATAATTTTCTTATTTGTAAACAGGAAGCCTTAGTCCTACCTGTAAGGCCACCGAACTGTTGCGTATCAGTGCCTCACCTTGTTCTGGCCTGAGTTCTTCCGGTATATCATTCGTATCGTAAACGTCATAGAAGCCCCGCCTATACTGTAGTCCGATATCCAGGCTGCTGTTCCCCGGAAGGGGCAACACCATTCCCACCCCTGCAATCAACCCAATATCCGTGCTTTGTATGAGGCCTTCAAGATTATCATAAACCGTAATCTTTTTAAGCTCGTAAATACCGTACCATACTTTCTCATCCATGGCCGTACCGGCACAACGGGCATTTAGCCTGAAACCCAGATATGCCCCCGTGTTTAAATAGTACCGTATGGTTTCACCTGTATAGAATTCAAACAAGGCAGGAATTACCACATAGTCCGCACTTATCCTGGTGTTTACATAATAGTCGGCGTGATCACCAATAAAATACCTGTGGTAGTAATTGCTTGAATCCCTTAAGGCATAGCCCTGCCGTTCAAAGGACAATCCGGTGCGGAAATAGGTTCCCGGCGACATCTCAAAACCTATATTGAAACCCAG
Source organism: Bacteroidota bacterium (assembly GCA_011050615.1). Taxonomy (GTDB): domain Bacteria; phylum Bacteroidota; class Bacteroidia; order Bacteroidales; family VadinHA17; genus UBA9300. Next base: position 21,758 of record DRFJ01000007.1, read on the forward strand.
TGAGGGACCGGCATAAAGCGAATACTTCTTAGCGGCAGGTCTGCCTGAATTCCATGACAGGTTAACTCCTCCCCTGTAGGTCAGGTAAATTTTATTATTGATTGAATCCTGCACAAGCTCCTTATTATTTTCCTCTTCCCCGCTGAAAAGCTTATATGACAAACCCAGGGTAAAACCGGTAGAGCCATGTCTGTACTCCTCAAATTTTGGTATTTTCCTGCATCCCTTTGTATACCTTACATTAAACATAGCCGCCAGCCTTTCTGAAACAGGATAGCTGAGACCGGCCGAATAAATAAGACCAAGGTCATTCTTCGCGGTTTCGGGATCATTATTGTAATAGCTGTTTTCATGATTCCTGTCCAGAAGAAAGGCATAATAAGCCCCCGCAGCAAGGTTTATGCGTGGTTTCGAAGGAATGGTAAGCCTGAGTTGAACTGGTATTGAAAAGAAACTGAAGTTCATCATTCGCGTTTCCGGGTAAGGTATTATGGCTGAATAATCAGGCAGTAATGAGCTTGATGATAAATGCCAACAAGGCACCGGACCGGGTGGCCAGCCATCATAAGAGTGAATGTAAGTATGGTTCTCATAATATACAGCCGAAAAATCGGCACCGGCCCTTATGCCAAGGACCGGAGAAATGGAATATTCCAGGGAAATACCCTCCAGAGGCCCCGGCTTATACTTCCATTTACCGGAATAATAACTTCTGTAGCTGTAATCATGTATATCAGAAATATTTATCCCGCTATGAAAAGCAACGGAAATCTGCTGTGCATAATTTGATGATGAAAAGGCGATTAATAAAAATACCAAAAGCAATAATTTGGACTGTTTCATAGGTTAGCGTTTTAGCTCATTCCCTGTATCGGATGCAAATTTTATGCCTTTTATTTTATCCTGCCATTTCCCCGGTCTTTCATTAGTATCTGAATAAAAATAAGCCAGAACAAAATAAATCGCATTTACTAATTAAGATAAACCGATGAAAGCACTTAAGCTGATAAAAGAAATTGTATTCATCCTCTTCGTAGTTTTTGCTGTTGTATCATGCGCCGTCAATTACCTGCAGATGATTGATGGAATAGTATATGGTGAAGATCCAAGGCAGGGCTTCGTTGAAGGAAATACCTTTTATCATCCCGACCTTAAATTCAGGTTCTCCTCCCCTGCCGGATGGAAATTCGAAAACCTGCCCGCACAGGTCAATATGGCTCCGCCCGATGGAAAGGCCCTGTTAGAAAGTAAGGGGATTGAACCAAATAATCATGACTTTTTGATGAATAAAGCCTGCTGCCGGATAAACAGCAAATAAATGTTGATTTTCACCGGAATTCCTTAGACAAAGAGTAGCCTGAACGGCTGTAAAACCCACTGTTTGGGCACTTGCGATTTGCATATGATATTTTATTGACCTACATTTATTGCCACATTGTTGTATTGCCGGTATAAAATTTATTATATGTAATGGCTTATAATGATTTTCCATATAACGACAGGGTTTCAGTCCTTGCTCCCGCTAAAACGAAAGGAATTGCATGGGCCGGATGCCTTGATGGTGAAGGCAGAGACTGGTGGTACTATCTCGAAGTTGACTATATGGAAAATGAGACAGGCAAAGCTTCCCCCGTTACCTCCACGGAAACAATATGGGCCAATCGCCATATAGATGTTGGAACCGTTATATATGACCCGGGACAGAATACACTTACAATAAGTTTAAAAGGAGGGTGGTCATTGAGTGACATATCCGAACCTGTCAAAATACAGGGATATAACAAAATACCAAAAAATACTCCAGGTACAGGACTATTAAATAGCTACAGGGGAAAAGACACAAGGATTGAAATACCCCCGCACAGATACTATGTAATACACCTTGATGTCCAGCTCTGCCAGTAAATCTGAACACGGAACCCTGTATCCTTATATCATCTCCAGGTTCTTTCTGGCAGCAGCCAGTAAAGGCCGTGTCCATACCCCGTATCTGCACGCCTGCTCGCAGTATCCTTCACAGTCGAGGCATAACTCCGGTGGCTTGTTTAAATTAAGGCTTGCATACTTTGTCATAGCCCTTTTCTCCTGCTTTTTTACACTGAAATAATAATTATACCTCAGTATCTTATTCACCGGGAAATGATGCGGGCAGGCAGCCTCACAATCATTGCAGCCTATGCGGCATATGGTATGACCAAGATGCTTGCTGAAGCCATTAAGTACTGATTTATCATTTGCTGTTAGCTTCTGGCCTGATAACTGCAGCATATTATCAACTTCATCGAAATTCTGAAAATCCCAGAGTGTTGTATGGGCCAGGGGATTTGAAAGTACGTACCGCGAAGCAGCTTTTTTCAGATCACCCCCGGCACTTATTCCATACTTTGCAAAGAAAGTCCCGGCCTGCTCTTCCATCAGTTTGTACTTATCATAATATGCCTGCAGGAAAGCATCAGCTTCTTTCCCCTCATCAGCCAGTTTAGTCATTCGTCCTTCAAAAATGTTAAAAATATGTACCGGGTTCGATTTCATTATCATTGTGGCTATCCCCCGCTTATCGCACGCCTCAAGTATCTTTTCCGCAATCCCCGCATTCGCGAAATTGTAGGCAAGGAGAATAACATCGAAGCGTCCGTCTTCGATGGCAGACATAAGAATGGTGTCTAAGCTTTCCTCGGTATCATAAGCCCAGTTGTTACCATGGCATGATACTCCAACATGCCTCACCCTGCCTTCCTTTTTCAACTGTTCCATTGCCGAATGAAAGGCCTCATCCTTTAGTATCCTGGAATCTTCTGCAGAATGAATCTGCATACAGTCAATATAATCGGTCTGAAGCCTTTCCATGGCCTGGTAGGAACGCTCCAGGACTTCTTTCTTCGGGGGAAATTCCTTTTCAGTATACAGCTTGCTGTTTATGAAAATCTTGCTGCGGTCAAAATCCTGGAGAACACGCCCGATGATTCTCTCACTGTTCCCGTTCATATATGTTTCTCCGGTGTCTATCAGGTTCACACCCCTTTCAAGCAAAGCTCTCAGAACAGCTTCATTTCCGGGGGCCCCGCAGCTGAAATCAGATACCAGAAAACCCGTATCGCCAAATTTGCGGTACTCCCTGATGGAAGGAGGCTCCTTGATTGTATCTGCATTACCTGCAGCAAATGATCCTGCTGATGCCAGACCCGCCCCCAGTGTACCTAATGTGGTTCTGGTGATAAATTTCCGGCGATTGAATTTTGATGCTTCCATTATCTTTTTTTTTAATACGCGCTATAGAGCGTCTCTGCGTTTGTCTTTACTTCTTCCCTACCGTCACCCTTATGGTATTCACTTTTTTGCTGTAGTAAATAATCCCTGCCAGGTTACCTGGTAATTCCAATACCACGTGGTAAAAACTATCATAGCCCTGTTGCCAAAGAGTGGAAATATTGATATCAGGGTATTTTTTTACCAGACGACGCACATCCATCCTGGCCAGGTCAAAATTATAGGAGTCGGGCAAGCCAATCAGGGTGTTTTTAACCACACCACCTTCTTCAAGGTTTTCCCAGGTATCATTTTTCAGGCAGCCCTTTGTACTTTCAACAAGATCATTTACCAGTAAATTACAGTATCTGTCAATAAGCTCCCTTTCATCGTCCTGGGCATTTAAGGCAGATGAGATAACAATTATCGAAAAGATTACCAGTGCTTGCTTCAATTCTTTATGTTTTTGCCTTGCAAAATAAGTAAAAGTGGCAAATAATTTAACAGATTACCCTGGAGCTTATAAGCAAAATATACTATTTTTGAACAGGTTTTTCAGAATACCGGAAATAAATAAAAACAGTACATATGAAACTTTCTTTAAGTATTAAGGCAATAGCCCTGTTACTGGCAATGTCAGTTCTCTTTGCCAGTTGTGCAAGTACAACCATTATCCAGTCTGACCCCCCGGGAGCAAAGTTGTATCTCAACGGCGAACCTGTTGGACAAACCCCTTATACGTATACAGACACAAAGATTATCGGAAGCACTAACACCGTTATGTTAACCAAGGAAGGCTATGAAGATTTTATGGCCAGTTTCTCAAGGGATGAAGAAGTTGATGTCGGAGCTGTTATCGGCGGAATATTTTTTCTCTTCCCCTTCCTGTGGACAATGAAATACAAGCCCTTCCATACCTACGAGCTGGAAAAGAAATAGAGTCTATTATCGCTGCCAAAAATATTACATTTTTGTCAGCCACCGGTTTAGTTATCCTCTGAACCTCACAAGCTCAGTAAAATATTTTATTTTTACTGTCACATATATTAACTAAAGCCAAAGAGAGATGAAATATCTGTTTATTTTTTCTGTCATTGTCCTTCTTTCCGCTGTATCTTCTGCCCAAACCGGGAAAGTCTACGACAACCTTTCTTTGCAGAGTGAAATCCTTGACGGGGAACGCAAGTATGCAGTATACCTGCCACCCGATTACGAAATATCAGAAAGGAGCTACCCGGTACTCTACCTTCTCCACGGTGCCGGAGATAACCAAACCGGCTGGGTGCAGTTCGGAGAGGTGCTGCATATAGCCGACGAAGCAATAAAAGCCCGGTGACAATTAATAATTTCCATAACATTAACTTGTCTTTAACAGCTTTTAACCAATATATAACTACTTAATTACCAGTCTATATTTAATTTTACTGTAAAATTTATCAAAATCTAAATCTTACAGTTATGAAATTTATGTTTTACACCCTTTTGTTGCTTTGTATAAGTATAGTCACTCCCGGCCGGTCAAATTCAAATATTGGACATATTGATATGAATGAGATCCTGGATAAACAAAAGCGGCTGCAGGAGTTTGAGCAGAATGCAAATTCAACACTGCAGCAGAGAAACAGGGAATTAATGCAGCCAATCTATTCAAAGATTATGGAGGGAAACAAAGAGGCGTAAAGTACACAGGGTTCTTGCCATATACGCCGGTACTGCCTTTATTATCCTTGAAGCAGCGGATATTATTTTCCCGAGGCTGGGATTTCCGGACTGGTCCGTTAACCTTGTTTATATTTTCTGATTCTTGGAGCCATCATTACCCTTATTATTTCCTGGATCTACGACATCACACCCTCCGGAATAGTGAGAACTGATGAGTTGCCACCTGACCAGCCGGGCACAGGAGCCGATGGGAATACTCAAAAAAGACAGAGAGCCAGCAATATAATTATTGGCGTTCTCATTGTTGTTGTTGGCATTCTTATGTACCCGAAAATATTCAAAAGAGATGGTTTCCCACTGGCCGGTGCACAAAAAAACTCAATTGCAGTATTGCCTCTAAAGACCATTGGCAACCAGGCCGACCTTAATTTTCCAGCCAGTGGCCTTGTCGAAACACTGACTTATATCTTAACAAAGATCGGTAATTCACAACAGGTATTCTCAGTAATCCCTGCCAGCGAAGTCATGGAATCAATTACTGCCATGGAAGCCAGTGCATATCATTGCAAAGGGTGATCTGAATAATAATCTGCTAACTGGCAATATATGGAAATTTGAAGCAAACAATGTTATGGATTTTGGATTTGGAACAGCACAAAATTATCTATGTGACGGTACCAGTGTCTTAATAGGTGATCGAAGGGTATTTGTTGATGTAGCTTATCATCCGGAATCTCTGTTTTATCCCAATGTTATCGATATTGCAAAAAAAAACGGTAAAATATACCTCGGAGGTATTTCCCGGGATTCAATTTCCATACAGTCATACCACAACATTTAATGGCATGCTCAGTGGAGGAATGGAATTCCCAATGATTGCAAATAATTGTGATGATAATGATACAACTTTTATGATCCTGATGACCTTCCATGAAATATGCCATAATTATCTTTCCTTTATGATGGGCATTAACGAAAAGCGATATCATTTCATGGACGAGGGAATTACGCAATTTTCTACTATTAAATTTCTATGAGATCAATATCATTCAGACTTCTATTCTGACAGCAGTTTTTCGACCCACATGTTCGGAATATATGATGCATATAGTGATTTATGTGTTTCAACCCAGGATAATAGCTCCCTTTATCATTCATATGCCCATACCAATGAGAGCAATTTATTTTATCAATACCTTGTAAAATCAGTGGTTCCGTATATGTTATTTACGAAGATGATAGGGGAAGACAAGTTTCTTTTTGCTCTTAAAGAATTTAGTAAAAGATGGCAGGGGAAACATCCCAAACCAGGAGATATTGCATTAACAGCCGCAGCTACTGATTCTTCTATTAAATATGTCATTTCTATTGCTGCAGCTGACCAGAGCGAAATTGCCAGGCAGGCTGAAAAAAGTGATGAATTCAGGGCTATGTTTGTTGAAACGATGAATAACAGATATTTGAATGGCCCAGTTAAAGGACCAGGTGGGGAGGAAGCACTTCAAGAGCTAATGGCAAATTCTGACAAATATGATCTTGTAAAGCATGCCGGGAATCTTTCAGAAAAGGCACTTTTAATAATTGGTGGCTGGAACGACCAGGCTTCTACTCTTGAAGGACACGTTTTTCCATTGATCAGGGCTTTACAGCTGCAAGGAGTTGAAAGAGTGGAAAAAAAAGTAATATTAGATTCAGATCATTCTTTCGAAGGTAAAAGAAATGAACTTGCAGATGTGATCGTTAGGTGGTTGAAAGATCATCATCCATGCAAAAATTAAACTGCATCAGCAGGCGAATATATAATAACAAGGTTGGGAATAAATTACAAATAATAAATAGTTGGTAGGATTATTCCTATATATAACCGGAATACCATGTCTCGCATAAAATTGCTAAAAAATTCAGGGGAATATATCATACATCCACAATCCGTTATAAAAATTGGGATTATAATAAGGAGGGTGTCTGTTTCATTACCATTGTCACAAAGAACAGGGTCAAATATTTTGGAAAACCTGTTGAAGGTATAATGCACCTTTCTAAATAGGGTCTTTTGCATGTCAGAGGTGGATAGAGATTCCTGTTCATTTCCCATATGTTGAATTGGATTCATTTATCATCATGCCTGATCATGTTCATGGGATAATAATAATTGAATCACCACAAAAAGGTAAATCATCGAATGGTGCATTGGTTACAAACAAATCCCATTGTTCAGCACCTGAAGGGACGCCCAGATTGGGCGTCCCTTCAGTGAAATCATCAAGGAACCCGGCTCATTGGGGGTGATAATTAATCAATATAAAAGGATCTGTACTATTAATATCCGTAAAAGCAATCCAGATTTTTCCTGGCAATCCCGGTATCATGATAGGATTATCCGGAACTGGGATGAATACCACAGAATCCGCAAGTACATTCTGGAAAACCCAACATATTCCAAATAAATTTGAATACAACCTAAAATTCCATTATTTTTGCCGCACAAATTTTGGCCCCATAGTTCAAGGGATAGAACGGAAGTTTCCTAAACTTCAGATTCAGGTTCGAGTCCTGGTGGGGCTACTATCAAAAACAACTAAAGCGCTGATATATAATAATATTGGCGCTTTTTATTTATCCGTTACTGTAACATTACTGAAACAAAATAACATTTCCTATCATTTCACTCTATTTCATCATATTGCTGATTTACAATTAGTTGCAACAGGTTGATATATTATAAAATGCCGTATAAGGCTGTTTTTAAGTGCTTTAAGCAACTTTTTTGTTTTTTGATGGTATACCATTAATGAAAGGTAGAAAATGGCTCATATGAGCTGTAAATAGCTCTATATTAAGGATATAGAAATATATTCTGTTTATAATATACTGATTGACAGTTGTTTAATGATTTGGGGGATTTGTGAGAACAGTTTGCAAAAAAGCAAGACAAGACTACTTAAAATTACCCTCTATTGCATAAGGGTCTTTTATACTATAATGTCTTTAAACATTGAAGAGTCGAGGACGACAAATATACTATCTATAACTTTTTCCTTCTCTTCATTTGATAATTTAGTTTTCCTTAGAAAATAGTCTCTTATTTTTCTTTCAGTTCGATTATTCTTGTATCCAATTCTAGGAGATATAACTTCTTCTCCCTTTGTAAATATAATTAGAGGCATCGGAATCTTTTTGATTTTTTCACCTATCAGCTGCCACCACATATTATCAGTATCACCAATTGAAGCACCAAAGATGCAAATAAGGTGAGCATTGTTTATTTTGGACTTGAAAAATTCATCTTTTCTATGA
>DRFJ01000031.1 GCA_011050615.1 Bacteroidota bacterium
GCAGTTACTCGCAGAAGATAAGAGGTTTAGCTGGCTGTCAAGCCCGCGAAGCAGTAATAATCCACCATCGCTGCTTATACGATCACCGCTAAAACTGAGTTCAATATTTTTACCTTGTATCGGGAAAAGGTTAAGTTCGTGTGTGGAATTTTCAGTATTTTTGTGTATCATTGTATAAAGAGGTTTTTTGTTATAAGTACTTTAAATATAACTATTTAAGTTATAAATAAAGAACAAAACCCCATTTTTTATGAATAATTCAGGCTAAAGACTTTCCTTGAAGAAGAAGAAATTACTCATGTTCGTGGAAAACCACTTCATCCACAAACTCAGGGAAAGATCGAGCGATATCATAGGACTATGAAAAATGTGGTAAAGCTTGAGCATTACTATAATCAAAAAGACCTTAAGGATCGGATAGCAGAGTTTGTTGAATATTATAACAACCATCGCTATCACGAATCTATAAATAACGTAACACCAGCTGATGTATACTTTGGAAGAGATAAAGAGATCTTAGACCGAAGACAATACATCAAGCAGCGAACTCTATTGAAAAGGAGAACCAATTATGAATTACAGAACACTCCTTTGAATTTATGAAAGTATCCTTTAATTTTAAGCTATTAACTGGCCAGGTTTAGCTGACGACAAACAGGCACTGCATAACTGTTCACAGTAAATCTTTGCCCTGGCCGGTGAAGGGCTTACTTCCAGATAAATTTTTGAAAGGAAGTAGCGTGAAATGGTCTGATACACGTGATACGGTGAATTAAGATTGCTTTCCAGGATTTCAACGGCTTCTTCCTTTATTCTTGAATTATTAAACAACAATTTGCTTTTGCCAATATTAAAGAGGGCAAGGTAGATTTTGAATATTTCCTGCCGGGCAGGGTCTAAGCCTGCCGTATCAAAATGCTGAATAAGGTGGTTGATCTTTAAAAAATCCGGCATAATGGGAATAAGATTGCCCTTTATTGCCCCGAGCCGGAATGAATAACTGAGAGTAATCAGTTCTTCCAGTTTGTCAGGGTCGCGGGCATTTTTTAAATCTGAGGTATAATCCTTTAAAGCTGAATCAAATCGTTTATAGTCTTCTCTTGTAGAACCGGAAAGAGTTTCCCACCATATGAGGTCCAGACTAAGTATGTGATATTCCCATCTGTCGAGCTCATTTTCTGAACTGTTCAATTCAAGGGAGGCTTCATGGAACTGCTGGCTGTATATGAGGTCGAATATTTTTTCAAAGCTTGTTCCGGTAGCACAGGAAGCGGTTAATTCACAGGTGAATCCGCACAGGAGGATTAACAAGCAATACTTGATTTGCCGGTGTGTATTATTACCGCTCATTTCACCATATTATTTTGATAATCTTCAATCAGGCTGAATATTTCGGCATAGAGCCTGATTTTTTCATCCTCAATTTTTTGAACGGCAAAATTCCTGGCATTGGTGAAACCTCCCGAATAATACCTGTAGAACCAGGAAGACATTACCAGCAGCCCGTCAATTATGCCATAATTTAGTGCCGTAATAATGGCATAACATGTGACACCGCTCACTAAAAAAAATGAGTTGACGCCATTAAATACTTCACCGGCATATACCTGACCGAGTCCCGGCATGAGCATGCTCATCAGCTCTACTTTACCTGGTCTGAATTTCCTGTTATAATCTTCAAAATCAGAAAAGAGCCCGTGAATTTTCTCAGCACCCTCACTATTGAATAAGCCTGAGAAACAATCCAGTGAATTGCCATAATCATCCAGTCCGAAATGGCATATTCCCAGGTAGAGGTTCTTTTTATTCTGAAGATAGGGAGATGGATGGTCCGGGAGGTCATACAGCTCATTCAGGGCTTCAAAGTACTTATCAAGCTTAAAATTACAGAGGGCTTTTTTGAGGGTTAATTCAAATTTAATGCTGTCGTTGTTTTCAATGTGTTGTGCCAGGTCAAGATATCTGATGGCGTTGTCGAAATCTGACAGATTGTAATGGATTGTAGCTATCCTGGAGTACAATTCGGTATATTCATTCTGTTTGTCAAAGAAAAGGACACGCTGGTATTCTTTCAGCGCAGCTTGGTAATTACCCTTACTGAAAAGTTCATCGGAGAACTTTTTTACCGTATGAATATCCTGTCCTTCCAGGTGTGTGAAAAGACAGGAGCTAAAAAGAATTATATATAATAAGTTCCGCATTATCCTGGTACCTTTGTTGCATATCGGAGTTATATGTTTTAGCTGCTTTGGCCGAGCCCCACAGGTTTGCTGAGTAGAAGCTGAAGGCCAGTGTACCGAAGATCCAGCCGTTAACACTCTTTACGCCTTTTTTGCTGAAAGCGCGGTATGAGGCATAAGCATTGGATCCTACAAAAAGGAAGGATACCACAGCGTCGCCCCATCTTTTTGCATATGCCTTGCCACTTCCGGGAATGACTGCTGACATCATTACTGCAAGTGCAGGACTTTTATTTTTCTCATTTGCAAAATTGTAAGTTAAACTTAACAGGCCGGGATTATTTGTCATGATCAGATCCTTATTTTCACGGCAATAAACGAAGGCCGAGTCATATTTCCGGCTTAGCCAGAAATAGCTTAATTCATAAAAACTTCTGTCAGCCGGCTTAAGCATGCTTGATAGTTCATGGTATTTTTCTGATTCTGATCTGCAGCTTAATGAAAAAGCCAGGTATTCTTTCACTGAGGGCAATGAATGGTGGCGGTAAATATTATCCCTGAGCAACTCAAATGAATCATCCAGCCTGTTGCATTGCCTGTTTAGCCTGTAGGTCTGCACCAGTTCAAGGCTTATAAGGCTGTCACCCGGCCACAGGAAATTGAGCCTCTCATATTCTTCCATGGCAAAATTGTATTGCCGGGTCGACTTCAGGTACCTGGCAAATTCCAGGGAATTTTTATAATCCAGCAGATTTTCCTGGGACCTGACCGAAAATATCAATACGGAAGCCAGAAGAAGTGTAAGGGAGATTTTTCTACTTAACGGGATCATAAAAACGCATTTTATTTGTATCAAAATGATAGTGATCCGGGTTTACAAGACCATGGCACCGGGAAAGCCTGTCAAAAGTACTGAGCCAACCCACCAATAAACCTTTCTTTTGAAAGGCCTGGACGGCATATACCGAGCAGGAGGGTGTGAAAACGCATGTAGGCACATCCTGGGATGAGATAAATGTTTTATAAAACAAAAAGAATGCAGATATGGTAATATCAATTTCATTCTTTGCTTCCCTGAGTGGCTCTGTGTAGTCGCTCTGTGATGTATCTGCCTTGTTAAATAATGTTGCCAGTTGAGGATCACAGAGGGATTGGCCATTGATGCCCGGGATTAAGACCAGGCTTGAGAAAAGAATAAGACCGATCTGACGGATTCTTCCATTCATATAAATTCTATTGTTTGAAATGGTATAATTGAGTATTTGCCAGGTCATTCACTTTAATATTACTGAACTCGGTCACCTGGTAATTTTCTTTACCTATACTGTCATAGGTAATATGGATTATCTGGCCTGGAAATTCGAAAGCATCTATTTTGATATAGTTCCTGAAGAATTGCTTGCTCAGAATTTCCCGGTCTTTACCTACCATCACTACGCTTTCAAGCCTGCTTTCCTTTTTCGCAATTACCACATGGTCTATTGGAAGGTTTAATTGTTCGGGGATTTTCCAGTAAGAAAGCACCAGGTCTCCTTTTTTTTCCACCTTACTAAGGTTATAGTTTGTTTTTTTCAATCCGTAATCATTTAATCCGGTATTAAGTGCCAGGTGGAAAACCGTGAACTCGTTCAGGGAGGGGATGGTAATTCTCTGGATTAAACTGTCTTTATTGTATTTATAAAGGCTGGTATCCTTACTTACCCATTTTTCTTCCTGCGGGAAATAGATATCATAAATCAGTTCCTTTATATTTTTATCATAGTAAATTTTTGCCCTGGTAAGGCTTTTTGTCCCATCAGTGTTACTTATTTTAACAGATATATCTGCCTGTATCCTGAAATAATCCTGGCCATATCCTGGCACATTAACAACCATGCTTGTAAACAGTAAAATGCAAAGACGTTTGAACATAAAAACAGATTTTGCCTCTAATTAATACCATATTGATTAAATAAACAAAAGATGCCGCAGAAATAGCAGGCATCTTTTTCTTTTGTAGGATATTATAAATTCTTCCCTGAAAAAATTCAATCCGGATTAATTTGCTGCAGCACCTATTATCAAGCCATAATAGATCCCGTATAAAACCAGACCTGCAATTGAACTAACCAGGCAGCCGGTGAAGGCTTTTTTGGTTTGATCTTTGTCCTGGTCAGTCATGATATAGACAAGGAGTAATCCTACCCATCCCAGAAGACATCCCCACCAGAAGGCCGGGATTCCCAGTGGCGGTTCACCTTCCTGGGCCAGGCCCAGCGGAGCAGCAAGATCACTGATGTTTGTTATTAGTTCACTTCCGCTTGCCTCCAGATCTGCGTAGCTTACACCTTCATTCATGGTCAGATAGGTGTCCAGTTCATTTAATTCACTTAATGCCAGGTCCATAGCATCCTCATCAATGCTGAAAACTGATTCTTCGATGCTCGGAATACCGGTAGTGATAGTTTTTGCAGAGAGGACATGGGTTTGTGCCAGGAGTAAAACTGCTGACAACACTATGCTCAAGCTTTTTAAAAGGGGTTTTTTCATAGGTTTTGTTTTTAGGTAGATGAAAATTCAATAAGTATTCCTGTTAAAGCGTCTGTCAAGGTAGCTTAAACCATTGTTTCCTTGTTTTCTTTCTCAAATATAGTTGTTTTTTGAAATAATCCTGAATTTGCCGGATTATAATGAAAGAATTTTTCTGGATTCAGAAAAATAAAGGATTAGCCGGTATTTCACAGGGCAGATCAGTAAAACCTGAAAGCAAATTATATAATAAAGCTATTTATTCATCAGGAATGATAATAAATGCTTACTGCAATATAATTGATTATATAGCTTGCAAAATTCATACTGTGCAATGAATCAACCAGGATTGCCAGTGTTTTTTTGGCAGGTTTAAGCATATCGCCGATCTTTACGGTGGTGCCATTATCAAGGGTCAGAAGGATATCCCTCTCATGTCTTATTGATGCACCGAAATATGTTGTGTCAATTATTACGGCACCAGCATTCTGTTGAAGAACACCGTCAAGGTAAACCTGTATCGAATCAACACCTGTCATTTTAACAATATCAATATTGCCGATAGTGAGCATGTACTTTACTTCTTTCTCGTCAGAATCGTTCTTTACCCTGGTAACGGTTTCTCTCAAAAGGATAAGATCATCCTGTTTAAGGTCGAAATATGAAACGGAAGAATAGTCCGATTGAAAACCAACACCAATCTTAAAACCTTCATTAAATGTATATTCCGAGGTATATGTCAAGCCTGATTCCTCCTGGTCAGCGGATATGATCTCCAGCGTTCCGATATCTTCGGAATCAAAGGTGAAATCAGCCGTGAGCTTATAATCATACTTACTGCCCCATGAATAATAAAGGTGATAATCAGAGGCGCTTATTGTGAAATCATTTTCCAGCAGCGTGTCGAAGGGATTAATATTATAGAGATATTCCGGATGATAAATTAGCTTATGTGGCATATTAACGATCATCCTTTCTGATTCCCCTGTTTTTTCGAAGAGCTTATATGGGATGAAAAACATAGAGAAATTAACCAGGTCAGGTTGAAATTCATAAATGCCTGCAATAAGATCAAGAGCTATACTGTCCCGGAAACCCTCTTCGCATTTATAGGCCGATGAATTGACACTCAGGATCTCGCAGGCTGTAGTATTTGAGATGTAATTCATAGCGCTGTTTATATCTGCAACATTCCTTTCAAGGGTATATTTAAGGGACAAGGTGTCATTTTCAGTTTTTGAGCATCCCCACATTATAAGAACCATGAAAGCAGCAGAAAGTGCAATATACTTTTTCATATATTTGGAGTTTTGGTGGCTCAGGCAAAGTACATCCATAAAATTAATAAATATTTTATAATGAAGCTATTAATTATGATTTTTTTATGCCCGGAACAGGAGAATGCATTATAATATGCTGCTATCTGGATTATTATGTGTATCTTTGCCAAAATTTCTGATTTGAGAATGGCGCTTTTAACAAAATTATCTATCACTTTTTTATTAATCCCGGCACTTTTTTTTAAATCCTAAATTTTATTATTAATCATCTTACCAGGTTCTGTTGAATCTGCATGTGTGGCACTGCCTTATAATCCGGGCTGGCTTATTTGGCTCGGGGGAAGGCGGAAGCACATAAAGACCACCCGGGTAATATGGATTTAACAAATTAAATAACAAACAAAATGAACATTTATGTAGGTAACCTTGATTTCAAGGTAAATGAAGATGATCTTCAAAAAGTATTCGAAGAATACGGAACAGTAAGCTCTGCAAAAATAATTACTGATAAGTTCAGTGGCAGAAGTAAGGGCTTTGGCTTTGTTGAAATGGATGATGATTCCAAGGCTAATGAGGCAATTAAAGATCTTAACGGGTCTGTAATGGAAAACAGGGAAATTGTCGTTAATGAGGCAAAACCCAGGAAAACAAGATATTAAAATTTAATAAAAGAATAATGTTTAAAGGAAAAGTAAAATGGTATGATGAGACCAAGGGATTTGGTTTCATTAATTCTGAAAGCGGGGAAGACATTTTTGTACACCGTACAGGTCTGCTTGATTCGTATGATATACTTCAAACCGATCAGGAGGTTGTTTTTGAAGTTAAGCAGGGTGATAAAGGCCTTGTAGCTTATGATGTAAAATCAGCTTAGAATATTTTTAAATGCGGCAACTGGTAATAAGCAAACAATTAACCCCCAGGAATGAGGAATCAATAAACAGGTATTTCAACGAGATCAGCAATTACCCTATGGTAAGTGCTGAGGAAGAAGTTGAATTAGCTGCCAACATCAGGAAGGGCGATAATATGGCACTTGAAAGACTGGTGCTCGCCAACCTGAGGTTTGTAATATCGGTTGCCAAACAATATCAGAACCAGGGCCTGTCATTGCCGGATCTTATAAATGAGGGCAATATAGGCCTGGTTAAAGCTGCGCGGCTATTTGATGCTTCCAGGGGCTTCAAATTTATTTCATATGCAGTATGGTGGATACGCCAGTCAATTGTGCAGGCTATATCAGACCAGACAAGAATTGTGCGTTTACCCCTGAACAGGATAGCAGCAATTAATAAAATAAGAAAAGCTATACCTTATCTCGAACAGGTGTATGAGAGGGAGCCAACAGACGATGAACTGGCAAATTTCCTGGATGTTAAAAACGAGAATATTGTAACGGCCAAACGGATAAAAAACAGACAGGTTTCATTCGACATGCCTGTCGGCGGAGATCATGATGATAACTTCAGCCTCTATGACACAGTACAGAATGAAAGTATATCACCTCCTGATAAGGGGCTGATGAATGAATCACTAATGATAAACATAAAAAGGGCACTGGCAAAACTTAACCACAGGGAAGCTGCCATTTTAAACATGTCCTTTGGCCTCGACAGCAATGCTACCTGGTCTCTCCAGGATATAGCCGAAAAATACGGTATGTCATCTGAACGGGTAAGGCAGATAAGAAGCAATGGTCTTTCCAAGCTTAAACTTATGCTTAAAGATAATGTTGAATTCTTCGGCGAGTGATAATTGAAACATCGGTAGTCAAATAACTATAATATAAATCTGACAGGAGATACTTATGGGAAGATCACAGGAGACATTTAAAAAGAAAGATGTAAGAAACAAGAAGGCTAAAAAGAGAAAGGAAAAAGCTGAAAAACGGTTAGCCAAAAAAGAAAGTGATAAGAAGAGCGATCTTAAAGACATGATTGCGTATGTAGATAAAAACGGAGTAATAAGCTCTACTCCGCCTGATCCGAGAGCGAAAGAAGATATTGATCCTGAAGATATCGAGATTTGAATCCGGGGAATAGTAACAAAAAACAGACTCCGGTTGTAGCTTAATCGAATGCATTTATTAACTTTGATAAGAAGTCTTCTTTTTAATAATAAAAGAGAGGGATGAGGATAATATACCTTGCTTTGATCATAACATTATTAGCATCATGCTCAGTTAGCGAACCGGGCATGCAACAGGACCAGCTGATGGTTACCAGGAAATATGTAGGTAACCTTATTGATCACCGCCGGGTGAAAGGTGAAGGATTACTCGATCCTGATGTTGTGTGGCTAAAAACCACAATGGAGTCCAATTACGGGAAAATAGGAATTTACATAAAGGGTGAGCTGAAATTAAATATTAATGAGCGTCTTTATATAAGACGAATTCACTCGGATAATCCCGGGATTGACCAGTGGAGCTATTTTCTCGAATCAAACAATGGTGAGGTATATTACCGTTTGCACGGAGCCCTGAGAGAACAGGATGTTTTATTCCCCAAGGAGCTGTTCTAGTTTACCTCATCTACCGGTTCCCTGCCACGCTATAGATTGCATCCAGGAGGCCGTTACCGTCCTTTGTATCCTGCGACTGCTCCCAGAACATAATACCACCAAGTTTATTATCCATTGCGTACCTGGCTTTAAGCCTCACCGAAAAAGTGTCGTCAAAGGTGATAAAGATGCTGTCAGACTTATTGAAAATATATGGTGCTCTGGCCTTCTCATCGCGGTATACAATATAACCGTTCTTATTCTCCATGCTGTCCCTTATGGCGGCATATGAGGGCCAGCCCGACTGTAGTCCCCGTGTTGCCTGGTAAAGTCCGTTGTTTTCCGTTGTTTTAACTTTCCATGCCTTGCCGTAAAAAGCAGCTCCTATTATCAACTGTTGTTTGTCAACACCCAGGCCCGTGATGAAATTAATTATGCCTTCTATTGATCTTGGTTGCCAGTCTGTTTCCTCCCTGCTTATTATGCTGTCATTTATATATTTCAGATAATCAGTTCCTTTCAGGTCATCAAGGCTGATGAGACCAAGGTTTGTATGGTGGGCTGTGTATGGCTGGTTTCCCCCGACGAAGTCGTAGGTCATAATATTCATATAATCAGCATATTTCATCACCTCAAGGGTCTCAATATTATCGAAATATTTATCCCAGCCGGCTGCTGCAAAGGTAAGAGTGAGCTTTTTGCCCGTAGCATCCATGGCCTCACGCAATTCCTTCATCAGGGCAGTGAAATTTTCCCTGTCTTCAGGACGGAAGGGATTACCTATACCAGGCAAACCGGGGTACTCCCAGTCTACATCCAGGCCGTCGAGATCATATTCGTTGATAAAATCAATCACACTCTGTACGAATATCTGCCTGTTTTCTGCTGACGCAGCCATATCGGAAAAACCTCCCGAACCTCCCCATCCGCCACATGCAACCATTACTTTCAGACCGGGATTCCTCCCTTTCTGCAGTACCAGTTCTTTCAATCTTTCAGCTGATTCGGGACTCCTGAATACCATCCTGTTATCTATTACTTCTGTGAAAGAAAAAATGATATGTGTGAGTTTCCCGACAGGTATTTCCGAAGGGTCATAATTATTCCTTGCCATATAATATGCCATTATGGCTGTCTCCGAACTGTCAATTGAAAAGTAGTTTTCCAGTTTCAGTTTGCTTTCCTGCTCATTACCAGTTCCGCATGAAAAGGCCAGTGCAATTGTTAATGCAATAATAAAAGCTGAAAATCTGTTCATGTTGTTGTTTTTTTAATTTTTCTATGTCTAAGATACATTTTATTTAACATACGTGGTAATTATATTATTTTTAACTTTGAGATTAAATCTGAAAATTAATTTTCCCAGCTTATGAAAAATATCTTAAATTCTTTAACTATCAGTGCCGCTTTGATAATTTTTGGGGCAGGCTGTGTTAACAACAGCAATGTAAGAAACCCGGATGAAAGCGACTACAGGAGGGCTGAGAAGATGCTTTCTTCCCATACCTCGCAGTTTGTTTATAATGCCGATATCAGGCCACAGTGGATAGATGAAAATCATTTCTGGTACAGCAAGAGAACACCCGGTGGCAGTGAATTTATTCTTGTGGATGCATCATCCATGCAGCGCACAGAGGCTTTCGACCACGCTGAGCTTGCTCGTGTGCTTTCTCAGGAAAGAGGAGAGGATTTCAGTCCCGGTGAATTGCCTTTCCGTTCCATAAATTTTTCAGATGACCTGTCATCTATCGCTTTCACCATTGAAGGAATTGAGTATGAATATGATATTGATGCGAATATATTGAATAAAAAGACAGGTGAGAGCTATGATGTAAGGAATGGCGTGCTGTCACCCGATAATACAAAAGCAGCTTTTATCAGGGATTATAACCTGTGGATAAAGGATATGAATACTGGCGGGGAGACACAACTCACGACTGACGGTATAAAGGATTTCGGCTATGCCACCAACAATGCAGGGTGGACCCGCCGTGAAACACCTGTTCTGTTATGGTCGCCCGATTCACGTATGATTGCCACATTTCAGCACGATAGCAGGGGAGTGGGTGAAATGTACCTTGCAAGCGCTAAAGTTGGCCACCCTGAACCTGAGATATGGAAATATCCCCTCCCTGAAGACAGTGTAATTTTCAGAATACACAGGGTGGTGATACATGTGGATAAAAAGGAAGTAGTAAGGTTAAAAATGGAGCCCGACCAGCACAGGTCTACAATAACTGACCATATAGCAACACGGGGCGGTAAGTTCGCCGATGTGGAATGGAGCCCTGATGGATCAACGCTTGCTTTTGTATCAACATCAAGGGATCATAAACATGTGGTCCTGAGCTTGGCCGACCCCTATACCGGTGAGGTCAGGGATATTTTCGAAGAAACGGAAGATACTTTCTTTGAGTCGGGGTATAATATGATAAACTGGCATATATTGCCGGAATCTGATGAATTCATATGGTATTCCCAGAAAAGCGACTGGGGGCATCTGTACCTGCATGATCTTCAAACAGGTGAACTCAAGAACCAGATAACCGAAGGTGAATGGAAGGTACTGCAGGTATTGCATATAGACAAAGAAGAAGGAAGGATATATTTTACAGGGGCCGGTCGTGAACCAGGGGATCCGTATTTTCAGTACCTTTACAGTGTAGAGAAAGACGGGTCAGGATTTAAACTGCATACACCCGATAGTGCAAATCATGTTATTGATATCAGTCCTGATGGCTCCTGTTTTGTCGACAGTTATTCAACACCGGTGGATCCGCCTGTAACTGTTTTAATGAAGACAGGTAACGAAGGTGTAATTGAACTGGAGAGGGCAGACATCAGCCACCTCCTGGCAGAGGGTTGGGTTCCTCCTGTTCCTTTCAGCGTAAAGGCTCGCGACGGAGAAACAGACCTGTATGGCCTTATGTACAAACCCACGGATTTCGATCCGTCGAAAAAATATCCTATAATAAACTATATATATCCAGGACCCCAGTCGGGTAGTGTGGGAAGCAGGAGTTTTGCAGCTTCGAGAAGCGACAGGCAGGCAATTGCGGAGCTCGGGTTCATTGTTATAGCCCTGGATGCCATGGGAACTCCCATGCGTTCAAAGTCCTTCCATGAGGCTTATTATGGAAATATGGGCGATAATGGTCTGCCCGACCAGATAACAGGTATGAAGCAGCTGGCAGAGAGGCATAAATGGATTGATATAGATAAGGTGGGAATATATGGCAGTTCAGGCGGAGGCTTTGCTTCCACTGATGCAATTTTGAGATACCCTGACTTCTTTAAAGTGGCTGTAAGCTGTGCCGGTAACCATGATAACAGGAACTATGAGGATGACTGGGGTGAGAAATGGCAGGGCTTGCTGGAAGAGTATCCTGATGGCACCACCAACTATGATAACCAGGCAAACCAGTTGCTGGCAGGGAATCTCAAAGGGAAATTATTGCTGGCCCACGGCACCATGGATACCAATGTACCTTACTACAATACCCTGCTCGTGGTTAATGAACTGATAGCAGCCAACAAGGATTTTGACCTCATACTCTTTCCCAACAGGGGGCACGGGTTCAGCAATGAACCGTATATGATGCGCAAGAGATGGGATTATTTTGTCAGGCACCTCATGGGGGCAGAACCGCCTGAGGAATTTGAGTTTAGTGTTGATCCGTCAAGGAGATAATGATTTAAGATTGCAGTGAACCGTTCACCTTAGCCCTGTAACAGGCCTCCCGTCTTTACCAGGGCTTTTGCGGGCTGAGGAAGACCTGCACAAGACAATTTCTTAGCCTCCGCCTCAGCCTTTAAGAAGATATTCTCTCAGGTCAAAATAATTAGCTGATATTTTAACTGATGAAGCCTGACTGTCAAAAAGTCTTACATGTTCAGGGAGCTCTACTTTATCGCGGATATTTTCAGGCATTACATCAAGAAACTTAACAGGGTGGGCGGTAGCTATAAAAAAACCTTTACGTTTTGACTTTTCAAGGGCTTCATAGCCTGTGGCGCTATGGGGATCAAGAATATAGCCGGATTGTACGTATACCCTTTCAATGGTGGCCAGGATTTCCCTGTCTTTGAATTCATAGGCCGATACAAGTTCATTTATATTCTTCCATGAGCCGCCGAGGTATTTCATCCTTTCAAAATTTGAAGGATTGCCTACATCCATGGCATTGCTTATTGTATGCTCTGATTCCTTTGGTTCAAAAAAACCGGACCTGAGATATACTGGAACTGTATTATTTATATTTGAAGCTGCAATAAAACCCGCGAAAGGAATACCCGATTCATAAGCCAGCATGCCGGCTGTGAGGTTACCGTAATTACCGCTAGGAACTGAAACAAAAGGCAGAATTCCTGGATTTTCCCTTATCCATTGTATCATGCCCCAGGTATAATAGAATGACTGGGGCAACCACCTGCCAATATTTATGGAATTGGCAGATGTCAGTTTGCGTTTCTTCCTTAGTTCAATATCTGAAAAAGCTGTCTTTACCAGTCTCTGGCAGTCGTCAAAGGTTCCGTCAACAGCCAGGCAATCAATATTATCACCAAGGGTGGTAAACTGTTTCTCCTGGAATTCGCTTACCCTGCCTTCAGGGTAAAGCACCACCACTTTAATATTTTCTGTCCGGTGAAACCCTGAAGCTACTGCCCCTCCTGTATCGCCAGAGGTGGCAACCAGGACAGTAATTTCTTCACCATCCCTGTTCAGTTCAGCCATCAGCCTCGCCATGAATCGTGCTCCCACATCCTTAAAGGCCAGGGTGGGACCATAAAACAGCTCCAGGGCGCTGATATCACCGCTTATTGTTTTCAGCGGGATTTCAAAATTGAAGGCATCTTTAAGCATTGCCCTTATAGTATCCTCATTAAAATCTTCTTCGAGATAAGGTTTTGCCAGGATGAAAGCCAGGTCAGGGAAGGCCTGGCTATCAATATTTTTAAAATCCCTGAGTGACAGCGGGGGATATTTTTCCGGTATAAACAGTCCTCCATCAGGAGCGAGGCCAAGGTAAACGGTTTCTTTAAGACTGTATAAACGGGAATTATTCCTGCTGCTTACAAATTTCATATTTAAGGCAATTAGATTTCACTTACACCTCTTTTACTGATTGGTGAGAGGAATAATTTACAGCCCAGTTTATTTTTATTGAAGGCCCTGACCATTGCATTACCTGCTTTTCTTGCTGTTGCAGCATCTTTTGACAGGGCAAAGACTGCAGGACCCGATCCTGAAATATTACAACCCAGGGCACCGGCATCCATTGCGGCCTGGCGCACTTCATCGAAGCCGGGTATCATATTTTTCCGTTTAGGTTCTGCTATCACATCCACCATTGATCTGCCTATCAGTTCGAAATCACCCATGATAAGCCCTGCCACCAGCCCGGCTGCATTACCGGTTTGTGTAATTGTTTTTTTCAGGGAATGTGATTTCTGGATTACCGACCTTCCCACCGATGTCATGATGGATATATCGGGTAATACAACCGAACCGTAGATGCTCCTGGGATATGGGATCTCTATTATATCAAGGGGGCGGTATGATCTTATGAGGACGAATCCTCCCAGCATGCAGGGCGCGATATTATCAGCATGTCCTGTTCCGCTAACCATTCTTTCCCCCTCCATGGCATATCTTATAAGTTCTTTCTTTATAAGGGGCTTGCCAAGGAGCCTGTTAAACCCATAGGCGACAGCCACGGAGCTGGCGGCACTTGATCCTATTCCGCTTCCGGGTTTGATCTTGTTAATGAATCTGATGGTTACCCCTACGTCAATTCCCAGTTCTTTCTGGAGGGCTTTTATCACAGGAGTAATAACATTTTCTTCCGGATCACCGGGTAAGGCCACTCCCGTACTGTTTTCGATTATAAAAAGGGAGTCATTTCTAAGCTCCATTTCAATGGTATCACCGGTTCCTTCTATTGCAAAACCCATGATATCAAATCCGCTTCCAACATTGGATACGGTTGCAGGGGCAAAGATCCTGATTTTTTTTTCGATATTATTCATTATTAATTTAGGACAGTAGATTATGAGTATCTTATTTTTTTACAGAATCACATCGGGTTTGAGAACGCTTTCCCTTATCTTTCCGTCCACCATCTCAATATAATATGCATTACTGTTCTTATCGCTGGCGATGACTTTACTGACTTTCCTGTCTATAAACAGAATTGCGGCATTATTATCCACTGCATAGCCGGGTTTCAGCTCACCTGACCTGATAAGCTGATGATACCTTGGTCTTCTCTCTTCTTCCCCGTCATAATGTGGTGAGTGAGATCCTTCAAGAAATCCGAGGCACTCAATTTTTGTGAGTTCTTTTGGCCTTGAATCGGTTGTTCCTTCTTCGAACCAGCATAAAGAGCCTGCGCTACCGCCGGATAAGACTATTCCTTTTTCCCATGCCCGGTACAGGACCTTATCTATACCCTGGGCTTTCCATATTGCAAGCATATTAAGTGTATTACCCCCGCCCACAACTATCCCGTCCATCGACAGCAGTACATCTTCAAATGACTCTTTCATATAATAACTTGTGATGAACATATTCTGGACAAATGGTACCATATCAAGACCTGCACACAGTTGATACCAGTAAAGAGCTACACGTGGGTCATCTGCAGCCGCGGTTGGCAGGAAGCATACGCGGGGCTTCTTTTTGCCGGTCAGTTTTATAAGATAATTAATAAAGGACTTATTTAATCCTCCACCCGAGATAAGTATCTTCCTGCGTTTGTCAGTGGTCTGGTTTCCGGCACTTGCAGCAACCGAGATATCACCAATGCTCAGGCCAAGGGCACCAAGACTTCCTCTTGTAATGAATTCCCGTCTTTTCAAAGTATATATTTTTGTTTATTTTCTCCTTACAGCTTTCCTTGTATTTATGAGAATAACTCCGTTTGCACTGTTTACACCGTAAATTGATGCTGCAGAGCCTTTTAATATATCTATCGATTCGACATCCATTGGATTAATATATGAAACTGAACTTGCAATAACGCCATCTACAACAAAGAGAGGATCAGTGTTTGCATTAATGGTATGAATACCTCTTATAATTATCCTATCACCGGTTACGGTAACTCCCGGCACCTCGCCCTGGATCATGGAGTATATATCAGTGTAGTGGGGCTGGTTGATCTTTTCTTTACTTACACTGCCCACACTTGTGGTTAATTCGTCTCTTTTCACCTTACCATAGCCTATGTCAACATATTCATCTTCTTCAGCCGGGATAATTACCCTGGCATTAAAAGAACCGGTGAGGACAAAATTTACGGAATCCTGTCCCAGGCAGAGGGCTTCCTCACTTCCATGTGATTCAGAAAGAACTGCAATAGTCTCAGAATCAGGTTTTATTTTAATTTTATAAAGCCCTTTCCTGTTGCTGCCCTTATTGATCAGTTTGCCATCAACAAATATCATTGCACCCTTAACAGGATCACCTGTATGTGTTAATATGTATCCGGCAACTTTTTTACTGCCCTCCTTCACTTTTTGAGCGGATACAGGAAAGCATAAAAAAGCAGCAGCCAGAATTATAATAATTATACTTTTATTCATAATCTATATAAGTTTTAAACGGTGTGAAGTTAAAACAGCCGGCCCGGAATTACCATAAAAAAAGTATTTATTTCCTGTTGCCGCTTTTCAACTGTATTACAATAACACCGTTTGAACCACGTGACCCATACATATTTGCAGCTGCTCCCCTGAGTACGGAAATTGATTCAACATTTGCAGGTATTATGTGGGCTACCGAGTTTACGGGCATTCCATTAACAACAAACAAGGGTTCGTTACTTGACCTGAGTGATCCGGGTCCGCGAATGGTAATACTGTTACCGACGACTGTCACTCCCGGCAATTCACCCTTGATCATATCATATATATTGTCGTAATAGTTTTCTTCCCCTTCCCTGGATTTAACCACTCCAACATTTGAAGTCAGTTTATCAACCTGGCTTTTATAGTAGCCAAGGTTTACCACATCCCGGTTAATAATTGCAGGTAATACCTGGTTTGTGTCCAGTGGTTCAGACAGGGTGAGACTTATATTTTTGCGGCCATCAATTTTTTGCTCTGCAAAGCGGTTATCAAGGGTAAAAACAGATATTATTTCTGAAGTGTCAGGAACCTGTATCCTGAATTTCCCATTTATATTGGTTTTATCCTCAATTATCTTTCCGTCTATGAAGATGAAGGCATTTGCCGCCGGTTTTTCTTCACTTGTCCTGACAACCCCCCTGAGTTTTACCGTTTCACCTTTTTGCTGGGACATACTGCTTTGAAAAACAAAAAGCAATAAGGCTGCGATTAATAATATTTTCCGGTTCATAATTTTTGATAAATGATTATTTCAAAGGTATCAAATTAATATCTAAAAAGACTGCTTAAGTCTATAATTAACAAATATTAAGGATTAAGGTTCCCTGGCCTGATCCTAATTTCTTACATTTACAATAAGTAACATACAAATATTAATCCAAAGTCTAATTTAAGAAATGACATTTATGAAAAAAATTGCCCTGTTTGCATTAATTGTTTTATTTTCAGTCATTTGTTTTTCCCAGAAAACTTCATTCACATCCCGGGATGTCCTCAATGTTAAATCTTTCAATGCCATGGACATAACCGGTGACGGACAGCTGGTGGCCGGAGTTATAAGGGCTCGCAAAGATCGTCTCAATGTTGATCATGGAAGGTATGGCGATCCGAACTATGTTGCACCCTATTCAGGGGAGCTTGTGATAATTGACACAAGACAGAATAAAACCCATAAGATTTTTGACAATGGGAAGATTACCGGGGGTTTAAAATGGAATCCTGCACGAAGCCATCTCGCATGCCTGGTGTTTGAAGATGATAAGTTCAATTTATACCTGCATAATACCGTAAACGAACGGACTAAAAGAATTAAGTTGAAAACAGATCTGGATATAGCCTCGAACTCGATACTTGAATGGACTCCCGACGGAAAATACCTTATTCTTTCTCTCAGAGCGGAAAACTGGGCATCCAGGGGTGATTCCTTATTCCGTGAAGCAACTGAAGGACCTGTAACGGTTTATGATTCGAAGAGACCCTTTCTTAAATGGGATGAGATAAGGAACCATTCCTCACTCAGCATACCTGTAAAAGTAGATATCAGTTCAGGGAATGTCTTTGAACTCCTCCCTGAGGGCAGGTATTCGAATCTTAGCCTGTCGGAAGAAGGGAATAAGATGGTATTTGTTGAATATGTTCCGAAGAAAACCAGCTATGACAGAAAGGGAGGTACGGATTACGGCCTTTATATGATTGATCTGGATGAGCCGGCAGTGATCGATACACTTCAGGAAAAATCGGGAAAAAGAATAATTATTAGCTGGGATGACAGCAAGACAAAATTTGCCTACAGTGATTCAGACCATGTATTTATCAGGTCAATATTCGAGAGGGATGCTATAAAAATTTCATCTGATACCACGGAAATAGTGAAAAAAGATAGTTCGAAAGCAAAATTTTCTGTAATGAGATGGAGCCCTGACGGTAAATATGTGCTGGCCTCTTCAAAAAAAGGTTACTGGATGATAAATATTGATAACAGAGACATGAGACTGGTTTATGAACTCCCTGAAGATGAAGATAAAAGCCCCAGGCTCAGGATAGTTGACTGGAAACCCGACGGAAGTTCATGGTACATGAGCTATTCAGCAAGGGATAAATGGGAGAGGGGTCTTGTGGAATATGTACTGGAAACAGGTCAGTTCAGGGATCTTGTTAAAGATTCAAACCTATATTCATCCTGGCAGATGTCAGAAGACGGCAGCAAATTGTTCTATAGACTTTCAGACGGTAACAGGCCTGAAGATTTTTATGTTACCGATCCTGCTTTTGAAAACCCCCGGAAGCTCACTGATCTTAATCCCTGGATTGAAAACAGGAAAATAACCAGGAGCGAACTGGTCAGCTACATTGATGCAGACGGTAAGGAATTATATGGTATATTGTATTACCCCGTTGATTATGAGCCCGGGAAAAAGTATCCCCTGGTGTGTGAGATCTATGAGGATTTCTTTAACAACGGCTTCAGTTTTTCAATGAACCTTATTACCAATGCCGGTTATTTCGGTTTCAAGCCTTCGGTTAACCTTATTGAAGGATATCCCGGCGAAGCATGGATAAAGGGGATTACCTCAGGTATCAACAAACTGATTGAACGAGGACTGGTTGATAAAGATAAACTTGGAGTACATGGAACAAGTTATGGCGGATACGCCACTTCATTGTTGATAACACAGACCGACAGGTTTGCAGCAGCGATCAATATTTCAGGAAAAACAAACATAATAAGCTTCCTGGGAGACAGTCCGCGCATAGGAACCAGGAATTATGCCGCAGCTGAAGTGGGTCAGGACAGGATAGGAGAAAGCCTGTGGGATGCACCAATGAAGTATTTTGCCACTTCGGCAGTCCTCTTTGCCGACAGGATAAAAACACCTCACCTCCTGCTTACCGGTGAGGGCGACTGGAATGTGCCTGCATTGAATACCAGGGAACTCTACTATGCCATGAGGCGACTTGGCAAGGAAGTGGTATGGGTCAATTATGTTAATGGTGGACACGGTGCCGGAATGGCAAGCAATGAAGCCGATTTCCATGACCACTGGGAGAGAATGATAGATTGGTATGAGACTCATTTTAATAAAGAATAAGGCCTGAAAAATACTTTTCTCAAACTCTTGCATTATTGGGTTTAAACCGGTAATTTACGGGGTATGAGAAAATTGAAATACATAGGGCTTGCGGTCTTCTTCCTGCTAAGCTGCAATTATTGCGTTTCTCAAACTGAATATAAGGAACTTAGAGAACGTATGGTCGAAGACCAGATAATAGCACGCGGGATATCCGACAGCAGGGTGATCAAGGCCATGAAGAAGGTTGAAAGGCACCTCTTTGTCCCCGAAAGTGCACGCAGGTATGCCTATCGTGATGGGCCACTTTCAATAGGAGAAGGTCAAACAATATCCCAACCATATATCGTTGCATGTATGACCGAAAGCCTTGAACTGAAACCAGGCATGAAAGTACTTGAAATAGGTACAGGATCGGGTTATCAGGCAGCTATACTGGCTGAGATAGTGGCTGAGGTTTATACCGTAGAAATAGTTGAAAAGCTGGGTGAAAGAGCAAAAAAGCTGCTGGTCAGCCTTGGATATAAGAATGTGCATGTAAAAATTGGTGATGGCTATGAAGGATGGATCGAACACGCGCCTTATGATGCCGTTATTGTTACCTGTGCTCCCAACAATATCCCCGGGCCACTCAAGGAACAGCTTGCCGAAGGCGGGAGGATGATAATACCTGTTGGAGGACGGGGGATACAATACCTTATTCTTAACAGGAAGAAGAACGGGAAGATAAGACAAGAGAATATACTGCCAGTAATGTTTGTGCCAATGGTTAATGAAAAGGGTGAAAGATATTGATATTTTAATAAATTTGATAAAAATTAATTTAAACAATAAAACATGAAACACCTGAATCTAAAACAAATCCTGATACCGGCGGTTATAGTATTGTCCGCAGCCTGTAAGCAGGAAATAAAAGAAGAATATACAATGAAAAGAGAAATCTTTGGCGAAATAAACGGCAAAAAGGTTGAATTGATAAGCATGACCAACAATGAGGGTAATACCATTAAACTTACCAATTACGGCGCTACCCTTGTTTGGCTGGAAGTTCCTGATAAAGATGGTAATAAAGAGAATATTACTTTTGGCTATGAAACGCTTGAAGCTTATCTTAGGGGCGATCCCTACTTCGGATCGGTTGTCGGAAGATATGCAAACCGTATTGCCGGGGGGAAATTTACCCTTGACGGTGTGGAATATGAGCTGGCCATAAATAACCCGCCAAATACACTTCATGGAGGCCCGGGGGGATGGCATAGCGTTGTATGGGATATTGAGATAATAGAAAAAGAAGGTGAAGAACCATCAGTGAAGTTTACCTATATAAGCCCCGATATGGAAGAAGGATATCCCGGGGAGGTGGAGGCTGAAGCTGTTTATACATGGACGGATGAAAACGAACTGGTAATTGAATATAAGTGCAGTACAGATAAAAAGACAGTATTGAATATAACAAACCATGCCTATTTTAACCTTCATGGTGCCGGGAACGGGGATATACTTGATCATGAGCTGATGATAGCAGCAGGAAAATTCACCCCGGTGGACGAGAACCTGATACCTACGGGTGAGCTCAGGCCAGTTGAAGGCACACCCTTTGATTTTACCACCCCGCATATAATTGGTGACCGTATTGAGGCAGATTATGAGCAGTTAAGGCTTGGTTTGGGTTATGATCATAATTTTGTACTTGACAATAAAAGTGAACCCGATGCTGTAGTCTATGAGCCTGAATCGGGCAGGGTAATAGAAATGAATACGGATCAGCCGGGAGTACAGTTTTATTGCGGTAATTTCCTTAACGGCCTGGAAAAAGGACATGGCGGGAAGATATATGAATACAGGAGTGGACTTTGCCTTGAAACACAACATTTCCCGGATAGCCCCAACAAGCCTGAATTCCCGACAACCGTGCTTGAACCGGGGAAACCCTTTACGTCAAAAACAGTATATAAATTTTCTGTGAAATAACCCTGTGGATTCATCACTCTCCACCTTAAATATTATCGTTAAAATGAAATTATTCCTGCCTGTTTTATTAACTGTCACCTTTTCACTATCAGTTATTGCACAGGAAGTATCTGAATTTCCTTTTATGGATACCTCTCTTTCATTTGAGCAACGGGTTGATGACCTTGTATCCAGAATGACACTGAAGGAAAAGGCTGACCAACTGCTGTATAATGCACCCTCTATACCGCGCCTGGGCATACCGGAATATAACTGGTGGAATGAAGCACTTCATGGAGTAGCACGATCGG
Organism: Bacteroidota bacterium; assembly: GCA_011050615.1. GTDB lineage: Bacteria > Bacteroidota > Bacteroidia > Bacteroidales > VadinHA17 > UBA9300. The sequence goes on from DRFJ01000031.1 coordinate 21,432, forward strand.
GTTGGGCAACGGTATTTCCCCAGTCGATTACCCTCGCTGCTTCATGGGATGAAGACCTGATGTTCGAAATAGCAAGTATCATTTCCGATGAGGCAAGGGCTAAATACCATGATTACCAGAGACGGGGGATGAGGGGAATTTACCAGGGATTGACATTCTGGTCTCCAAATATTAATATCTTCAGGGACCCAAGGTGGGGAAGGGGTCATGAAACCTATGGTGAAGACCCCTATCTGACAGGAAGAATGGGACTTCAGTTTGTGCTGGGTATGCAGGGTGATGATCCGCGATACCTCAAAACAGTGGCAACAGCAAAGCATTATGCTGTGCATTCCGGGCCCGAACCCATAAGGCATGAATTCAATGCCGAGGTCAGTGAGGCAGACCTGCGTGAAACATACCTGCCTGCATTCAGGACGCTCGTAGTAGAAGGGAACGTGCAATCTGTTATGGGTGCCTACAATATGTTCCGGGGCCACCCCTGCTGTGCAAGCGGGGAATTATATGGCATACTGCGTAATGAGTGGGGCTTTGACGGCTATATTGTATCTGACTGCTGGGCTATATCTGATTTTCATACCTTCCAGGATTATACCCTGACACCGGCCGAATCTGCAGCAATAGCTGTTAAAAGGGGAACGGACCTGAATTGCGGAGTTACCTATGGCCACCTTGAAGAAGCAATTACGAAAGGTCTGCTTACGGAAAAAGATCTCGATATAGCAGTAAAACGGCTTATGCTTGCACGTTTCAAGCTTGGAATGTTTGACCCCGATGACATGGTTCCATATTCATTAATACCCCTGAGTGTTAGTTGTTCAGATTATCACAATACTATGGCAAGGGAGGCTGCAAGAAAATCAATGGTACTTCTGAAAAATGACGGTATCCTTCCACTGAACAGGAATCTTAAAAAGATTGCCGTAATAGGGCCAAACGCCGATAATTTCGAAGCTCTCATAGGCAACTACAACGGCATTCCAAAGAATCCTGTAACCGTCCTTGACGGAATAATAAACAAGGTCGGAAATAAGGCTGATGTCCTGTTTGCACATGGCAGCCCTCTTGCAGAGGGACTCCATAACCTGGTCCCGGTTCCGTCCGAATACCTGTTTACCAGCAATGATGTGCAGGGAGTATATGCGGAATATTTTGATAACCCGGATTGTGAGGGAGAGCCCGTGTTTACACGCATAGATGATAATATAGATTTCTACTGGGAAACCTACAGCCCCCATCCTCAGATTCCGCATGATAACTGGTCGGTAAAATGGACCGCCTGGCTTAAACCACCGGTGACTGGCGATTATCATCTCGGGAGTTGGGGATCATCCAATTATCAGATATTTGTTGATGGTGAGGAATTGATTAGCTACAACGGAAGCCATCATGCTTTTCACAGGGAGAAGAAAATAAGTCTGGATGAAGACAGCGAGTATCAGCTTGAAATCATTTACAGGAATTATGGTGGTGATGCCGATATCAGGTTCCTGTGGGCCCCGCCTCAGGATAAGATGCTGGAAAGTGCAGCGACCCTTGCTCAATCATCAGATATTGTACTGCTTGTCCTTGGCCTGTCTCAGAGGCTCGAAGGAGAAGAGATGACCCTGGAAATAGATGGCTTCCGGGGAGGCGATCGTACCCATCTGAAACTGCCTGCAGTTCAGAGGGAATTATTCAACAGGATAATAAAAACCCGGAAACCTGTTGTAGTAATCCTTATGAACGGCAGTGCCCTTTCAATAAATGATATTGATCAAAAGGCAAATGCTGTCTTACTCGCCGGCTACCCGGGCCAGGAAGGAGGTAATGCAGTAGCCGATGTCCTCTTTGGTGACTCTAATCCTGCCGGGCGGTTACCCGTTACATGGTATAAGTCAGTTGATCAATTACCCCCTTTTGAAGATTATGACATGGAAGGACGTACCTACAGGTATTTCAGGGATGAACCACTTTATCCTTTTGGTTACGGGCTCAGTTATACAACTTTTGAATATGGAGATCTTAAGATCCCAGGTAAAATGAGAGGGGGAGAAGAGGTAGCGGTAAGGGTATCGGTAACGAACACCGGGAAAAGGGCAGGTGAAGAGGTGGTCCAGTTATATCTTACCGATGAAAAAGGATCAACGCCAAGGCCCCTGAGGGAATTGAAGAGATTCAGGAGAATCAGCCTTATGCCGGGAGAGACAAAGACGCTTGAATTCATACTCTCGGAAGAGGATCTGTCAATGATAGATAAAAACAATAATAGGGTGACAGAACCTGGCTGGTTCACCGTGAGTGTAGGAGGCAAACAACCTGGCTTCAGCGGGAGGCTCGACCCCGGATTTACTGATGTTAAATCGGCACGCCTAAGGTATTATCGTTGAGCACAGGTCATTAATCATTCTTTCCAAAGGGTGAACAAATAAGCAGGAATTACGGGCTTACATTTCCTATGATGTCAAGAATATCTGTAAAGGGTAACGATATGCACCCTGTGTATAAATGGCTGACTGCCAAAAATATTAATGGGTTTGAAGATTCATCTGTACAGTGGAATTTCCGGAAATGCCTGATTGATGAAAATGGCAGGCTGGCTAAAGTAATAAAGCCCGGGGTTAAACCTGATGATCCTGATATCCTGAACTGGCTTAATGGATAAAGGCCGCTTTCTCAACCAGTATGTTATTTCTGTCTGATATAGTCTCTTTATTATTTCCTGTATTTCAGGTTTTGATTATATTTAAATCATATACCTGATAGCTTATGTATTTACTCGGTATTGATGTTGGCAGTTCCTTTGTTAAAGCTTCCGTAACAGATGCTGAAACTGGTAAGGTAATTACTTCGGCCTTTGCCCCTGAGAAAGAAATGGCAATCTCAGTTCTCAATCCCGGATGGGCAGAACAGGATCCGGAAACATGGTGGCAGGCCCTGGCAGGGGCAGTCAGGAAATGCCTGCTGTCAGACAGATCCCTGAGGGGAAATATAGGTGCAATAGGTATATCTTACCAGATGCATGGACTCGTGGCAGTTGATCGTAAGCTTGATCTTATCAGGCCTTCAATTATCTGGTGCGACAGCCGTGCAGTAAAATATGGTAACGCTGCCTATGATAAGATAGGTCATAAGCACTGCATGGCTAATCTCCTGAATAATCCGGGGAATTTCACAGCTGCCAGGCTGGCCTGGATGAAGGAGAACGAAGCTGCAAACTATGCAAAAATATACAGGGTAATGTTACCCGGTGACTATATTGCCCTCCGTTTAACGGGTGAAGTATGCACAACGCTTACGGGTTTATCCGAAGGTATTTTCTGGGATTTCAGGGAACACAAAATAAGTGATGAGATACTTGATCATTTTGGCTTTGACCGCGATCTGTTTCCGGATATAAGGCCTGTGTTTTCAGTACAGGGGGAGCTTGGTGCCGGTGTTGCAGAATTTTTAGGACTAAGAAAGGGTATACCTGTGAGTTACCGTGCGGGGGATCAGCCAAATAATGCATTTTCACTCAATGTTATGGAGCCTGGTGAGGTAGCTGCAACAGCAGGTACTTCAGGAGTGCTGTATGGTGTAACGGACAGGGCGCAGACCGATGAAAGATCCCGCCTTAACCTCTTTGCCCATGTAAACCACGATAAGCACTTAATGCGCCTGGGTACGCTGGCCTGCATCAACGGTACGGGTATAATGAATGCATGGGTACGCAGAATTGCTGGTCCAGGTTTAAGTTATGAGGAAATGAACAGGATGGCAGGGACTGTCTCACCGGGCAGTGAGGAGCTTACAATTTTCCCCTTTGGCAACGGAGCAGAAAGACTGCTTGAAAATATTGACACTGGTGCTTCCTTCTTAAAGCTCAATCTAAACACCCATACTTCCTCCCACCTTTTCAGGGCTGTGCAGGAAGGTATTGCTTTTGCTTTCAGGTATGCTGCTGATATCATGAATGAGGCCGGGACGAAAATATCAGTGATCAGGGCAGGAAAGGCCAATATGTTCATGAGTTCTCTTTTCTGCCAGCTGGTGGCTGACCTTACCGGTGCATCTGTGCTTCTTTACGATACTGACGGATCGGTTGGTGCTGCCGGAGGTGCAGGAATAGGATGCGGATATTATAAGAATTACAGAGAGGCCCTTGCGAGCCTTAAGCAGGTTGAGGCCATACATCCTGAAGCATCGGGTACAGAAATCTATAATGACCTCTATAATAAATGGACAGAAAAACTCAGACACATAATTGCTTCAACCCGAATCCTTCGGAATTCAGCGAATTCCCCCTGAATTCTCGGGGCTCGGTTCATAATTAATAATTAATACCTTATATTTTTATGTTTAAAGATTTTGAACAAATAAAATACGAAGGCAGGGATTCAGATAATCCACTGGCCTTTAAATGGTATAATGAAAAGGAGCTGGTAGCTGGCAAGCCAATGAGCGATCATCTCCGTTTTGCTGTAGCCTACTGGCATTCATTCTGTGGTGACGGATCTGACCAGTTTGGTGATCCCACCCGCTTCTTTCCCTGGGATAATGTGAAAGACCCGCTTGATAAGGCAAAGCAAAAACTTGAGTCGGCCTTTGATTTTATAAGTAAGCTGGGTACCCCCTTTTACTGCTTTCATGACACGGACATGGTAGGTAACGGCACTGTTTTTGAAATAGAGAAGCGCCTCGAAAAAATATTACCCCTGGTAAAGGAGATGCAGGATTCAACAGGCATCAGCTTATTGTGGGGTACGGCTAATCTTTTTTCAGATCCGAGGTATATGAACGGTGCTGCAACAAATCCCGATTTCAGGGTTCTGACGCATGCAGCCACACAGCTCAAGAATGCCATTGATGCCACTATTGCCCTGGGAGGGAAAAATTATGTCTTCTGGGGTGGCCGTGAGGGTTATATGAGTTTGCATAACACCGATATGCAAAGGGAAATTGATAACCTGGCCATGATGCTTACCATGGCCCGGGACTATGGCAGGAAAAACGGGTTCACAGGTACCTTCCTTATAGAACCCAAACCCATGGAACCTGCCAAACACCAATATGATTATGATACCGATACTGTTATCGGCTTTCTGAGACATTACGGTCTGCAGGATGATTTCAAAATCAATATCGAAGTAAATCATGCAATTCTTGCCGGACATACCTTCCAGCATGAATTGCAGGTGGCTGCAAATGCAGGCCTGCTTGGAAGTATTGATGCAAATAAGGGTGATTATCAGAACGGATGGGATACGGACGAATTTCCGACCAATATTTACGAAGTGACGGAAGCCATGATGGTGATTCTGCAATCAGGAGGTTTTACAACCGGGGGTATAAATTTTGATGCCAAAATGAGAAGGAATTCAACGGGACCGGAAGATCTCTTCTATGCACATATATCAGGTATGGATACCTTTGCAAGAGCATTGATTATTGCAGATAAAATACTTAAGCAGAGTGATTATATTTCACTCAGGAATAAAAGGTATTCTTCCTTTGACTCTCCTGGGGGTTCAGCTTTTGAAAAGGGTCAGCTGACACTTGAAAGGATGCGTGACCTTGCTCTGGAATACGGTGAGCCGGAAAGTATCAGCGGAAGGCAGGAACTTTTTGAAATGCTTATATCCAGGTATATTTAGCCGGGAAACATAAACAATTACACCCCGGGCAGGAATTCAGGCTTCCAGTTTATCACTGACAATATCTCTTCCCGAGAAAAGACGCCCCGGGATCTTCAGGAACATGCGGGTACTTCCTGAATATGAGATTATTGCCCCGTTCTTCTCGTTGCTTGTTATCCGGTCAGCGAGATAAGAAGCAACCGGTTCAACTTCTTCGGCAAGGAGATTGTAAACCCTCTTCAGCCTTCTGGCGTTGTCCTCACCTTTCCTTATGGGATCCAGGAGCATATCTGTCAAAACCATTCCCGGCAGCAATAATCCAATTATTACCGGACTTTCTTTTCCGGTTTCCCGGGCAAAGGCCTTTGTGAAGTATTGCACTGCTCTTTTAGACATTCCGTAAGGGGTCAGACCTTTAATCATCCTCCCGTCACTTCCCAGTCCGCCCATATTATAAATGGAACCTTTACCCTGCTTCAGCATATTGTTATAGGCAATATGGCTTGCATGAATAAGCCCTTTGATATTAATATCTATAAGCCTGTTAATGACCGATGGCTGAAGCTTGTTGAAGGTAGCCTGTGGGTTATCTATACCTGCGTTATTGATCCATATATCAACCTCACCGAAAATCTTTGTACCGAATTCCCACAGATTTAACAGGTCATCTTCTTTTGATACATCGCAAACCACACCTCTGAATTTTTTTGAGGACCATTCTTCTGTCAGCAGGTTCATTGCCTTCATTACCGAATGGTCTGTTGTGCCGCAGAAAGTAACGTTGAGTCCGCGCAACAAAAATTCCCGGACCAATCCAAATCCTATACCCCTGCTTCCTCCAGTTATTACAACATGTCTCATCCCATCATGTTTTTCAGTATTTTTTTCTAAATTAATGTTTTTAAATAACTTTGGAAACCGCGATAGTAATATTCGCTTATGCTAAGCAAAAATAGAGCAGGAATGTTATAATTAAGAAACATAAACTTTAAACGAATACTTATGAAATCAGACATTGAAATTGCCCAGGCTACAAAGATGAAGCCTATTACTGAAATTGCCGGAAAACTAGGTATTGATAAGGACGAACTTGAGCTTTATGGTAATTATAAGGCTAAACTTCCCTTAAAACTCATTGATGAAGGTAAGGTTAAAAAGTCAAAATTAATCCTGGTCACGGCCATAACACCCACTCCTGCAGGGGAAGGTAAAACCACTACTTCAATCGGCCTTGCCCAGGCAATGAACAGGATTGACAAAAAAACTACCGTTGTACTGAGGGAGCCTTCGCTCGGGCCTGTTTTCGGGATTAAAGGCGGCGCCGCCGGAGGAGGATATGCCCAGGTTGTACCTATGGAAGACATCAACCTTCACTTTACCGGTGATATAGCAGCAGTTGAGAAAGCTCATAATCTCCTGGCTGCTTTGATAGATAACAACCTGCAGCAGAAAAGTGTAAGCCTTGATATCGATCCGCGCACAATAGGGTGGAAAAGGGTAATGGATATGAATGAAAGGGCACTCAGAAACACTGTTATCGGCCTGGGTGGCACTACCCAGGGAGTGCCGAGGGAAACCGGGTTTTATATTACTGCAGCTTCCGAGGTGATGGCTATATTGTGTATGGCCTCCGATATGGAAGATCTGAAAAGAAGACTTGGAAATATATTTGTTGGATATACTTATGAAGGTAAGGCCATTTTTACCCGCGACCTGAAAGCACAGGGAGCAATGGCCGTTCTACTGAAGGATGCCATCAAACCTAACCTGGTACAGACACTGGAAGGAACACCTGCCATTATTCACGGAGGTCCCTTCGGTAATATTGCGCAGGGAACCAACAGTATACTGGGGACAAAAATGGGGTTGTCGTACAGTGACTATGTGGTTACTGAAGCAGGCTTTGCCAGTGACCTGGGTGCTGAAAAATTCTTCGATATAAAATGCCGCATGGGAGGACTTGTCCCTGATGCCGTAGTGGTGGTGGCAACCATCAGGGCACTTAAATACCATGGAGGTGCATCTATCAAAGAACTTACGGAGAAAAATATGAAGGCACTGGAAGATGGACTGGAAAATCTGGAAAAACATATCGAAAACATGAAAATGTTTGGTTTCAGACCCATAGTGTCAATAAATAAGTTTGCCACCGATACGGATGAGGAGATTAAACTTGTAAGCGATTTTTGCAGGGGCTGGGATGTGGAAGTTGCGCTCAATGACTCATGGGCAAGAGGCGGCGAAGGAGCTGTCGACCTTGCTGAGAAAGTAGTAAAGGCAGTGGACGACCCCGCAAGGAAATTTAAGACTCTTTATGATCTTTCTGCCAGCTATGAGGAGAAAATTGAGACTATTGCAAAGAATATGTATGGGGCTGATGGTGTTGAGTACACTGCAAAAGCTCTAAAGCAGCTCAGATCAATTGAGGGATTGGGCCTGGATGATATGCCAGTATGTATTGCTAAAACGCAAAAATCGCTTTCTGATGATGCCAAACTGAAGGGGAGGCCAAGAGATTTTAAGATAGCCGTAAGAGAGGTTGAACTGTCATCAGGCGCTGGATTTATTGTGCCCATAGCAGGTGCCATAATGAGAATGCC
>DRFJ01000032.1 GCA_011050615.1 Bacteroidota bacterium
TCAATATCCTTATCGCAATATTATACATAGCCTTGGAATACATTTTATAAAGTATAAACTGGGCTTTAATATCGCCTTCGATACACTTTTCGATTATCCGTACCGTATGATCTCCGGTGTTATCCATAAGTTTTCACTTGAGTGACGCAAATTAGTTATAAAGGTTGAAAAAAGAATGATACTTATTATCTGAATACACTTAACCTGTCCGGGCTGCATAAAATTCTGCAATTATAGGTTACCTCCCCGATAATCAAATAAACTCCTTCAATCCTAGACTGTAAAAGTCTGCCTGGCAATATCAAGTGCTGTGCCGGTGCCGAGAATATTAAGGATGTCGCCTTTTCTGAGATAAGTCTCACCCTTTGGCACAAACAATTCATTGTCTCTCTTCACCATTATTAAGATTGCATCTTTATGAAACAATATATTCTTTAGCTGCTGCCCATCCACTTCGGGATTTGTTATCATTATTTCTTCAATGGTGAAATTTTCAAAGCTATCTACCAGGGTGTGATATGTTGTGGGTCTGACGATAAGATTCTCAACTGTTGTTGAGATAACCCTTGTTGTATCAACTGTCACTATATCAAGCTCTTTGAACTTTCTTTCAAGACCAAGGCAACTAGCAACTGAGATTATTCGTTCATGCTTCAATTCTTTCCTCAGCATATTGCATATTCTTATATTCGTATCCTCCGAACCTGCGTCAACGAAAATCCAGTTAGAAGGGTCGATATTTATATTTTTATAGGTGCGGGGATCAAGCCCGTCAGAGAGCAGGGTGCTGAATCCTTTTGCGACAAGGTCTTTATATCTTTTCTTATCTTTTTCTACAATCACTGAAACCTTTTCATGCATATTCAAACGCCTGGCAAGCAGTACCCCTTTGCTACTGCCACCAATGATTATTGTTTTATCCGGAGGCGTTTCAACACTGATATTCAAAAAATTATAAAGCAGCGGTGAAATAACACATGAAATAATGGCCATAATGATAAAAATGGAATTAATACTTGAGCTTATAACTCCCAGTTCAAGGCCAATGGCCGATGCAGCAATAATCAGGCTCAGCCTGGTAGAAAGCAACACTCCACCTGAAAGGGATTTTCTCAGTCCGAATTGCCGTAACCATATCAATGAAGGGATTATTTTAATAGCATACATTAAAAACAAAAGAATTACCAGGATCGGGAAAAGAGATGCATCAAATTCCCCCAAGGCATAAGGGTCGAATTTAACACCCACCATTATGAAGAAGATAGGGATAAAGAAACCGTATCCCATTCCATCAAGCTTAACAAGCAGCAGTGAACGTTCCTTATGAAGGAAGGAGGATAATAGTATACCGCTCAGAAAGGCCCCCAGTAGTATTACTTCAGCGCTGATAAACTGACTGGTCACAACAAAAATAAATATAAGAAGTGTAGTTCCCCTTATGCTGAGCTGTGAGGCAGCATGTGAGAACTGAAATGAGATTTTTTTAAAGAGTCTTAAATGCCTGAAACGATTTCCCACACTGTACATAAAATAGAACAATGCGAAAATCAGGAGGATGAAAAGTATTTCAATCTTAAAACCATTTTTAAGAACATAGGCGGTAAACGTGAAAAGGATAATACTCAGAATATCTGAAATAGCTGCAGAGGTGATTATCATTTGTCCGTATGAACCTGACGTTTCACCCCTGTTCTTTAAAACAGGGAGGATTATTCCCACCGAGGTGGTTACCATGATAAGGGCGAAATACCATGTATTACTCATGCCGATCAGTGAAGCGAGGCCTTCTGAACCTGTATATGATATTATCAGGCACAGGATGAAATACAGGCAGGCCATTAAAAGAGGATTTCTTTGGATACTCCTGAGATTAGGTTTTTTTCTGGGGAAAGATCCTATTATATGATCCATATTGATCTCCAACCCACTCAGGAACATAAGGAAAATGAAACCGGTCAGGGCAAGGAATTCAAGTATTTTTATACTGAGATCATCAGCATTTACCAGAATGTATCTGCCTGCAAAATAACCCAGGATAATTTCAAGTACAACCGAGGGTATTCGCCTTAATCTGAGAAGTGAAATCGCCATTGGCACGATCCATGCCAGTGCAATAATGACAAGCAGAGGCCAGTAGTCGAAATGAAGCGTTATATTGAGCAACCGTGTCATTTATTGATCTTCAGCAATAGGTAATATACTAAAATTTACAGGAATAGGATATAAGTTTTGTATTATTGTTTGTATAACATATAAGAAAAACTGTCCTTAATAATTACTTTTAATATGTTTGTTTTAAATAAAAAATCCATGCAATTATGAATTTGAAAAAGACTCTTTTTATATTATTTCTGGTACTGCCGGCAATGCTGGCGGGACAGAAGAAAGCACTTGACCATTCGGTTTATGATAGTTGGAAAAACCTGAGCAGTGCTAAAATAACGGATGACGGCAACTTTATAAGTTATGAAATAAACCCACAGCAGGGAGATGGTATGCTGTACCTATACAACAGGAAAAATGCTGCTACCGACCTGTTTGAAAGAGGCAATAATGCTTCTTTTTCCCCGGATATCAATTATTTTGTATACACTATAATCCCTCCCTACAGCGAAACGAGGCAGGCAAAAAAAGACAAGAAAAAGCCGGATGAAATGCCAAAAAATAATCTTGGCATTAAATTACTGGGCAGTGATAAGTCAGAAGTAATTGAAAGGGTGAAATCGTTTAAAATGCCCGCAGATGAGGGGGACTGGATGGCTTACCTGAAGGAAAAGCCCCTGCCTGAGAAAGAAGAAAAGGATGAAGCAGAAGAGAAGGAGGAAGAAAAAGAAGAGGCCAAAACCCCTGCCAGAGGCAGGCGCGGGGGAGGGAATAAAGGGGCTGAAGGAACTGAATTGGTCATACTTAATCCCGTTGAGGGGACAGAATATAGTATTAATGATGTTGTAGAATACCAGGTCGCCGGAATGGGAACGGCTGTTTCTTATGTACAGGTGAAAACCGATACCAACAAGGTGGAAAATTACAGTGTTTCTGTTTTTGATACAAAGACCCGTGAGAGTAAGGAGATCTTCAATGGGGATGGCAAACTTAAAAACCTGGCCTTATACAAAGACGGTAGCAGGCTGTCTTTTATCTACAGCTCTGATACATCCGAAGTTAAAATATATGACCTCTACCTCTGGGACGGAGATCAATGCAGTAAAATAGTGGACACAACAACAAGGGGCATGACCGGTGGATGGTCTGTAAGTGAAAACGGGAAGCTCGTATTTTCCGATTCCGGTGAAAGGCTGTTTTTCGGGACTGCCGAAAAACCAGTCGAAGAACCTGAAGATACACTACTTGCTGAGGAAAAGTATAAGCTGGATATCTGGAGCTGGCACGACCCCCTCCTTCAGCCACAGCAGAAAGTGCAATTAAAGCGGGAGAAAAACAGGTCGTATGAGGCAGTTTACCATTTAAATAAAGCCACTATGGTACAACTGGCTACAAAAGATATTCCTGAAATAAGGACATTCCTTGACAGGGAGGGTGACGTAGTGGTAGGTGTTTCGGCTTTGAAGTACAGGAAACTTATCTCATGGGATGCCAACAGGTATAGTGATTATTACCTGATTGATATAAATACGGGCGAAAGTAAACTTATACTTGAAAAGGCCCCCTCATCAGTGGAATTCTCTCCTTCAGGTGAAAATATGCTCTTCTGGTGTATTAAAAGCAAGAGCTGGAAATCACGTAAGACGGCGGGTGGTGAAGTTGTTGATCTCACGGCGGGACTTGACGTTAAGTTTTATAATGAACGGCATGATACACCCAGTGAGCCAAGGCCATACGGTGTTATTGACAGGTGGATAGAAGGTGAAAGGTACGTGCTAATTTATGACCATTTTGATATATGGAAATTTGACGTAAGCGGGAAAGAAGCTCCCATGATGATAACCAATGGCTACGGTAGAAAAAATAATATTTCCTTCAGGTATACCGATCTTACCGCAGGTGGTGGCTTCAGGGGTTTTGGCAGAAACAGTGATGACAAGGATTATCTTGAACCCAGGGAGACAATCTACTTAACAGCATTTAATGAAGAGAATAAGGAGAGCGGATTATTCAAAACAAGTATTAACAAAACGGTTAATCCTGAGAAGGTTATCATGGAAGCTTGTTCTTTCAGATCGTTTACAAAGGCTGAAGACAGGGATGTAATTATTTTCCGGAAAGAGACCTTCGGTGACTATCCCGATCTTTATGTCAGTGATCTCAGATTTGAGGATCCCCTGAAGATTTCAGAAACCAATCCACAGCAGGACGAGTATATCTGGGGCACCTCGGAACTGGTGGAATGGAATTCATTTGACGGGCAGAAATTGCAGGGTATATTATATAAGCCCGAGAATTTTGATCCTTCGAAGAAATACCCTATGATAGTATATTTTTATGAGCTCAGTTCGGACGGACTGCACAGGCATTATACACCCGCACCCAGTGCTTCAACAATAAACAGGATATATGCAGTAAGTAACGGCTACCTGGTATTCGTACCCGACATCCCCTATATTGAAGGATACCCGGGTCAGAGTTGCTACAATGCTGTAGTAAGCGGTACATATGCCCTGCTTGAAAGATATGATTTTATTGACAGGACAAGGCTGGGCCTTGACGGCCAGAGCTGGGGAGGCTACCAGATAGCTTACCTCATAACTCAAACCGATCTTTATACCTGTGCTTTTTCAGGTGCCCCCGTGAGCAATATGACCAGTGCATATGGGGGTATACGCTGGGGTTCGGGCATGAGCAGGATGTTCCAGTATGAACAGACGCAGAGCCGTATAGGTGGTACATTATGGGAAAAACCAATACACTACATTGAGAATTCACCAATATTCTTTGTGCCAAAAATCAATACACCGGTTCTGATAATGCATAATGATGCTGACGGTGCGGTGCCCTGGTACCAGGGGATTGAGTTTTTTGTTGCCCTGCGCAGGCTTGAGAAGCCGGCATGGATGCTGAGCTATAATGACGAGGAACACAACCTGACGAAGAGGCCTAACAGGAAAGACCTGTCAGTGAGGAAGATGCAATTTTTTGACCATTACCTGAAGGATGCACCCATGCCATACTGGATGGAGGAAGGTATTTCCCAGATGGAAAAGGGTACGAAGGATGGCTATGAACTGGTGAAGTAGCAGGAAGCAGGGAGCAGGAGGCCAGGCTTCAGCTGATAATGCAAGCGGAGCCGGCCTCTGGCCAAATACCTGTTACCTTTTTATCCTTTTTCTGGTCCTGGTCCCGGACCGGTAATTGCCATTACCGTTGGTATGAGTTTTCCTTTTGCCTGATGAGCTTTTTACCTGGCCATTCTTTATTTCAACAACCACTGCCTGGTCTTCATAGACAGCCCTGTCGAAGACCTCCAGCAGTTTTTGATCGTAGGTACGGTCAATTTCAAAGAATGAAAAATTTCTCTGTACGTCTATTTTCCCTATGGGAATGTCTCTCTTGCCCATGGCCTCATTTATGAGCCCGATCAGGTTTGAAGGGTTCATTCCTTTTTTTGACCCGATATTTATATAGATATTGGCGTAATCTGTATTCCCGTTGCGCTTCCTCTTTTCAGAGGCAGTTTTATCAGGTACTATATTCAGGTTGGGAGCATTTTTGTAATATTCAAGGAAGCGGTTAAATTCGACCGAAACAAAATGTTTGATAAGTTCCTCCCTGCCGAGCCATTCCAGTTTTTTATAAATAGCTGGCATGAACGATTCTATTTTGGATTCATCCACTTCAACATTTTCAACCTTATCAATAAGGTTAAAGAGTCTTTTTTTACATATTTCCCTTCCACCGGGGATCATTTTATGAAGGAATTTTTTCCCTATCAGGTTTTCAAGCTCCCTTATGCGCCTGCCTTCCCGCGAATGGCTTATGGTGATTGATATGCCTGATTTACCTGCCCTGCCGGTACGGCCGCTCCTGTGAAGGTATACTTCGGGGTCATCCGGGAGATTATAATTTATTATGTGAGTAAGTTCGTTTACATCAATACCCCTTGCAGCCACATCAGTTGCTATGAGCAACTGCAGGGTTCGCTTACGGAAACGCTGCATTACATGATCGCGCTGGGCCTGTGACAGTTCGCCGTGAAGGGCATCGGCATTATATCCGTCCTGTATCAGTTTGTCCGCAACATCCTTTGTCTCATTTCTGGTCCTGCAGAAGACTATGCCGTAAATCATTGGATTGATATCCGCAATTCTTTTCAGTGCCGCGTAACGGTCAGATGCCTTTACAACATAATAATGATGCTCAACATTATCTGCACCTGTATTCTTTTTACCTGCTGTTATTTCAAGAGGCTGCTTCATATAGTTTTCAGCGATGCGCCTGACATCAGCGGGCATGGTTGCTGAAAATAACAATGTCTGTTTCTCGGAAGGTGTTGTTTCAAGAATAGCATTAAGATCTTCCTTAAAACCCATATTCAGCATCTCGTCTGCTTCGTCAAGTATAAGCCATGATATCCTGTTTACCTTCAATATGTTTCTCCTTATCAGGTCAAGGGTTCTCCCGGGTGTGCCCACAACAATATGGGTCCCCTTTCTCAATGATTGTATCTGGGGTGAAATATTTGCTCCTCCGTATACGGCAAGAACTGACAGCCCCCCGGTAAATTGTGCATAATTGTTGATGTCTTCCGTTATCTGCATGCACAGTTCGCGTGTGGGACACAGTATCAGTGACTGAACCGACCTGTCTTCAATATTTATCTTTTGAATGAGAGGAAGGCCAAAGCCCGCTGTTTTACCCGTACCTGTCTGAGCCAGGCCAATAATGTCTCTTGAAGAGTTAAGTATTTCGGGTATTATTTTTTCCTGTATGGGAGTGGGTTTTTCAAACCCCAGTGTGGTGACAGCCCTTAATAACTCATTATTAAGACCTGTATTTTTAAATATGTTCATAAATGTAAATTGGGGTGCAAAGATAGTCTAATTATTTTATTTTCTGTTATATAATCAGGAATATATTATTACTGCCATATATTAAGCTAAACTCCTCCAAGGGATGACTTATGTTATACATCCTTTTGTCATCGTAAAAAAAGTGTTATTTTCAGACTTTTTTAGGAATTATGACCGGCGCCGGATGTCCAAACTACAATGAGTGTGCTTTAGTCAGGGGAAAATTGGCTTTGGAGGGAGACGTTTACCGGTATTATATTGATAGTTATTGTTGTGGTGAGGAGGAAGAATGGTTGGGCTGTATGAGGTTCAAGGCAAAGGAAAAACTCAACTTTTGCCCTGATTTTGTTTTGCCTGATTCAGTAATGACCATAGACCAGATAATAGACCGTTTTGATATGGATAATAATTAATAACAAATTTATTATATATGGCTACACTTGAAATCGAAGGAAGAGTTTTTGAAGTAGATGGGGATGGCTTTCTCCAGCAACCTGAGCTCTGGGATGAGGAAGTCGCAAAACTGATAGCAAAAAGTGACGGGATTGAAGAGATGAACGACAAACACTGGGCAATAGTGAGGGTTATCAGGAAGCACTACGAGGAAAAGGGAATGGCTCCCATGGTAAGGCTCCTGTGCAAGGATGCCGGGGTAAAGCTCCGTGAATTGTATGAATTATTCCCCCTGGGCCCTGCCCGCGGCGCCTGTCGTGTCGCAGGACTGCCAAAACCAGATGGTTGTGTTTAGTTAAATTAATAATATGCACTGGTATAGGATTCTTAGCCTGGCGGCCCTGGTTATTTGCCTTGGCTCGTGTTTATTTCACCTTATCCGCCTGCTACGCTATGGCGCCCCAAAAGATTACTCCCATAAACTGGGGAATACGGGCACGGCAATAAGATATTCATTTACAGGGGCAATGAAACCATCAAAAAAAGAATCAGCCTACCTGCACCTGCCAACCTACACGGCAGGCTTATTATACCATGCAGGGACCTTCCTGGCAATAATATTATTTTTCCTGCAACTGACGGGAGTTGCTCTTTCTCCTGTGTGGGAATATATTTGTTCCGCTGTACTCTTAAGCGGTGCCTTATCGGGTACCGGCATCCTGTTCAAAAGGATGACCTCCGGGAAAATGCGAAGCTTATCCTGTGCTGATGATTATTTTTCAAATATACTGGTAAGCTCGTTTCAGTATATAACAATTTTCCTGTTGATCGGAAATATACCGGTAGAAGCATATTATATTGTTGTCACAGTATTGCTTCTTTATGTGCCTCTTGGTAAGCTGAGGCACGTGGTATATTTTTTTGCAGCAAGATACCAGCTGGGTTATTTTTACGGGTGGAGGAATTCATGGCCACCATCAGGGAATTATTAAGGTGTAATGAAAATAAACGGAAATAAAGAAAAGGCGCTGGCTGTCCTGAAAAGGAGAGACAGTAAATTGCAGTCGCACCTGAACAGCTGCGTAAGATGCGGTCTTTGTGCTGAAAGCTGTATTTTTTACCTTTCTACGGGCGAGGAAAGATATATACCGGCACGAAAGGTGGATATTGTTTCCTCTGTTTACAGGAGGTACAACACTCTTGCAGGAAAGCTGATGCCCGGACTGGTAAAGGCCAGGGAGTTGGACGAGTTTACACTTACAGAAATGGTCGATCTTCTGTTCGGCTCATGTACTATGTGCGGAAGATGTACCGCACATTGTTCCATTGGTGTTGATATATCATACCTTGTCAGTGTGGGAAGGTCTATGCTGGCAGAGATGGCTATGGTGCCCTCCAGCCTGCAGTCGACGGTCGATGCTGCAATAAAAACGGGTAATAATATGGGTATCCCCGTGGATGAGCTGCTTGATACCCTTGAATGGCTCGAAGACGATCTTCGTGATGAGGTGGATGACACGGAGGCAGCAATACCGGTAAACAAATCAAATGTAAACATACTTTATACCCTTAACCCGAGGGAACCCAAATTTTTTCCCCTGTCCATTTCAGCTATGGCTAAAATATTTTATGCCGCGGGTGAAAGCTGGACCTTGTCAACCAGGATGTACGATGTTACCAATTATGCCTATTACTCGGGCAATCTTGATGAAGCAAGGGAGATAGCACGGCGCCTGCGTGATGAAATGTTCGAGTTAAATGCCCGGATATGTGTGCTTGCAGAATGCGGACACGGTTCACGGTCGTTCAGGTGGGAAGGCCCAAATTATCTTGGGAGTAGCTATGCATTCGAAACAATTACGTCAGTTGAACTTATCAGCCGCTATTTAAAAGAGGGAAGGATAAAGCTTGACAGCTCACTTAACACGGAGCGTATTACACTGCATGATCCCTGCAATCTTGTGCGAAGCGGTGGAATATTTGAAGAACAAAGATTTATCCTCGAGAGGGCAGTAAGCGATTTTGTGGAAATGAATCCTTACGGATATGATAATTATTGCTGCGGTGGGGGCGGCGGACAGCTGGCAATGAGCGAGTATGGTGAACGCAGGCTTAAGGCCGGAGAACTGAAGGTGAAACAAATTAAAAATACAGGGGCGCTGACGGTGGTAAGCCCCTGCCATAACTGCGTTGATCAGTTGATGCAGCTTAACCAGGTTTACAGGATGAATGTCAAAATAAAAACCCTTGCAGAAATAGTGGCAGATGCACTGGTACTGGAATGAAGAATGCTAATAAAACACGATATTCAATAAAAAAGTAATTATGAGTAAATTAATCTACCTTGATAATTCGGCAACCAGCTTTCCCAAACCTGATGTTGTTTATGATTTCATGTGCAATTTTTACCGTGAGCATGGCGTAAACCCCGGACGCTCAGGATTTGATGCAGCAATTGAAACAGGAGAGGTCGTCTTTAATACCCGCCGCCTGTTGACTGAACTGTTCAATGGCGACGATCCTAACAGGCTGACATTCAGTTATAATGCCACTGACTCACTGAACCTCATCCTTTGCGGACTGATAAATAAGGGAGATCATGTTATTACTACCAACCTTGAGCATAATTCGGTACTGAGACCACTCTACCATATGTCAATTGACGGGCTTGCCGATGTAAGCTATATCCCCTTTGATGAAAATGGATATGTACACCCTGATGATATAAAAAAGGCAATAAAGAAGAATACCTCGGCTGTGGTTGTTAATCATTGCTCAAACGTGCTGGGCACCATCCAGCCCGTAAAAGAGATAGGCCGTTTATGCAGGGAAGAGGGCCTGTTGTTTATCGTTGATGGCAGCCAGAGTGCCGGGGCTGTTCCTGTTGATGTAGAAGAAATGGGTATAGACGCTTTCATCTTCACAGGACATAAATGCCTGCTCGGTCCCACAGGGATAGGAGGTTCATATGTAAGGACAGGTATAGATCCAAAACACACAAGATACGGTGGAACAGGAGTAAGGTCAGCAGTGAAAACACATCTGTTTGAATTTCCCTACAGGCTTGAAGCCGGCACCCTGAACCTTATTGGTGTGGCAGGACTTAAGGCCGGTGTTGAGTGGTTAAAGGAAGAAGGGATGAATAAGATACATGAAAGGGAAATGACTCTTTACCGGAAGTTACGTGATGGCCTGTCGGAAACAGAGAACGTAATACTGTATTGCCAGGATGGAAATGAAAGCAGGAATCCCGTTGTCAGTTTTAATGTTGAAGGGTTTGAGGCGGGCGATGTGGGCACCATGCTTGATGTTGATTACGAAATAGCCTGCAGGACGGGATTGCATTGCGCACCGAGGGTTCACGAGCAACTGGCTACTGATAAGATACACGGATCGGTACGGTTCAGTATAGGGCCATTTAACACTGAAGATCATATAAAGACTGCAATTGAGGCAGTGAGGGAAATAGCCTCTATCAAAAAATAGTTACTTTTGACAAGTAAATAATGCGGTATGAATTATATAGATATTATAATCCTTGCTTTCATTGCCTGGGCTGTATACAGGGGGTTTAAGAACGGACTGTTTGTGGAAATAGCCTCCATAGCCGCTCTGGTGCTTGGTATATGGGGATCACTCCGGTTTTCATGGTTTACCCAGAACAAGCTTATAGAATATTTCGATATGCAGGGGGAATACCTCGGGCTGATTGCTTTTATCATTACCTTTATCGTTATTGTTGTTTTGATCCATTTCCTGGCAAAAGTACTTGACAAACTTCTTAAAGCAGTTGCCCTGGGATTCGCCGTGCGTATAACGGGCGTATTGTTTGCCGTTCTGAAAACGACGCTTATCATGAGCATAATTTTTGTTTTTCTCAATACAATTGACCAGAAAGCCGGATTCCTCCCTGAGGACAAAATTGCCGAATCAAAACTCTATAACCCGATAGCCGATTTTGCCCCGCTGCTGTTCCCTATAATAGAGGGAGGCGATCTGCGCAGGAGTTTTGATAACCTTAAGCAGAAACGTGAAGATAAAAAATCACGGGACACCATCATATAAACCCATTCTCAACCCATTCTCAACCCATTCTCAACCTTATTTTACTATCTTTGCATTTTCATTCATAATACATACTGATGAATTTTGTTGATGAATTGCGATGGAGGGGGATGTTGCATGATATCACACCCGGCACAGAAGAATACCTTAAAAAAGGGAAAACGGCAGGTTATGTGGGATTTGATCCGACGGCTGACTCCCTGCATATTGGTCACCTGGTGCAGGTAATACTGCTCAAGCATTTTCAGAGGGCAGGACATACCCCCATAGCCCTTGTGGGAGGAGCAACAGGAATGATAGGTGATCCTTCAGGTAAAAACCAGGAACGTAACCTGCTGAGTGAAGAAATATTGAGGGAAAACCAGGAGAAACTTAAAAATCAACTTTCCAGGTTCCTGGACTTTGAGTCGGATATACCCAACAGGGCTATCATGGTTAATAATTACGACTGGATGAAAGATTATACCTTCCTCGGATTTATCAGGGATATAGGTAAACATATTACAGTGAACTACATGATGTCAAAAGACTCGGTAAAGAAAAGGCTCGGAAGCGATTCAAACCAGGGCATGTCATTTACTGAATTTTCATACCAGCTTGTGCAGGGCTATGATTTTCTGAACCTGTACAGGGAATATGGTTGTAAATTGCAGATGGGAGGATCTGACCAGTGGGGAAATATTGTTACAGGCACAGAACTGATAAGACGGAAAGAAGGAGGGGAGGCCTTTGCCCTGACCTGTCCCCTGATTACAAAATCTGACGGAAGCAAGTTCGGAAAAACCGAATCAGGTAATGTATGGCTCGACCCCGCAAAGACATCTCCTTATGAATTCTACCAGTTCTGGCTGAACGTGTCGGATGAGGATGCAGCAAGGTATATTAAAATATTCACAGGTCTTGACAGGGAGGAAACAGATGACCTTATTGCGGAACACAACAAAGCTCCCCATGAAAGGATGCTGCAGAAAAAACTGGCTGCTGAAATGACTGTTATGGTCCATTCAAAGGCTGACCTTATGGCCTCGGTGGAAGCCTCTGAAATATTGTTTGGAAAAGGCACAACCGAATCGCTTCGCAGGATGAATGAGGATACTTTTCTTTCAGTATTTGACGGAGTGCCTACATTCGACATAAAGAGGGATCTCCTGAAAAATAAGATAAGCCTTGTGGAACTGTGCACCGAACAAACTAAGATATTTTCTTCGAAAGGGGAGATGAGACGCCTTATACAGGGAGGCGGACTGTCTCTTAATAAGGACAAGATAGCCGATGCAGATGTACTGGTTGATGAGTCAATCCTGCTTAACGAGAGGTATATTTTAATCCAGAAAGGGAAGAAGAATTATTTTGTGATAAGGGTGGTGTAAACCCGTTGTTCGCTTTAGGGACATGGTTTACTGGGTCCTGGTTAACTGGTCAAATCCCGGTTCAATTACACAATTGGTTTTGCCGGGCTCGCAGGATTCGCTTACCTCCGGCAAATTGCCTTCGGTGAGCTCCGGCTCACCCTGCCCGGTTCAACAATTATTTTGCAGCTCTAATAAAAATTAGCCGCTATAATTGACACATCATCAAATAGATTGGGATTATCGTCGGGTATACCCAGTTCATTAATAAGTGCCTTGATGTTTTTATCTACCGTGTCAGTGTTGGCAATGTGTTTTTCTATGGTTTTTGTACCGATATCCTTTCCCGTATTGTCTTTTATTTCCGAAAGGCCGTCGGTGTAGCATATGATTTTTGAGGGATGCCTGATACTTATGGTGGTGCTTTCGACGGAAGGGATTTTATCGAGCATACCTATACCTACGGTTTTTGCTGTGAGATATTGTAATGAGCCGTCGGAGGTATCGTACAGAACCGGTGCATTATGTGCTGCATTTACATACTGCATTTCTTTTGTTTCATGGTTATAGCGGGCAACGAAGAAAGTGATAAACTTCTCACCAGAAGCATTTGTTAGGACTACTTCATTCAATTTGTGTATTAGTTTCTCAAGTTCAATGTATGAAGTGAAGAGAGCCCTTAAGGAGGCCTGGAAATTTGACATCAGGAGGGCTGCAGAAATACCCTTGCCCGAGACATCAGCTATGCATAATCCTGTAATACTGTCAGTTAGCCGTATGCAATCGTAATAATCACCACCTATCTCAAAATGAGGATGGTAATAACCTGAAACAAATATTTTATCATTATGCGGAAGTGATTCGTTATCGGGAATCAGCAGTGTTTGCATGCGTGCTGCCAGTTCCAGTTCCTTCCTGATAGCTTCCTGCCTGAGACTCTTGTGAAAGAGCTTAATATTTTCAATGGCAACAATTACTATATTGGTGATAGTCTGTATGAAATGCAGGTGTTTGAGAATGGGACTCATTCCTTCAGATTCTTCCTCAATGTCGCCTATGAATATATATGACAGGGGTTCGTTATTATTGAAGACAGGAAAAATTATGTCAACATTCGGTATTCCCAGATCATCAGAAACGGAAACTTTCTTTGTTTCTTTAATTTCTGCCAGCTGTGACGAGGGATCAATATTTTCTTCCATTTTATCAGGGTAGCCGGCGTTCAGCAGGCATATCCATTTGTTTTCTTCCCTGAAAAGAATAAATATCTTCCCTATACTCAGTTCTTCCCTGAGAATGGATTCGTATTTCTTGAGTAATTCCTCAGCCGGGAGGTTGGCATTTATAGACTGTGTAATATCCAGGAGGGCATCCAGTTTGTATCTGGACATCTGTAATCTGTTCCTGGATGATTTACGGGTCATAACAGTTATTCTTTTACTCTTTCAACATAGGATTTATCCCTGGTATCGACTTTTATTTTTTCACCTGTGCTTATAAAAAGGGGGACCATTACCGTGCCGCCCGTTTCTATTGTTGCCGGTTTTAGAGTGTTTGTGGCAGTGTCGCCTTTCATTCCCGGTTCGGTATAGGTTATTTCCATCACCACGAACTGGGGTAATTCAACGGATAGAATATTCTCTGTATCAGCATGCACAACCACTTCCACTTCCTGCCCTTCTTTCAGGAGGTCAAAATTTTCGATCATCGATTCATTAAGGGTAATCTGCTCAAAGGTCCGGGTATGCATAAAGACATAACCCATTTCGTCTTTGTAAAGGTACTGGTAAGGTCTTCTCTCAACCCTTGCCTCATTAACCCTGGCACCTGCATTGAATGTATTATCAATAACTTTACCGCTTGTTACACTTTTTAACTTTGTTCTTACGAAAGCGCCTCCCTTTCCGGGTTTAACATGCTGGAACTGCACTATTGTGTAAAGGTCATTGTTGTATTCAATGACCATTCCGTTTCTGAAGTCTGAAGTACTTGCCATATAATTAAATTACTGTTATCAATTAAGTGAACTATAAATGTTTCTATCAGATAGTTTTATCAAAATCCCGTACAAATATATCAATAAGAAATCATTCATGAAATAAAGGCAGGGGGGAGGAAGCTTATTATTTATTATCAGTCAGTATATTCTTCTTAGGTATTGTTGCGATAAAGTCCTTCAGGTAAAATGGTTCGAAATATGCTACATCCTCGAATATTTTATTATCAAATGCTTTCTGTGCGGGCCGGCACATATATTCCGAAGATATACGGAAGGTTTCATCAAAAAAGGCTGACGGGTGTTTAATTATATCCCTGCATTTTGCAGCACCGTTACCAAAAAAAAGCACCCTGCCCTTATCCAGTGTTTCAGCAAATGTTTCTTCACTTATAAGCTCGGCACTTATGCCCTTTATTTCTTTCCCGTCTTTTCCATAAACTGCGGTATATACTTCCATTCGGCGCGCATCTATCATGGGGCAGTAATAATCGTAATCACCTGCCTTCTTTGCACCGTGATACATGAGTTCGGTGGTGGCTACGGCGATCAGAGGTATGCCGGCACCATAAGCTATACCCTTCGCAGCGGAAACGCCTATCCTCAGGCCGGTGTATGATCCGGGTCCTTTGCTTACTGCTATGGCATCGAGATACCGGGCTTCTATGCCTGACCTGGTGAGAATTCTTTCAATGAAAACGGTAAGATGGGAAGCATGTGATTTATCATAGCGGCTTTCCTCCTTATCCATTAAATTTCCCCTGTGACATAAAGCAACTGAGCAGACCGGTGTGGCAGTTTCGATGCAGAGTATCATAATGAGGTTTATTTTTCAATCTCAAAGAGCTCCTCCCTCGGGAGTATTTCTATCAGAGTGCTGTCGGACAGCTTCTTGCTTATTGCGCTGTAAGGAGCAGCTATTACATCTGTATTTTCTTCTATCCCTGATATTATTTCAATATAATTATTGTCCTGTATGCCTGTCTTAACTTCCCTTGCAAGGGCATAGGTTCCGTCAGATGCAAATACAAGTGTTTTTATCTCTTCGTCAGCCAGCGAGGTTGATACATCAGTGGAGTCGGTTCTTGTTGTTACTGCCTGTATCGGAACGGTGATAACATCATGTTTGGTTTGAGTCTGAATGTCCACCGTGGTTGACATTCCCGGCCTGAAAGGATTATTGCCTGAGGTTTCCATGAGTTGACTGTAACTTTCGGGCAGGATAAATATCTTGACATCGAAAGTTGTAACCTGGTCGGCTGACATCCCCGTTGTTGTGGCCGAGTTGGCTATTTCGGTAACTACTCCCTTAAATTTATAATCGAGGTAGGCATCAACTTCAATTAAGGCTGTGTCGTTTAGTTTGACACTGATAATGTCATTTTCATTT
The DNA here is from genome assembly GCA_011050615.1 of Bacteroidota bacterium. Taxonomy (GTDB): domain Bacteria; phylum Bacteroidota; class Bacteroidia; order Bacteroidales; family VadinHA17; genus UBA9300. The sequence continues at coordinate 16,159 of DRFJ01000032.1, forward strand.
ACTGCCACCTGTGCTTCCATCCGGGAAAGATCGGCTATTCTGAGCACCTCGGTGCCAGTCATCATTTCAGTACCGACCACCCTTTCACCCTGTTCCACCAGCAGAAGTGATATGGTTCCCGTCATGGGGGCATAGACAGTTGTTTTAAGCAGGGCTTCACTGGCCTCACTCAGTGAGGCTTCTGCACTTTTTACAGAGTATTCAGCTGCTTCAACTTCGGCCTGTGCCACCTTAAAGGAGGCTTCGGCCTGCTCATATTCGGATTGTGATATGGTTGCTTCCTCATAAAGTTGCCTGCTCCTGTTGAATGCCAGCTCTGCCTGAATGAACTGTGCCTTTGCCTGGGAAAGCCTTGCTTTTGCTGATTCAAGAGCAGCCCTGGCCCTGTCCCTCATAGAGATATAAGTATCAGGTTTTATTTTGAAAAGAAGGTCACCTGTATTTACATAATCACCTTCCTCAACATTGAGCAGTACTATTTCACCCGATACATCTGGACTTATTTTTACTTCTTTCACGGGCTGTATTTTCCCATTTGCAGTAATCATCTCTACAATAGTTCTTCTTTCTGCTTTTTCAACAGCGACTTTTACCGTCAGTTCCTTGCCAAACCATCCCTGCTTCTTGCCTATTATGGCTATAACCACGAGCACTGCCACTGCTACGACCAGTATTTTCAGAAGATTATTCGATTTCATGTTATCATGGATTATTTATTCTTAATGGTTTATTTTGTGCTTAAAGGGTTTAATTAAGTTTAAGCGGTAAGCCTTTATAAAAGTCGAGCACCTTAATTTTAAAAATATATTCGTACTTCGATTGAGCAAGCTCCGATTCAGCATTCAGTAACTGGGCTTTCGCCGTATTGTACTCAACAGGAGTAACCATTCCAACATTAAATCTCTGTTCGGTGTACCTGAACGATTCCTGCATCGACTCCACTGCTTTCCGGCTTGCAATATATGATTTCAGGCTGGCCTGAGCATCGGCGTAAGCCTGTTGTATATTCTTGTACAGCTGTTTCTTTGTATTCTCAAGACTGTACTGGCTGTTCCTGATGTTTATTCTTGAATTACTGATTCCGGTACTTACCTGCCAGCCGTTAAAAACCGGGATACTGAGTGTAAGACCTATCCCGTAATTAATATTGTCATTTACCTGGTCACTGAAGGGGTATTCCCCGTACAAAACACCTTCAACCGGGTCTATACCGAGTATCTTCTGCCTTATTGAGGAATATCCCGTACTGAAAGATGTATTGAGATTCAGCCGCGGGCTCCTTCCTCCCTTTGCTATTTTGAGATCATATTCCGAACTCTTGAGTCTTAATTCAGCACTCAGTACCTCGGGCCGTGTCTCCTTTGCCGTATTATAGATATCTCTCACGTTCTCCGTTATCATTCCCGCTTCACTGATCTGGATTTCAGGGACTATAATATCGAAACCATCAACAGAATCCAGTTCAAGCAGCTGTACTATATTGAGATATGACAGGTCGAGCTGGTTTTCCATATTGATAAGCTGAAGCTCTTCACGTGCCGCCTGCGCCTGTATTTCAAGGAGGTTACCCCTGGGGAGGCTTCCGGCTTCAACCATCTTTTCCGTTTTACCTATCTGTTCCCTTGTGGTTTCAAGCTGGTTTTCAGTTACCGTTACCAGTTCCTGGTTAAGAAGGATTTGCAGGTAGGCAAGGGCTACATTCAGGGAAATATCGTCCTTTATATTTTGCAGGTCCTGGAAGCTGGCATCTACATTATACCTGTTTCTTAATATGGTGTTATAGTTCTGCAGGCCGCTGAAAAGAGTAAGCCCCGCACTGGCAAAAAACTGGTTTGACCTTACATTCTGTTCTTCTGTAAACTGGTAGGTTGTTTCGTCCAGAGCCCGGCCAAAGGACCAGTTATTGGTAGCAGTGCCGTTGAGGGAAGGAAGCAGCCCCAGCTTTGATTGTTGCAGTGTGTTTTCCTGAACCTGTGTTTGCAGTTCCTGCTGCTTAATCATGATATTGTTTTCAATAGCATGATTAATGCATTCTTCAAGCGACCAGTACTTTTCCTGTCCCTGCAGGTTTAAAACGCCACCAAAAAGTATAATAAGTAAGATTGCTGCTTTTTTCATGCCCATACTGTAAATGGTTTGCAATTCAAGCAGCTAAGATAATTAATAATAGTTTACCGGAGGAAAGTTTTTTATGTTCATTTGTTAAAAAGCATAAAATGCTATCTGGGATATTCAGGATTGAATTATCAATTACGTATATTTGTATTGCGTACGAAAAAAATCAAAAAATGATTACGAAAAAAATAAAACTTGAACCAGGTGTACTTTTTGGTGATGACGTTAAGAAATTGCTGGATTATGCGAATGCCAATAATTTTGCCTTCCCGGCTGTTAACGTTGTGGGAACCAACTCGGTTAATGCCGTTCTTGAAACTGCCCGTGATGTTAATTCGCCGGTAATAATACAATTTTCAAACGGCGGAGCCCATTTCTTCGCAGGTAAAGGCTTAAGCTCGGAAGACCAGATGGGAGCAATAGCCGGAGCAATATCAGGAGCATTGCATGTTCATAATGTCGCTGAATATTATGGAGTCCCGGTAATATTACATACCGATCATGCCGCAAGGAAACTGCTGCCATGGATAGATGGCCTGCTTGATGCTGGTGAAGAATTTTACGAGATGAACGAAAAACCCTTGTTCAGTTCGCATATGCTTGACCTCTCGGAAGAACCCATTGAGGCAAATATTGCAACATGCAAGGAATATCTTGAAAGAATGGACAGGATGGGCATGACACTTGAGATTGAACTCGGAGTAACAGGCGGTGAGGAAGACGGTGTTGATCATTCCGGTGTCGACAGTTCAAGACTCTATACCCAGCCTGAAGAGGTGGCCTATGCTTATGAAGAATTGTCAAAAATAAGTACGAACTTCACCATAGCTGCGGCCTTCGGTAATGTTCATGGTGTGTATAAGCCCGGAAACGTTGAACTGAAGCCTGTCATTTTGAAGAACAGCCAGGAATATATTAAGAAAAAATTCCGGACCGGCGATAAGCCAGTTAACTTTGTTTTTCACGGTGGCTCAGGTTCGGAAAAACACCTTATTAAGGAAGCAATAGAATACGGTGCCGTAAAAATGAATATTGATACCGATATGCAGTGGGCATTCTGGGACGGGGTTAGAAAGTATGCCGGGGAAAAAAGGGAATACCTCCAGGGGCAGATTGGTAACCCTGAAGGAGAGGATAAGCCAAACAAGAAATACTATGACCCGAGGGTATGGCTCAGAAAGGGTGAAGAAGCCTTTGTTGAGCGCCTGAAAGAGGCCTTTGATGACCTTAATGCAAGAGGTATTTTATAAGTTATAAATATATAATTAACAGGCAGCCAGATTGTTGTGGTCTGGCTGCTTTGTTTTTGTTAATAAGTATTCCACGGTAAGGAGGCTTAAAGCCGTTAAAATCATAATTTTATGACAGTTTATCATAAGAGCCTGTATTGAGACGACTTAAGATAAAAGAAGAAAAACTGAAGAGAAGCAATCGCCTCACCATAATGCTGAATAACCGTGAGATGAGGGCTTTGAATATATACTGCCAGCGTTACAGGGTGAAGAACAAATCGCGTTTCCTGCGCGAGACTGTCATGTCAGCCATAGTACAAAAATTTAATGATGAGATGCCCAGCCTCTGGGAGGTAAATGAACCTGATCTCTTTTCACCTGAGGTAAAGACCCCTGATCTCAAAGTCAGAAGATGAGGAGACCCACCTTCCCTCACCATCAATACCAGTAAGAATCGTTATATATCTTCCATTGGCCGGATTACCGGTATAGGAGAATGAAGCTTCCCCGGTGTCTGTAAGCAGCATGTATGACAGCGTAGGTTCCAGGGTGGGTATGCCCGGTAAAAAATTGCTGTATTTTACAAGTTCTCCCCCAGGTGAAGGACCGGGAATATCAAGCGATATTATCTGCGATCCCCCGGGAAGATCAAGTCCGGCAAGGTCTCCGTTGCGGGAGATAAAATTTACCACACCTGAAAAAATCTGGTTGCCATGGATGTAAATAGAGTTTATGATATCTATTCTTTTAAAGCGATCGGGCGGAAGGTCCAGGAAGCGGTTGAAACTGAGCAGGGGAATCCCGTCGATAAGGATAACAGGATCATAGGTTCCGGGTTGAGGGTTTTCGCTTATTACTTTCAATGAATAGTCATCACCTTCTTTTCTGACAGACACGAAAGGAACAACTTCAAATATAAGCTCTCTCATATCAGGGAGCTTGATATAGTCATCTATATAGACAACCCGGTCAGGATTTCCGTAAAACATGGCCTTTTCTGTGGATTTCCCGGGATCAGGGGGCCGTGTACTATCAGTGGTGTCACGATAGATATTTTCCAGGCGGCTATCAATAATCAAACTGTTAACATATTTTATTTCTTCATCAGTCAGATATATATTTTGAGGTGGCAGTTCGCTGGTACGGGAATCAAATCCGGAGCTTAAAGTGAGGTTCATTTTCCTTGCAGGCCTGGTGATATGCGAAAGAATCATATCCTTTGATCCTTTCCTGCCGGGGAAGGCAAAGTGGAATCGGCCGTCAGGAAATGTGCTGGTTGTTATGAAAAGATTATCATTGAGTCCCGTAAGTGAAAGCTTCTGAAAACCAGCGGGCCTGCCATCCTCAAAGGATAAAGTACCGCTGAGCTTAATTCCCCTTGTCTCAGGCAGGTACTCAACCATGGATTGCCTGGTGTCTTTTACATCGCTGAAATTTAACACCGGTACCAGGGGCTTGCTTTGGCCTTCAATAAAGAAGGATTCAGCTACAGAATCAGTATATCTTGTTGCTATCAGCCATCCTTCCCTTTCATCCCTGCCGGCAGGGATAAGCCATGTAGCCGGCCATCCGGGAATTGCCCCCAGGTAACTATCGGAGATTTCAGCCGGCTCACGCCTCCTGGTGGCAAGGGTATAAAAACCTTCTGTTTTTTCTGATCCTGTACGGTATTCAGTGAGCAGGCCTGTGCCGTTTTCCCCGGCTTTGGCCTTTGTTGTTACATAGCCCCGTCCTGACAGGGGATCGCCTTTTATCCACAGACCCGAAGCAAAAACCTGGTTGTTTTCATTAAGAAAAGAGAAAGCCATAAGCCCATCCGGAAGGTTAGCTGTGGGAATGACAAAGCTTAAACGCTTGCTGCGCGGGATCGCCTCATTGAAGATGTACCAGCTGCTTACGCGATGAACCAGTAATTTAATACCGGTGTCGGGTATATTACCGCTAAGGGTAAGTGTAATATTTCTGTCTTTACTGTGATCATCGTCCTGAAGCCGGGGGTCTGTAATTGTTACCGATACAGCATCGTCAGAATGTTGTGGTACTTCTGTAAATACCGGCATTCCCGGATCTGACTCAATTACAATATGGTATGTGGCACCGGGTTCAGGTGTCCAGTCAAGACTGGTCCACCCGGTACTGCCGGTTGAAAAATGAGCCACTGTATCATTGCGTGATGAGACAAGTGATCCTCTTACTGCCATGGCCCTTCCCCTGTGGCTTATACTCCGCACCGCACAATGGTTTCGTGCACCGCTGAGGGCTGTGCCGTTTCCCGTAACCAGCGATACCATGAGAGTATCATCTCTGGTATAGTCCGTAAGGTTGCCGGCATCGGCGGGATTGATAAGACGTAAATCCTTATATGAAAAAAATGAAGGACCGTAATTTCTCATCCATGATGTGTAGGCCCTCAGTCGGTACCAGCCCGTGGCCAGGTTTTCCGGTAGTTTTATGGTGCCGGCCATACGGCCGTTAGCTGAATATAATATCTCCCGTACACCTGTTTTGCCCTCACTGCCCATTAATTCAATGCGGACTACCCTGCTCAAGCCTGAAACGGTGAAATTATCAGATTCAAGAACGGTAGCAGAGAGATAGATTGTTTCGCCGGCCAGGTATACCGAGCGGTCGGTGGATAATAAAACGGTCTCGGCATTGAAGGGGCCGGATGTTTTATTATCCTGGGCTGGGGCAATATAACAGGGCAGAAGCAGGCATAGAGCCAGGGCGGATACCAATACTAATGTTCCGGTATTTTTTATTTTTAATCGACTCATCTTTACTCTTGGTTTATTTTTCCCAGAAAGAGGGTACCCCTGTGTATCCTCCCTTTGCGGTGCAATCAAAACATTCCCTGTCGGCTGTAATCAGATAAGGGACTTCCTCCATTATCCATGAGCCGGCAGGTAACTGGTTCCATTCAAATATTTGTATGGTATCCGGCACGCACCGGTCAGTAACTACCCTGAATTCGCCCGGATTGGGTACAAAAATTCTCGTTTCGGAAACTCCGGCAACTTCAAAGAGTCCGGCAACTTTGAAATCATCATGTGAGACGCAGGAAATATTACCCGATAACCTGAAAGGCACCGTTTCGTATAAGCCCCCGGTTTCATAAAGGAGCGACTTAAGGTCATTCCAGAAACGGTAGGCTGAAGATGGTATGCGTATTTGTTTTACATGCAGACTGTACTTGACCTGCAGGCGGTCACCATAACGTGACACCCCATGGAGAGGCGCATTGATTACCCTGTTTGCTGCCAGTCCTTCCGAAGTACCGGTGAAAATACCATTGACAGTCTCATCCATGAAGCAAAGCCTCCTTCCATCGTTAGTAGTATCAATCAATGCACTACCGGTCCAGTAATAGGAGGCAATATATGGTACCATATAGGCGTAGCTTGCATCAAGGGACCATCTGAGGTAAAGGGGGTCCTGGTCATCTGAGCGTGTGCTTGCATAGAAACGGTAGCCGTCCGTGGCATCCCCTGTTTCACTGGTCTCCCATGTCTCATAAGTATAGTTGATCTCTTCCACAGGGGGTGAGGGTAAATATTTTTCATACTGTGATTCAAATATGTGTCCATCCTGTGTTTCAATGTGTAACATGTAACTTTCACCTTCCACCAGCGTGAAATCAGGATCCGTAAGAGTATAATAGGAACCTGAAGCCGGCCAGGGTCCCGGCACCAGCCATGCAATATTTTCCTCTGTAAAATACCATCTTTGGCCCTGCATGTTTTCAACATGGACAGTGGCACCCGAGGTGTTGATTAAAGGCTCTGCAGGCCTGTTCCAGGGATTTTGCCCGCTCCAGGGATCATAACCAGCAATAGAGGAGCTATGTTTAAAGGATACGTATGGAGTGAAACCGGGTTCATCGGTAATTCTTGCTTCAATAAACAACATCTTCTCATATTTGAGGTCATCAGGGAAATAGGGGTCAATGCATCCGTGAAGCCATGAACCGGTAACAGATATTAATAATATGTACTTAATTAACCGCATAGTTGCCCAGTTTGAAATTATAACTGACTGTGAATATTGGGGTTCCGTATATCGACAATTTGTAGCCTTTTAAACTCCCTCCTTCATTTTTAAAATATACCGAATATGCATTACGACGTCCCGTTACATTGTAAACGGATATCATCCATGAGCCATGGGCAAATTTTTCCTTCAGCAGGTTGCCTTCGATGTTCAGTGACACATCAGCCCTGAAGTAATCAGGGATTCTGTATTCATTCCTCCCGGAATAAATTATTCCCCTCTCACCATCTATGGATATCAGGCCTGTGGGATATGTTATAGGTCTGCCGGTACTGTAAACAACATTGCCTGATATGCTGAAGCGGCGCGATATCCTGAGTGTCCCGACAAAGTTGAATGAATGGGGTTTATCGTAGTTTGAGGGGTAAACATTCCCGTCGTTTATCTTCTCCCAGGAATTTTCTCCGTTTACCCTTACAAATGACCGTGAATAGGTATAACTCATCCATCCTGTCAGCCTTCCCGCGTTCCTCTTGAGCAGTATCTCTGCCCCCCATCCTTCCTGTTCTCCCCGTACCACCGCTGTTTCAAACAGTGGATTCAGTATAAGGTCAGCACCGTCACGGTACTCTACCTGGTTCTGTGTCTTTTTATAGTACAGTTCGGCCGATATCTCAAGTGCCCTGCGGGGAAGGTTTTTATAGAAGCCAAGGCTGAACTGGTCGGCCAGGGGAGGTTCTATATGTGGATCAGCCAGCTTCCACCTGTCAGTGGGAGATATCGCTATGGTGTTGGAAAGCATAAAGAGATATTGCCTCATCCTGTTAAAGCTCACCTTGACAGATGCCGTGGGTGAGAATGTGTAGTTGGCTGAAATACGGTAGTCAGGCCCTCCGCGGTTCTCAATGGTTTCCAACGCCTTGTATGACGTAGTATCTGTAATATGTTCAGGTGCTTTGGGCAGTGAAGGGGAGTAGGTATAGATATTATTGGGACCAAGATATTTGTATAGGTTAAGCCGTATTCCTCCGTAAAGCGTGAGCCTGTCCCCTATAGCATATTCATCGGCTCCGTAGAATGACAATTCCAGCCCCTGTTCCCTGCCAAGGGATAAGGGAGCCAGTATTGATTCGTTACCATAGGGATCGTATGAGCCCTGGTTAAGTGCATAGGAAATAATGCCTGCACCGGCAGTGATTGTATGATCAGACCACTTATAGCCGGTAACCCTGGTTTTAAGTTCACGGTGATTAACTATGAACCTGTGCTGCCATGCCGTGAAAGGATTTTCAATGCTGGTATGCTGATTGGTATAACGGCTGAAGACAGCGGCACTGCTCATTGTCCATCGCTCATTGAGCTTGCGGTCATATACCACGGAGCTGCCGGCGTTTTCATACATATACCTGTCGGTACCGGCAAGGGCGAACCTGTCCTTACTGTAGTACCCGAATACCTGGAGCGATGATGATTCCGAGGGGATAACATGTATAGAAGTCATCAGGTCATAGAAGGAGCCATTACTTGATTTTAGTTCAGGTGAGTCAAGCCTTTTCAGTATCCAGTCTGAATAGGTTGATCGCCCGGCGAAGACAATGGATGAGCGGTCATTTACAATTGGTGTCTCTGCCAGGAGGGAAGCTGTTACGGGACTTATACCCCCTCTTGCCCCGAACTTTTTCTTATTACCTTTCCGGGTTGAGATCTCAAAAATTGATGCCAGTCGGCCTCCATACTCAACGGGGAAATTATTTTTATATAGGGTGAAGTCGCTTATCATGTCGGAATTAAAGGCTGAAAAGAAACCAAAAAGATGACCTGTGTTCAATACTGGTACCTCGTTTATAAGGAAAAGATTCTGGTCACTGCCCGAGCCCCTGACGTTAAATCCCGATGAGCCTTCGCCGACATTTTGAACGCCTGGCATCAGCTGTGCCACTTTCAGAATGTCACGCTCACCCATTACAACGGGTATTGACTTTATTTCCCTGATATCTATCCTCTGGAAGCCCATCTGCATACCCCTCACATTATCGTGGCGCCCTGATTTTACAACAACCTCACGAATATCTATAAGTTGTTCCTGTAACTCTATATTCAGGGTGCCGGTAGAGTTGAAATCCAGGATATAGGTTTCTTTTTCCATGCCCATGCACGAAACAGTCAGATTATAGGTCTCACCAGCCTCGAGACGCATGGCATAAAATCCCTCACCATCCGAGATCTCCCCTTTACTGGTACCTTCTATGATGACAGTGGCCCCCGGAACAGGCTCACCGGAAGTTGCCGAGGTGATACGCCCGGAAAGGAGGGCTAAGCCTGTTCTGACATTTTCCGGAGAACCTACCGTAGCATGCCTGATTTTCTTTTCATATGAGTACTGGCCGGTAATGTCGCCCGGCTCAGGGCCGGGGTCAGGTTCCTCAGGCTCCGTTGTCACAGCCATGAAGTCGCCGGTGATGGAAACAGTACCGGTGAGGAAGTATTGCCCCTTGCCACGGTAAACGAAATGAAGATCAAGAGGTGAAAGGATATCCTCCAGGAGTGTGCCCAGGTGTATTGAATCGCCAGAAGCTGTTACCGTCAGTTCCTCAACCCATTCGGGACGGAAATATATTGTGATTCCGTATCTTTCCTTAAGGTCGGATACAAATACTTTGAAAGGTGTATTTTTGTAGCTGGCTGTGATCAACGGATGATCATCCCGGGAGCTTTGCCGGGCTGGTGAGGGTATAGCTGAACTTTCAGTGCAGAAGTACGCGGTTGAATTACCTGCCGGCTGCAGGGAGTAAGCTGATGCAGCAGAAAGTAAGATAAGGAGCAATATGGTAAAGATCCTATTCATCATTGCCCGAAAGTAAATGATTACAATAATCAATCAGCATTTTGCGGTCATTAATCTTGTTCCGGATTAAGTAGAGATAATTTTGCCTCACAAATCTTTTTAGCCGTCCTTTAATCTCCGGGAATGCTCTGTAAAGAGTATTTTTACTTTTGAACCGTTTCAAAGTGCCGTCATGCCAAAGGTACTGTCTGACATATTCCTTGTATTCATAGTCGGGCGAGCCTGTGCTGCTTGATATTTCAAGTGACTTTTCCCTGGTAACAAGGTATTTTACCGGTCCGTTGCTTATAAGCTGAGCGAAGGGTATTCCCGTGGAATCACTGGATCCGGGAAGCGGGATAAACTCGGTGTCGGTAATCTTCACCCTGTTTATTTTTCCTGAATTGAGACCTATCTGGCAGGAGGCATTATCAGTTGTAGTATAATTGAGTATTAACCTGTTAATGCAGATATCATATTTTACCCGGAGGCCCTCGAAAACAGCATCATCTGTTTCAATGATCCCATTTTTCCATGAATCGTCAAAATAGTAAGGATGGCCTTTGATCGAGCCCTTTGCAGGTCCATAATAGAAGTGGCCGGTTATAAGTCTTTCATCATCCCCGTAAACATTATCAAAGTAGAGCCGGAGCAGATCAGTTGCCCTTTGATCTTCTTCCTGTGCTGAAAGAGGAACAAGAGCAAAAACAGATAAAAGAAGAACAAAAAAGCCATGCTTACCGGTCACGATAATACTTTTTCGGGGTTTCAGCCCCATTGGTCAGAGGGTTTTACTATTATTAAATATTATAAGGGAAACGTCAAATGCTGTGCCAAAAGGCAGGCTATGATTGTTAAAGTTATAAAAAAGAGGAGATGCTATATCCTGTTGCAATATGTTTTACATGCACAAAAATCGGAGATTTGGATAATTAGCTTATTTTTTTCTATTTTTGCAGCACCTTAAAAGGTAGTGATTGACCCGTGGTGTAACTGGCAACACGTCTGATTTTGGTTCAGAAGAGTCCAGGTTCGAGCCCTGGCGGGTCAACAGGAAAGAAAGATTAAAGCCCTGATATGCAATAATATTGGGGCTTTTGCTTTTATCATGGCTGGAACTATACTGGAACAAATTAAACTTTCCTCTAATTTCATTCTATTTCCACATATTGCTGATATACAAACATTTTCAATATGTTGTGTGCCGACCCCCAATAAACTGGACAAATTTTGTTTTTCAATTTAGTAATAAATCCTGATTTTTCTGATTCACAAATTCATCATTTTCCGGATTTTCGTCAAGAGCAAGACAAGTAGCCCCACGATCCTCTTCGCAATCCCAAGCTACTCTTGACAAATCTCCGGTAAATGCAAAGGGATGTTTATCAGAGAAATCCGGGAA
>DRFJ01000028.1 GCA_011050615.1 Bacteroidota bacterium
AACATGTGTTCCTTGCGCAGAGGATAATGGATGATATCATAGATCTCGAACTCGAAAAAATTGAAATCATACTTGATAAAATAAATAAAGACCCCGAATCCGAGGAAATCAAATCGGTGGAAAAATCACTCTGGGAAAATATTCATCATAAAACCAGGCAGGGAAGAAGAACAGGCATCGGGATAACCGCTGAAGGTGATATGCTGGCTGCCCTGGGACTGGAATACGGCAGCGATACGGCAATAGATTTCTCAACGGAAATACATAAAACACTGGCTGTCGAAGCATACAGGTCTTCAACCATGCTTGCAAAAGAAAGAGGAGCCTTTGAAATATACAGTTCAGACAGGGAGAAGAATAATCCCTTCATCCAGCGGATCAGGGAAGCCGATAAAAACCTCTATTACCATATGATCGAATACGGGCGCAGGAATATAGCTCTTCTCACAATAGCACCAACAGGGACCACAAGCCTGATGACCCAGACTACCTCGGGCATTGAACCGGTCTTTATGCCCGTGTATAAGAGAAGGAGGAAGGTAAACCCGAACGATAAGGACGTAAAGGTTACATTTAAAGATGAGGTGGGCGATTCATGGGAAGAATACAATGTCTTTCATCATAAGTTTGTTGAATGGCTCAGAATAAACGGGTATAACCCCGATGAAGTGAGGAATATGGATGATGACGACGTTGATGAGATCGTAAAGAAATCACCCTACTACAGGGCAACAGCCAATGATGTGAACTGGCTGGCAAAGGTAAGAATGCAGGGACAGATACAAAAATGGGTCGATCATTCCATCAGTGTAACAATTAATATACCACGGGATGTGAAGGAAGAACTTGTGAGCGATCTGTATATGGCAGCGTGGGAATCGGGATGCAAGGGAGCAACGGTGTATCGCGACGGCTCACGAAGCGGGGTCCTTATCTCGGGTAAAAAGGATAAAGCCGATGGTATACGGAAAAGACCAAGGATGCTGGATGCAGATATAATAAGGTTTAATAATAATGATGAAAAATGGATAGCTTTCGTCGGACTGAAGGATGGAGTGCCCTATGAAATATTTACCGGCCTGGCCGATAACGAAATATTTCCCATACCTGATTCCATAGTGAAGGGGAAAATAGTTAAAACAAAAGATGAGGACGGCAGGAACAGGTATGATTTCCTGTATACCGATAAGTACGGTTATAAAAATACACTCGGAGGTTTATCCCATATGTTCAAGCCTGAATTCTGGAATTACGCAAAACTGATCTCCGGTGTTCTTCGCCATGGGATGCCCATTCCAAGCGTGGTTAACCTGGTAAGATCATTAAGGCTGGACAACGCATCAATAAATACATGGAAGAATGGTGTTGAGAGGGCTTTGAAAAGATACATACCGGATGGCACAAAGGCAAAGGGCAAATGCGAGGACTGTGGCTCCTCCAACCTGGTATACCAGGAAGGCTGTCTTATTTGCCGGGACTGCGGCTCTTCTAAATGTGGTTAATATATTTGTATGGAAAAGCAAGAACCCCGGCAGGGACTGCCGGGGTTTTGTCTATTGTATTACTTTAAGTTCTTTACCGATTTTTTCAAAGGCCTTTATTGCCTTATCAAGATGTTCCTGCTCATGGGCGGCTGACAGCTGAACCCTGATCCTTGCTTCGTCTTTGGGTACAACCGGGTAATAAAAACCAATAACATAAATCCCTTCGTCAAGCAGCCTGGCAGCAAGCTCCTGTGCCAGCCTGGCATCATACAGCATTACCGCGCATATGGCAGACTGTGTCGGCTTGATATCAAAGCCCAGTTCTGACATCCTGTTTACAAAATATGAAGTGTTATGGTGAAGCCTATCCTGCAGATCATTGGTTTCGGTCATCATATCTATCATCCTGATGCCTGCGGCAGCCACAAGGGGGGGGATGGAATTTGAAAACAGGTAGGGTCTGGACCTCTGTCGGAGCATGTCAATTATCTCCTTTTTACCCGTGGTAAATCCACCTATTGCTCCGCCGAAAGCCTTTCCAAGGGTGCCGGTTATAATCTCCACCTTAGCCCTTGCATTAAACAGCTCGGTAATACCCCTGCCGGTTTTCCCCACCACACCGGCTGAATGCGATTCATCCACCATGACCATTGCCCTGTATTTTTCTGCCAGGGCCAGTATTTTATCCAGGGGGGCCACATTACCATCCATCGAAAAGACACCGTCAGTTACTATTATCCTGAACCTCTGTTCCTGGGCTGCAGCAAGCCTGCTCTCAAGATCTTCCATGTCGGCATTTTCATACCTGTAGCGCCTGGCCTTGCAGAGCCTTACTCCATCAATGATGGAGGCGTGGTTAAGAACATCGGAAATTATGGCATCCTCACTTGTAAGAAGAGGTTCAAACAAGCCGCCGTTGGCATCGAAACAGGCAGCGTACAGTATTGTGTCTTCCGTACCGAAAAATTCTGATATTTTCTCTTCAAGCTCCTTGTGAAGATCGCTTGTGCCGCATATGAAACGGACTGAAGACATACCGTATCCATGTGTGTCGAGAGCCTCTTTTGCTGCTTTAATCAGCCCGGGGCTGTTTGATAGCCCAAGGTAATTGTTGGCGCAGAAATTCAATACACGGCTTCCGTCCGTCAGCTCTATCTCAGCTGCCTGCGGCGAACCGATTATCCTTTCTTTCTTATATAATCCGGCTTCTTCAATCTTGTTTAACTCTGATTGCAGGTGCCTTCGAAAATCGGTGTACATTATTTCAAATCTCAGAGTCCGTATTTATCTATTATTTCCTGTTTTGTCAGGCCCAGTATTCCGTATTTCTTTCCAACCTTTATAAATGCGTCCAGCGCTTTTTCAAGGTGATGCATCTCGTGTCCGGCGGAGATCTGTGTCCTGATCCTTGCCTGCCCGTTAGGCACCACGGGGAAAAAGAAGCCTATGGCATATATGCCGAGGTTAAAAAGGTCTTTTGAGAAATCCTGAGACAGCTTGGCATTAAAAAGCATCACGGGGACAATGGGACTGTTACCTTCCTTAAGAACAAAGCCTGCATCTGACAATCCCTTTCGCCAGAAATTAGTGTTATTTTCCAGCTTATCCCTTCTCTCCGTGCTCTGTGAGAGTATTTCAAAAACCTTCAGCACACCGGCAACCACTACGGGGGAAATGGTGTTTGAGAATAGATAGGGCCTGGCTTTCTGGCGGCACATCTCCACTATCTCCTTCCTTCCCGATACGCATCCTCCGGATGCCCCTCCGAGAGCCTTGCCAAAAGTGGTGGTTATGATGTCAATCTTACCCATTACACCGCAATGTTCATGCGTGCCGCGACCGGTTTTTCCTATAAAGCCTGATGAATGAGAATCATCAACAAAAAGCAGGGCATCATATTTCTGGCACAACTTTACCATCTCATCAAGTTTGGCCAGGTCACCATCCATGGAGAACACGCCGTCGGTTATTACCATTTTTATCCTTTTGTCGGCATGAAGCTGCAGTTTCTGTTCCAGATGCTCCATGTTTGAATGCTTGAAGGTATCATGTTCGGCACTGCATAACCTCATGCCATCAATTATGGAGGCATGTACAAGCCTGTCAGATATCATTATATCCTCGCTGGTAAGCAGGGCTTCAAATACACCTGCGTTGGCATCCATACATGAGGGGAACAATATGGTGTCTTCAGTACCGAGAAATTCAGTCACCTTATTCTCAAGCTCCCTGTGAATATCCTGTGTGCCACAGATAAACCTTACGGATGACATTCCATAACCCCTGGTATCAAGACCTTCATGGGCCGCCTTAAGAACCTCGGGGTGACTGGAGAGGCCCAGGTAATTATTGGCACACATGTTAATGACATTCTTGAGATCCGATCCACGGGGAAACTCAACCTCAATATCAGCTGCCTGTGAGGAATGAATAAATCTTTCCTCCTTGTAAATGCCTGCAGATTTTATATCCTTCAGCTGATTTACGTAAAGATCTTTTACTTTGTTACTGTAACTCATAATCCGGGAATTTTATTTTTTTTCAAGATATCCGTTTACCAGGTCAACGATTTTATTCACCGAGTCAAAGGCCTCCGGTGTAGCTTCTTCATCAGGTATACTGATATTAAATTTTTTCTCAAGGAATACCTTAAGAGATACCATTGAGAATGAGTCTACAAAACCACTTGAAATAAGTGGTGTGTCATAAGTTATCTCATCGTCTTCGTCTTCCTGGTATTCGTTAATCACGTAATTCAGAACCAGGTCTTTAATGTCTTCCATTTTTAATCTTATTTAATGTTGATATATAAATCCAATTTATCATTTATCATTGCCTCACCCCGGATTCCCGGGTTTCAGCGGGCTTGTCCCGGTTGCCCGTACCCTGTTCATCATGTCTACTCGTCTTCCAGTGTCGACGTATCCCCTATGTCCTCTCCCCATTCTTTTGCATGCAGTATCCTTCTCATTATCTTACCGCTTCTTGTTTTGGGTAAGCTGTCGACATATTCAATGTCCTGCGGCATTGCCAGGGGCGACAGTTTCTTTCTTATAAAGTTCATGATAGACAATTCAAGGTCGTCATTTACTTCATAACCCGGTTTTAGTGTAATAAAGGCTTTGACAACCTCCATATTTACTTGATCGGGTTTCGAAACTACCGCTGATTCTGCAACGGCTTCATGCTCTATCAATGCTGATTCTACTTCAAAGGGGCTCACCAGGTGGCCTCCTGTATTTATTACATCATCATCGCGGCCAATAAACCAGAAGTATCCATCGGAGTCGATTGAAGCCCTGTCGCCGGCCAGGTACCAGCCATTGGAGAACTTCTCCCTGTATTTTTCCTCGTTATTCCAGTAAGTGGTCATCATTGACGGCCAGCCGGGTTTAAAAGCAATAAGTCCCACCCTGCCCGGCTCTTCGATGGGCTGGCAGGTATTGGGATCGAGCACTACCCCGCTTATCCCGGGAAAGGGTTTACCCATTGATCCGGGTTTAACCTTCATTCCAGGGTAATTGCTTATCATCATACACCCGGTTTCAGTCTGCCAGTAGGTATCGAGGAAGGGCAATCCGAAAACTTTTTCGGACCATATCACTGCCTCTGCATTAAGCGGTTCACCCACACTGGCCAGGTGGCGCAGACTTGACAGATCGAACTTTTTAACAAGCTCATCTCCTGCCTTCATCAGGGACCTGATGGCTGTAGGTGCCGAATACCACATGGTAACCCTGTATTTCTCAATAAATTTATACCATGATTCGGCAGAAAAACCCTTATCGAGCACACATTGTGTCACGCCCATGCTCCAGGGTCCGATTATACCATATGAAGTACCCGTTACCCAACCCGGGTCGGCTGTACACCAGTAAATATCATCATCTTTCAGGTCAAGTACCCACTTTGTTGTAAGATACTGGGAAATAAGTGAATAGTGAACATGCCTGACGCCTTTCGGCTGACCGGTAGTCCCGGAAGTGTAGTGAAGCACAGATGGGGATTCGGCCCTTGTCGGGAATATTTCCAATTTCTCAACGGGTTCTTCCTTGGTAAGGTTAAAGGCCACTTCTCTCTCCTGCAAGGGTTTAGCCTCATTGTGATCAACAATGATGATATGCCGGAGCCCGGGGAGCTTATCTATTATCTTTCTTACCTTGCCCACATGTTTTCTCTGGGTGATAATTGCTTTAGTGCCTGCATTTTCAAGTCTTACATAAAGTGACTCATCGCCGAAAGCTGAAAAGAGGGGCTGGACTATTGCTCCAATCTTTAATACCCCGAGAAAAGAAAGATACAACTCGGGAATCTTATCCATGAACAGGCATACCCTGTCCTGGTCACGGACACCCAATTTTTTCAGGAAGTTGCCTATGGTATTGCTGGCAAGCCTTATATCATTGAAAGTATACTTTCGCACTTCGCCGGTAAACCCTTCATGGTAAAGTGCTACCTTATCGGATTTACCCTGCTCACATATTCTGTCGGAACAATACCAGCCAATATTAATTACGGCTCCTTTCTTATAGCCAAGTTCCTTTTCTGATATGGACCAGTCAAAATTTTTTACCCTTTCTTCATAAGAGCCAATATTACTCATAGGTCAGATTAATTTTAATTAATAATGGCCCTTAAGATAATGTTATTTTTGCAAGATTAATAATCAGAAACAGTCAAATTTATTCTGTTTGGCAGCAGTTAAAAGATAGCCCTCTGCCCGGCTCCTCGTTAAATTTACCCGCCGGGCAAATTATTTACGCCCGGTACTCTCTTATCTCTCACCTCTCCTTTTCAGTACCTTCCCGTTACATCCTTAAATTTCCTGTACACTGTCCTGAGTTTCTCCAGGGAGGATTTCTCATCATAAATACGTATGAAATCAATTAAACCCTTTTCGTCATACATTGTTGCCAGTGCAGCATCAAATGAAAATTCGGTAATATTATTCCTGACGTCGCGGTAGATTTTCTCAAAGGTGTTCCAGTCCATGTGCCTGTCGATATGCAGGTAGGCAAAGAATGGATTCTCCAGGTCAAAGAATATACCTTTTTCAGCTTCTTCAGTCTTAAAATACTTTGTTACCCGTATTATGCCTTCAAAGGGAGGGAATTTCCGGTGCGACATAAATTCCAGGCCTTCTTTCCTGAAAGCCATTAACAGAGCAGGAACATGTTCGTATGAAACGCATCTCACCCTTATTACACCAAGATGTTTATTCAGGAAGCTTATCGTTCCCGGAACAGCGTCAAAGTCGTATTTAAAATGAGTCTTGATCGCCTGTATTGTTCTTATTATCCTGTCATCATCATAGTTCTGATCAGTTACCAGATACATTGACTGAGGTTCCTTCTTGTCGGGTACTGTTGTACCGTAATATCCTGAATAGGGATGTTCAGCTATAAATACCAGGGCTGACCTGTCATCGATGCGGTCGTTCAGTATTATTGAATCCTTTTTGGTTACTGTGCCTATAGAAAATAATCTGTTATGTTCCATGGTGACCGGTTAATAAAAAATAATTATCTAATAACAAAGGTATTAAATATTTAACAACCGGGATAAAAGAATTGTTTTCAGGCCCGGCACCCGGTCTGCCATTCAAGAATGACTTTTCCGCAATCACCCTTCTCCATGGCATCAAAACCTTTCTGGAAATCGTCAATGGGGAAATGATGAGTAATCACTGGACTGAGATCTATGCCTCCTATAATCATTTGTTCCATCTTGTACCATGTTTCCCACATTTCCCTGCCGTATATTCCCTTCATGGTTATGGCCTTGAAAATGATATCACTCCAGGGCACCTCAAATTTAGAGGGAAGGATTCCAAGCAGGGATATGGAAGACCCGTTATACATATTTTCTATCATCTCGTTAAAGGCCCTGGGTGAGCCTGACATTTCCAGGCCTACATCAAAGCCCCGCATACCAAGCTTTCTAACGGCATCAGATATTTTTTCCCCCTTTGAAGGATTTACCACCATTGTGGCACCCATTTTTTTTGCAATGTCGAGCCTGTAGTCGCTCAGGTCACTGGCAACAACATAGCGTGCACCTGCAAACCTGGCAATGGCAATTGCCATACTGCCAATGAGCCCGGCACCTGTAATCAGCACATCCTCGCCAATCAGGGGGAAGGACAGGGCAGTATGTGTGGCATTACCGAAGGGATCCATTATTGCTGCCCAGTCATCGGGTATACGGTTATCAAGATGTATTACATTCTCTCCGGGTAATTTTAAATATTCAGCAAAGGCCCCGTTTATATGGACTCCAATGCCGACGGAATTTTCACATACATGTTTTTTTCCGCGGCGGCAGTTGCGGCAGTGGCCGCAGGCAAGATGCCCTTCACCCGTCACCCTGTCGCCCGGCTTGATATGTTTAACACCTGCTCCCACAGCTTCAATATGACCCACATATTCATGACCGATTGTCATTGGCGTTTTAATGGTTTTTTGAGACCATTCATCCCACATATATATATGCAGGTCGGTACCGCAAATAGCAGTTTTCTTTATTTTGATTATAACATCATTTAATCCCGGTTCAGGAACAGGCACTTCTTCCATCCATATTCCTTTTTCCGGCTGCTTTTTCACAAGGGCCTTCATTGTATTCATGATATTTTTTTGCCTTTGGTCAATTATACTGCAAATTTAAGTTAAAAAAGATGATTTTTCGCAGCCCGCATTCTTCTTGCAGATTCTGTATCTTTGTAAGGCAATAAAAAATATTGAATATGACCGGTACCGTAAGAGTAAGATTTGCACCCAGTCCGACAGGGCCATTGCATATAGGGGGCGTGCGTACAGCCTTATATAACTATCTTTTTGCCAGGAAACATAAGGGTACCCTCATTTTAAGAATAGAGGACACTGACCGTTCACGACTGGTTGAAGGTGCTGAACAATATATAATGGAAGCTCTTGAATGGTGCGGAATCCTTATTGATGAGGGAGTGAGAGAAGGGGGCAATTACGGACCCTACAGACAGAGTGAGAGAAAGGAAATTTACGGTAAATATGCCGCTGAACTGCTGGAGTCGGGATGGGCTTATATGGCCTTTGATACACCTGAGGAACTGGGTATACTGAGAAAGGCCCATGAAGAAGGGGGCTCTGTCTTTATGTATAATGCACAGACGAGAGACAGACTGAAAAATTCACTGACTCTTCCTGCTGATGAGGTTTCCAGGCTTACAGCCGAAGAAATACCCTATGTTATCAGGTTCAAAATGCCTGCCGGTGAGGATATTGAAATGCAGGACATGATCAGGGGGAAGGTGCTTGTGAATTCAGGTACACTTGATGATAAAATACTGTATAAGTCTGACGGCATGCCAACCTATCACCTGGCCAATGTAGTTGACGATCACCTTATGGAGATTACACATATAATAAGGGGAGAGGAATGGCTGCCTTCACTGCCCCTGCACGTGATGCTTTACCGTGCCTTCGGATGGGATTTACCTTCCTTTGCCCACCTGCCCCTCCTGCTTAAGCCCACGGGCAAAGGTAAACTCAGCAAACGTGACGGGGATAAAATGGGATTCCCGGTTTTCCCCCTTTTCTGGCCCTATGGCGAAACGGCCCGGGGTTACCGGGAAGAAGGATACTTCCCCGAGGCCTTCGTTAACATGCTGGCCCTGCTGGGGTGGAACCCCGGAACGGATAAAGAGCTATTCTCAATGGATGAACTTATCAGTGAATTTAGCATTGAAAGGGTAGGCAGGTCGGGAGCACGCTTCGATCCTGAAAAGGCCAGGTGGTTTAATCACCAGTATATGCAGATCAAACCGGTGGAGGACATAGCTCGTGAATATGCGAAAATGGTGGAAGAAAAAGGCTACAGTATAAAACCTGAAGATGCTGCCAGGCTGGTTGAGATGGTAAGGGGAAGGGTGGATTTCATATCCGGATTATGGTATCAGACAAATTTCTTTTTTGAAGCACCTCAGTTCTATGATGAGGCAGCGGTAAAGAAAAGATGGAAGGAAGATTCTCCTGTCCAGATGAAAGAACTTAAGGCAGTGCTTGAAGGTATAAGCTCCTTCATTTCTTCCGATATTGAAGAGAGAGTCAAAAGCTGGATCCGGGAAAGAGACTACGGCACGGGTGCCGTGATGAATGCTTTCAGGTTGCTTATAGTAGGTGAATTGCGTGGCCCGCACCTCTTTGATATAATTGACTTTATTGGTAAGGAGGAGACTCTTGAAAGGATTGACAGGGGACTGGAGGTGCTGGGATGAGAGGCCCGGGTAAATATGATTTCATAAATATCCATGATCATGGTGCCGACCCTCATAAGGGGGTTTTTACCATTGACAATATCATGGTGCATGAGGATCGCTACCCCGGAGAACTGGAAGGCATTGCCTTCAGTTGTGGCGCTCATCCATGGCATCTGGAGAAGGACAAAATGGAGGCCCAGTTAAACAAAGTGAGGGAATATGCGTCCCTGGAGACAGTGATTGCCCTCGGAGAAGCAGGCTTTGACCGTTTAAGGGGGCCCGAGAGTCAGGTTCAGGAGAAAGTCTTCAGGGCCCACGTTGCAATATCTGAAGAAAAGAGGAAACCCCTCTTTATTCACTGTGTGAAGGCATGGGATGAATTACTGAAATGCCATAAGGAAATGAAGCCGGAGATGAACTGGATAATTCATGGTTTCAAGGGGAAGCCTGAACTGGCAGCACAGCTCCTTGACAGGGGCTTTTATCTGTCCCCATGGGTGGAATGGGCAATCAGGCCTGAATCAACATCAACACTTAAATCAATACCCCCTGACAGGCTCTTCCTCGAAACAGACGGATTTGACATTGGCATAGAGCCGGTATACAGGGTTGTGGCAGAGCACCTCCGGGTTGACATGCAGACACTTAAGAGACAGCTGTGGGAAAATTTCTGTTCTTTATTTAGAACGGATGAAGGATAAGCCTTATAAACCCATTTAATATGTGGCAGTCAAGAACAGAATTATTGCTTGGTAAGGATAAACTGGAAAGACTTTCTTCAGCCAGTGTCCTTATTGCCGGCCTTGGAGGTGTTGGAGCTTATGCAGCGGAAATGCTTTGCCGCGCAGGAATTGGCAAAATGACCCTTGTTGACGGCGACAGGATAGATAAAAGCAATATTAACCGACAGCTTCCTGCAATGAACAGCACTGTCGGCAGGTATAAAACAGAAGTAATGGCTGAAAGACTCATTGATATCAACCCGGAATTAAAACTCCATGCAATCAATGAATTCATACGTGATGACCGGATGACTGAAATACTTGAGGAAGGATATGATTATGTTGTTGATGCCATTGATACTCTTTCTCCAAAGGTCTTCCTGATTTATCATTCCATGCAGAAGGGTATTCCCATTGTTTGCTCCATGGGTGCCGGAGGGAAGGTAGATCCTGCATCCATAAGGATCGTTGATATAGAAGAAACATTTAACTGTAAGCTGGCCCGGACTCTCCGGAAAAGACTCCGCAAGCTGGGTATACACAGGGGCTTTACAGCGGTTTTCTCTCCTGAGGAGGTCCCCGGAAGGAGCATTGAGCTCACAGAAGGAGAAATGAACAAAGCTTCCAATGTAGGAAGCATCTCCTATATGCCGGCAGTCTTTGGCTGCGCATGTGCTTCGGTTGTTATCCGCTCCCTGATTTCCCGGAAACAAAAATAATAGCCCGGTTCTCACCCGGGGTAGGATGCATATGGCAGGAGTCAGCTATACTTCCTGAACAACAAATAAGCAGGGATGCCTGCAGCGACAGTTCCCAGTGCTATTGAAGATTCTACCGGCCTTTCCATGAAAGACAGCACCAGTATCATCAATCCTGTTGAAATATATACAAGCTGTGGTACAGGGAAACCGGGAATCCTTGTCTGTATCTTCCCGGTTTTTCTTATTTTGAAAGAGCCGGCAATGGTCAGTATCGGGAAAATACCCAGGGAGAAACCCATGTAGGTAAGTATCTGGTCAAAGGTCCCTGTGAGAATAAAGATTATTGCTATGAGCGATTGCAGGTAAATGGAATAGGTTGGGACATTATGCCTGTGATGTATTTTTGCCACTGACTTGAAGAACAGTCCGTCACGTGCCATGGAGAAATATACCCTGGGGCCTATGATAATATAGGCGCTGAGTGATGAAAAAAGGGCGAAGGCTATAAGCAGCGAGAACACTGTTTCTGCACCCGGGCCGAAAAGTCTGCCCATGGCCAGGCCACCTACGGAAATTACTCCCTTCATCTCACCCGGGGGGATGGCATATATATATACAGCGTTAAGCAAAAGGTAAAGAATGATGACAAGACCTGTCCCGATAAGCAGTGAACCCGGCAGGTTAAGTTTTGGCTTTTTTATTTCTGATCCTATATATGTTGATGCATTCCATCCGCTGTATGCGAACATTATCCACATAACCGACAGTCCTATTGTTTTCCATCCTGACAGGCCATTGCCCAGGGTATTTTCAGCCCTGAAGTTTTCAACATTCCCATCCCCGAACGCCAGCCCTGCCACTATTAACCCTGTAACAAGCACAATCTTAAGGATAGTGAGAATATTCTGAACCTTTGATCCGGATTTAATCCCCCTTGAATGGATGAGTGTAAAGGCAAGAACCACTACAACAGCAAACATTTTTCCAGTGCTGTTGACACTCAGGAAGGTGTATCCAGATATCCATTCTGCCAGTCCCGGGAAGGCTCTGATCAGGTAGTCGCTGAACCCCAGGGCGGAGGCTGCAATGGGAGCAGAGAAACCCACTATAAATGATACCCATCCACTCAGGAAACCCAGGGCAGGGTGAAATATTCTTGAAAGGAACATGTATTCACCACCCGCTTCGGGCATATTTGCCCCCAGCTCACCGTAGGACAGTGCTCCGCATATAGCAATTATTCCGCCCACAGCCCATAGCACTATGAGAAGGAGGGGAGAGCCGAGGTCAGCCATCAGAAGCCCTGAGGTGGTAAAAATACCTGCACCTATGATATTGGCTATCACAATATTGGTGGCAGGGAAGAGACCGAGACTTCTTTTAAGACCGTTTCCAGGCATAAGGCTTGTCTGCTTTCTATTTGCTTTTTTTATAACTTATTGAAAGACCACCACCGGCGGAGTTCACGGTTGTTTCATAATTTTCAAGGCTTTTTACATAATCCAGGAATTCTGCCTGGCCGTAACTGAACCGTGACCTTCTCTCTGAGATATTATGTGCAGTGAAACATCCTCCTGTTTCAAGTTTGGGATCTATAGCCATGAAATAGTTTTTGTACCAGTTCTTATCTGCATCACTGAAGACAAAATCGAAGGGACCTTCAAGCCCGGGAACGAGTTCGTGGGCATTGGCCAGGCGGGCATCTATATACCCTGAAAGGCCTGCTTTTTTAAAATTCACAAGAGCTTCCTTATGTCTTCCTTTATCTAATTCGATGGTTATGAGCTTACCGCCGGTTTTGCTCAGGGCCCATGCTATCCATATCGCTGAGTGCCCTGTTGAGGTACCTATCTCAAGGGCCCGTGTATAGCCCTTGTCAAGGATGATATCATATAAAAGTTGTCCGTCAATAGCCGGGACATTCATATCACGCCAGCGATACCTGTTTTCCTCAAGGAAGGCTTTCACTTTTTTATCCAGTTCAGGGTTTTGTATCAGATCCTGGGACCGGAGGCAGGGTGACAATATAACTGATACCAGGATTAGCAGCAGGAATATTTTTATGGATTTCATTTTTTTCATGACTTATCGGACAAGATAAAGGATAAATATAAAAACTCAAAAGTTAAAAGTGAATATACCTTATGCGAAAGGCTGTAAAATAAAAGTCGGAGCACGAAGAGGAAACACCTGCTGAACGAAGTGAACACCCCGGCTAAATGCAATGATAACAGGGGAAAAGCAGATGGCCTG
Organism: Bacteroidota bacterium; assembly: GCA_011050615.1. Classification (GTDB taxonomy): domain Bacteria; phylum Bacteroidota; class Bacteroidia; order Bacteroidales; family VadinHA17; genus UBA9300. Next base: position 13,397 of record DRFJ01000028.1, read on the forward strand.
TTTCACAAAAAAGGCGAGGATGAAAGTATCCGCGTCTGTGTAAGTGTTGCTTCGCCAGGGCTCGAACCTGGACTCTTCTGATCCAGAGTCAGACGTGTTGCCAGTTACACCACGAAGCAATTAAGGATTTGCAAAGTTAAAATACTTATTGCTCAGTAGCAAGTGTCAACATTATTTTTTTGATACTTTTCCCCAGGTGTCCTTCAGTGGGACTGTCCGGTTAAAGATTATATTCCCTGGCATCGAGTCTTCATCAACACAGAAATAGCCAATACGCTGGAACTGGAATTTGTCCAGCGGCTGAGCTTCGGCCAGAGAAGGTTCAAGTTTGCATCCCGTAAGTATTTCCAGTGATTCGGGATTAAGGAATTCTTTAAAATCGTGATATTTTTGCCCGGCCGGGTCTTCATGGTTAAAGAGCCTGTCATAAAGCCTCACTTCGGCATCGATGGCATGAGCTGCCGACACCCAGTGCAGAGTTCCCTTAACCTTCCTGCCGGCGGCCGGTCCACCGCTTTTGGTATCGGGATCGTAGGTGCAAATGATTTCTGATATCTCTCCGGTTAATTCATCCCTTCTGAAATCTGTGCATTTAATAATGTAAGCTCCTTTCAGCCTTACTTCGCGGCCGGGGCCCAGGCGGAAAAATTTGGCCGGAGGATCTTCCTTAAAATCATCCTTTTCAATATATAATTCCCTGCTGAAAGGAACCAGGCGGCTTCCCATGTTCTCATCCCCGGGATTGTTTATGATTTCCATTTCCTCATACTTTTCTGCAGGGTAGTTACTGATTACCAGTTTGACCGGATTAAGTACTGCGAATACCCTGGGAACTCTGGCATTAAGGTCTTCGCGTACTGCATGTTCAAGAAGTGCAACATCATTGATGGCTTCGAATTTTGTATATCCTATGCTTTTTATAAAATTACGAATTGATTCGGGGGTATATCCCCGTCTTCTCAGTCCTGAAACTGTAGGCATTCGTGGATCATCCCAGCCTTTCACCAGCTTTAATATCACAAGCTCCTGCAATTTTCTCTTGCTCATGACCGTATAAGTGAGGTTGAGCCTGTTGAATTCAATCTGCCTGGGACGGTAGTCCCCTGTTCTTAACCTGTCGACAAGCCAGTCGTAAAGAGGCCTGTGAACCTCGAATTCGAGGGTGCAGAGTGAGTGGGTAATACCCTCAAAATAATCACACTGTCCATGGGCAAAATCGTACATGGGATATACCTTCCACTTATTGCCGGTACGATGATGAGAACGCTTGATGATACGGTAAATAACCGGATCACGCATGTGCATGTTAGGGGATGCCATATCAATTTTAGCCCTCAGCACACGGCTGCCCTCCTCAAACTCACCATCATTCATTCTTTTAAAAAGATCAAGATTTTCAATCGGGCTTCGATTCCTGAAGGGGCTTTCCTTGCCGGGCCGCGTGGGTGTTCCTTTCTGTGCTGCAATATCTTCTGAGCTCTGGTCATCAACATAGGCCAGCCCCCTTTTGATAAGGTCTGTGGCAAAGTCAAAAAGCCTGCCGAAATAGTCAGAGGCGTAAAATTCCCTGTCTTCCCAGTCAAATCCCAGCCAGTGAATATCTTCTTTAATCGAATCAACGTATTCGGTTTCTTCCTTCAAAGGATTGGTGTCGTCAAACCTGAGGTTACATTTTCCCCCGAAGCGTTCGGCTGAACCAAAGTCAAGGCATATGGCCTTGGCATGGCCGATGTGGAGGTAGCCGTTGGGTTCGGGCGGGAAACGTGTATGTACCCGACCATCATTCTTTCCTGCCCGGATATCCTCAAGGATAAATTGTTCGATGAAATTCATTGAAGAACCATTACCCTTCCCGGTGTTATTTTCTCTTTTCGTCTTGCCTTCCATTGTCAAAGTGCTTTTAAGACTACAAAAATAGAATGAATTTGTAATTTTTTTTTAAATAATGATACCAAGTAATACTTTTAAGGTCTTATTGACAAATTAAATCAACAAGCATGGCCTTAATAGAAATAGAAAAAATGGAGTTTTATGCTTTTCACGGTCATTTCAAGGAAGAACAGATTGTGGGGAATAAATTTCTCATAGACCTTACAATTGAAGCTGATCTGGATAAGGCATCGGAAACCGACAGGCTGAAAGACACACTTGATTACCAGGAGGCATTCAGGATAGTGAAAAGGGAAATGGATAAAAAATCAAATTTGCTGGAGAATATTGGAAAACGGATACTGGATTCAATATACTCAAACCTGGAGGGAGTAAAAAAAGCAACAGTAAAGATAAGGAAGATGAACCCCCCGATGGGAGGACATATCAATTCGGTGGCAGTTATAATGAGCAGGTAAAAAATTTGTGTCAAGGCAGTTTTTTATGTATCTTATTAGAGCAATTTTAAAAAATATAGTGCCATGAAAAAACTGTTCTGTATTTTCTTAGCATTGCTGCCTTTATTGTTTGTTCAGGCACAGATAGGGGAAATGCACAGTCAGCACCCTCTGTTTGATCCCATCCCCGGATTCAAATTGCTCGACCTCGAGAAGCAGGATTTTGGAGCCTTCAGTTTCTGTGATATTAATGGTGACCATTTTCTGGTTGAGGGCCAGATAACGTACTGTTATTTTGAATCGGATAATACGGTGGACCCAAAAGCTATACTCACAAGGTTCCAGGAGATAGGAGACAGTCTTAAAGCCAATATCTACGGAGACGGGAAAAACCAGTTATACATGATAATCCATACAACTAACAAGCTCACATATGTTAATCTTTATGCCGAGGATTTTTATTATACACTGAACATTGTTGAAAGGGGTGAATTGAAATCGGCTATTGATTCAGAAGCTCTGCTTAAAGACCTCAGGGATATAGGCAAGGCTGTTCTGTATTTTAATTTCAAGCGTAATGAATGTGAGCTCACAAGCGATTGCAGGGAGATAATTGAAATGATTGCAAAAGTCCTTAAGAGTGTACCGACCATGGGCATAAGCATTGATGCCTACACCGATAATATAGGACGCAGTGATGAGAACCTTGAACTTTCAGAGAAAAGAGCCGAGATGCTCTGTAATGAACTTGTGAAACTTGGTGTTGACGGGCAGAGGATGGTATTTAACGGTTTTGGCGAAAAAAACCCGATAGCTGACAATAATACCGTCATGGGCCGTGCCTTCAATAACCGCATCGAGCTGGTTAAAAAGTAAGTTTATTTATCCATCATTATACTGGACATAAAATCATATGCAGTCTTTTCTTCATTAAGTTCCAGTGTACGGTCCGGATCATACTCAGGCGCATTCTTTATCGAGTCTTTTTTCAGGCTGATACTGACTTCCCGGTTAACATAACTTATTTTATCAAGGAAATCCAGGGGAAGAATCACCTTTTTGCTCCAGGGCAGCCAGTTGCTTGTGTCAGCGATAAGGTGTACTATCTGCCAGTCGTAATCATCGCTTATGATGTCATCAATATGTCCGAGTTTACCGTCGAGTGTACTGATATGATATCCTTCCACTTCATTGAAACTTCTCAGGTGGGTATCAAGATCTTTCTCGCTTACTGTTTTTGAAGGAATGTCCAGGGGTCGGAAGGGAAATAACATCGGGCTTTCCACTGCACCAAAATCATAGGTCCAGTAGTGATCAATATTGTAGTGCCTGTTCAGTTCCATCTCGTATGCCCTTGAAACAGGGATCCCCTGATCCGGATCGGGGCATGATTCTATATCTTTACCCTCCAGGGCGAGGTCAATATTTTCATTTTCCGGATCAGGATTTTTTATAAATAACCTTGGTATCAGAACCTTTTTCATATTGAAAAAGCTCCCGAAATCAGCTTCCAGGTAGCGGATAATCCAACGTTTTTCATCAAAAAGGAAATCCTTTATTTTCCCTTCTTTTCCATCCTGAGTTTTAACAGAATATTTTGATAATTTTTTTACGCTGTGTTTCATAAATCAAATAATTTAAGTTTAATCCATAATAATTACATTATCATGGACACTATATAATATACATGATCTTAATGAAATTTCAAAACACAGCAGGCAAAACCTTTAGAATTTCATAGCCACACCCAGGTTCAGGTAAGCAATACCGTAACCGAGCTCAACCATACCTGCTATTGTTTCCGTGAAATAGTACCTTGCCCCGATGAACCATGACCATACGAGTCCACTGGAAGAACTTGAATAGTCATAGCCCGGGATTAGTTCACCGAACTCCTTGGCGGAAACAATATTGAAGCCCACTAACAGACCTGTATAAGTATCAAGCTTTTCCATAAAAGGATAATGGAAATTACCTCTTGCTCCTATAATGATATTGGAATACTTGTATCCCCAACCTGAATACTCCCATTTATAGGATGCAAATCCCAGATAAGGGCCAACACCTACTGAACCCTTTTCAATAATTTCATCAACTATACCCAGTTCAAGAGAAGCTGATATCGGAGGTATCTGCAGTTTATAAAAACTACCGGTATACAAAGTTGTTCCAAGGCCCAATCCGAGGTTAAGTACTTTGTCACCCTTGACGAAAACAGGATCCTGGGCTGATAATTGTGCAAGTGCAAAAAATGTAATTAGTGGTAGTGCAAGTAGTTTTTTCATGGTTTCAGAATTTTTTGGTTGATAATAGGAATATAAAAGCAATTTATTTATTGATATTTTCAGCTATGATTTTCCGGGTTATACTGTTTGGAAAATATTTATCATGGTCCCGGATATCAGTATGTTATTACAGATACAGGCTCAGTTGTCAGGACAGGCGGACCGGCTTCTTCCTTCTGGCATGCAAGAACCATTCTTTTGAGTCACCGGCATATTTCATGGGGGGCAGTCCCACATGAAGAATACAAATCCGCCGATCACTATAAATAGTAATCCCAGGACAATGGGATTAGCTTTCCCCGGTTTTCTTGTTAGTCTGTTACCTATTCTCATAATGTTGTTATTGCTGGATGATTTTCCTGGTAATATTTCATTTTGCACCGGCTGCTTTCAGTATCCCAGCAATGCCGGAAGACTCATTGGACAGTGCAAGAGACAGGGGTGTCAATCCTTCTTTTGTTCTTGCATTAACATTCGCGCCCTTTTTTACAAGGAAGCTTACCAGTTCTTCATTTCCATTGCTGACGGCATAGTGGATCGGTGCCCAGCCTTCTATATCACCTGTTGAAGCCGCTTCATTTACGTCCGCCCCTTTTGAGATAACTAATTCAGCCAGTTCGATGTCAATGTTTTTCATAAGAATGCCAAAAATGACGCTCGTAAATATTCCTCTACCGTCATCTCTCACGGCTTTCAAATTGGCTCCCTTTTCGATCAGCAGCCTGGTAATCTCTTTTGAACTTTCAGCAGCTTCAAGAAGTGCTGTAGAACCATCATTGGCAACTACATTCATATCTGCACCTGCAGAGATGAGAAATTTTGCCACTTCGGCATATTCTGGTTTTTGACTATAAGTACTGGCCCACATTAGCGAAGTATATCCATTCTTGCTTTGCCTGTTAATGTCGGCACCATTCGCAAGTGCCTGCTTCACCCCATCAACGTCTGCTTTGATCGTTGCACTATAGAGAGGATTCTGTCCCCGGTCTTCCTGTGCACTTAGTATAAAGAAGCAGGAGAAAACAAGCAGGCCTGTGATTGTAAGTTTCTTCATTTTATGGTTTCAATTTATTGATTAGTGAATAAAAAGTCTTGCGCTTGATCTTATGTGCCTTATGGTGTTGTTTATTATTTTTTAAGGCATCATTTTCGGCATATCCATCACCTGGTAGCCTGCAGGTATTTCAAAGCTTTTTGCATCGGGGGTCCAGGGTTCTATATCTTTCAGTTCCATGGTTGACTCATCCGACCCGTCTATATGGGTTATGAGCTTAATCGGGAAATCGTACTTTTCGGAGGTCCATACAGTGTACATTTTTTGGCTTGGATTTTCCTTGTTATACAATCCTGAGCGGGTACACTTGATACCGTTTATAGTTTCTTCACCTTCCACTTTTGTTATTCCTTCATCCTGGTATTGGCTATATGAGGCAACAGGATCATTGCCCATGCTCATTGGGTTTGTAGCGGATCCTTTCATTGCTATTTTTTGCCGGGGCATCAGGATAATAACCTCGGGGGATCCTTTTTTAACTATTACTACCCCTTCCATACCATTCTCGTTGAATTCATAACGGTATGCGGCATCGGTGGAAAAAACAGTGAAGACACGTTCCTGTCCCATACTGGTGAAGTACATCTTTGCAGTAAACTGGGAGAACATCGGGATTACCAGCAGGCTGGCAACCGAGAGTAAGATAAATTTTTTCATGATTTCATATTTTACTATTTGTTAACTTTTCTTCTTGTCATCTGCCAGCTATAGGTATGAAATTCTCTTTCATAACCATTTTCCCTGGGTTTGTCTATCTCCTTACTGCCATTGCCACCAAAGGATCTAATGCCATCTCCAAAGCTCACAATCAGTTCAGGATTTATCTCCGGTACTTCTTCTGATGAGGCTGACGGGATAGGTATGTCAGGTATGGCGCTAAAAAGAGAATCACCAACCTCTTCCTTAAGATAGTCCCAGATACCGGAAAGACCGGGCTTAAATGTTGGATCGGGTATGGGATCTTTAACGGGACCCGCTTCAAAGGTAAGATCCTCTGAAGTTTTAGTCTCTTTTTTATTATCACTTTTATCCCCGTTACTACTCCACTGTCTTGATTCTGTTTCAATCATGGCTTCAAGATCATATGAAATACTGTAACCACCCGGTATTAGTTTTACCGCTTTATTGGTATTATTATCGATTGCAACGATCCACATGGCTGCAAGAGGCTCAGATATCTCAGGATTGGTGACCGTGTAATCGGTAGTTACAGTGGTTTCATATCCTCCATTTGCACATCCTGATCCAGAGACAGAGCCATACATTTCGTGCGATTCATCATGAATCAGGTTAAAACTTGAAATGTTTGCCATGATAGGTTGATAATATTCCCAGGTCTGGTTAAATATTGGCATATCCGCTTTGTGCGAAAGTTTACACTGCACATATACTGTAGCGTTTATATTTTCATCTATACGTCTTACATCATCTGTTTGTGTTGTACATCCATCCCTGTCTGTTTTGTTTTCATGGTTTTCGTCAAGGAATTCCTTCCTCGTGGTTTTGGTAATGGTTATGGCAGCGTCATACTCGGGTGGTTTAACCTTTATAAATGCTCTTCCGGTTGCTTTATCAGGGTAGTCTTCAGGCTGAAATGAAGCTGATACCTGAATCATTTCATCCTTATCGCCCGCCTTGTAATGAAGGCGCACTTCTCCTCTGCTGTCAGTGACATAATCTGATTTTGGTTTTACCTCCCCGTTATTTAATCCGGTGATTCTTACGGAGAGTTTTTTCCCTGAAACGGGTTCATTCTTACCATCAGGATCCGTTTTATTTAGTGAGAGTATAATATCGGTTTCTTCCTCCTGGTATATTTCTTTGCGAATTGGCCTGACTTTTACTTCAAGGCCTTTTATTTTCAGACTTTCCAGCTCTTCAATAAAGAATGATACAAGGCCACATGTTTTTACAGATATAGCAAGATTTTCCGCTTCTATTCCGTTTTCCAGCGTAAATTCTGGTTCTGCCTTCCCCTCAGCATTAGTAAATACCACAAGAGTATTTGACTCGGGTCCGCCTCCCATGAATGAACCTGACCCACCTCCAAAACCCAGGGGTAATTTGAGATATCCTCTCTCACTATCTTTAGGTGAGAAATAAACATGCTGGTCCAGCATCCTGCCATAAACTGGGTTCCCTTCACAATTGAGCACTTTTGCTTTGATCTTCAGTGTGCGTTCTTCTTTAAGAGGGGAAACAAACTCAGGCTCCAGTTCAACGCTCAATTCAGGAGCCCTTGGTGGTACAGGGTGTTCTTTTTCATACTCTTTCAATCTTTTGTCAATACTGAAATAATCCGCTACATTTGCTTCAACCACGACTTTGAGATCGCGGCTTTTGGCAATGATATGGGGGCCTGTATACATTCCTGGCCCACAAGGGTTTACTATGCTTATGTCAGAACTCATCCTGTAATACACTGTCGAAAATTCATCAACAATTGATTCTTCAAAGTCATAGTCTTCTTCTGCAATTGGTGCAAGCATCAGGAGGTAGTTGAAAACGTATTCATATGATTCTCCTGATCCGGCAAGAGTAAAAGTAACGCTCGGATTATTTCTGCGCAGGGCCTGATACACCATATTCTGGATTTTTGTTAGCCAATAATCCTTTGAATCTGGCTGACCCGGGTTGTCGTTCAGTATCTTTTGAAGAAAACCATCATTCATTTCTCCTTTCTCAACGGCCACCTTTATTTCCGGGCAATCACCTTCCTGGCTATATAAAATAGTTATACCTGAGAAAAAGAAAATAAGAAGAATGGCAGTCAATCTTTTCATCATTGTAGTATAGTGATTAATAGTGTTATGTGCATAAAGAAGGGGAGAAACCTGAGTAGGTGTTTTATTAATGTCTCTCCCCTTTGTCTGGTTGAGGACGAACCTAAATTAATGAGTATGATTTCAATTGGATTTAACGAACTCGACCCTGCGGTTTTCTGCCTTACCTTCGGGTGTTGCATTTGTGTTTATGGGCATCGATTCACCAAATCCTTTGGAGCTTAACCTGTCGGCAGATATTCCCATCGACACCAGCTCTTTCATAACAGTTACTGCCCGGTCTTCAGATAGCTTCTGGTTAAAATCATTGTCACCGTCGCTGTCGGTATGCCCTTCGATGCTCACGTTAACACCGGGATGTTCTGAAAGCATTTTATAAATTTCATTAAGCACACCCATTGACTCGGGGCGAAGGCTTGCCTTGCCGGTATCAAAGCGTATCCCGTTGGATACTATCTTGCCATCCTGCAGGAAACGGTCATAGTACTTAACTCCACCTTCGGCTATGCGTATATTTTTAAGCATATAGAGGTTATCATCTTTGGCATGATAGGTATAGAGAGTCATACCGGTCGGATTAAAGTCAAGATGGGGTATGTTGATAAGCCGTGTTTCATCCATGTAAGCTTTCAGTTTGCCGGAGGTGTAAGCAATTGAAATATGAAACCACCTTGCTTTATTAGAAAGGCTTTTATCAGGATGTGTGCTTCTTGCCTGGCCAAACTCATACTCGTTTTCCACAATTCTTAAATATGAATATCCTGTGGGGCTCGGATCCTTCTGGTTTTTCCTGTCATAAAGGTAAATTTCGAACCATCCGTTTCCGGGATGATATAGATCCATCTCTATAGTAAATACATCCGGCAGGTAATCCTGCCCGGGGTTTTTAAGGTATGGAATAATAGAAGGAGCTCCATCCCTCATCATAATAACATTTTCACCACCGAAAACAGCGACTTCACTGTTCCCCCTCACCAGGTCCCATCGCGAAGGGAATTCGCCATTCTTTTCTCCAATGAGGTTATCTTCAAAAATTATCTTATCCCCCGGCACAAAATCGTATTTGCTCCAGACAAGCGCCATGGCCTCTCCTTTGTTCTCCGGCAATTTAACATCAGCCGGATCTGCCTGACCGGCAGCCTGTCCCTGTGCTGTTGACGAATCACCGGCTTGTCCCTGTTCAACTGCTGTGCTGTCCTTCCCGGTAACCGCTTCTTCAATCCCTTTTTCCAGGACATCAAAGCCTTTCTTTACGGCCTTGTCTGCCTTTTTGTTGGCACGCCTGTTTGCTTCCCTGTTTATCTTTTTCCTGAGGTTAATTTTAACCTGGCAGTTTGCATCCACCGTTGTAAGAAGAAAAACAGCAATAATAATTGTGAAAACTGTCTTGATTTTCATGATACTAAGTCTTTTTTCTTTAAAATTACGGCTCCCCGCGAAGATTTAACAGAACAGATTAGTATCCGCCCGGAATGAATTAGTATCCTGCGGAAAATTGGTAGTAATGGTAATTATTACAGGTAGAGGGAATCATTAATTGCCTGGATAACCTGTTTCCTGAGGTTCTGTGAGACGGGTATCTTGGATTTATCCTTCAGCACCAGGTAGCCGCCGTCGCGTTTCACGAACCTGTCAACAAAGGCAATATTTACCAGGTGTGACTGGTGTACCCTTATCATTCCTGAGCCTGACAGCATTGTATCAAATTCCTTTATGGTACGTGAAACCATGATCCTGCTTCCCTCAGCCAGTAAGAAAAGTGTATAATTGCTGTCGGCCTCAGCTCTCACAATATCAGAAATCGGTACAAGATGAAGATTTTCAGCAGTATGCAATACTATCCTCTTGAGGACCTTCCTGTTCTGCAGGTTTTCCTGCAGGGTTTTCAGTTTTAGGCGTTCCTCTTCAATATTTATAATACTTTTTGCCTTATTGACAACCCTTTTTATATCTTCCGGATCGAAGGGTTTTAGGACGAAGTCGAGTGCACTTACCTTGATAGCCTGAAGGGCATATTCCTGGTGTGCGGTAATAAAGATAAGCCTGAAATCTATTGATGGCAATTTCTCAAGAAGATCGAAGCCCGTGCCGTCAGGCATTTCAACATCAAGGAAAACGAGGTCGGGCTTATGTTCGAGTATCAGGTCATATCCTTCTTTTACTGAGGCTCCCTTGGCTGCAATATCAATATCCGGAAAACCGTCCTTCAGGATGGCCGAAATGGAATTCCTTACCGAAGCTTCGTCATCAACTATAATAATCTTCATCAATAAAAATATTATTCAGGCAAAAACCTTTTTTACCGGCATAACTATTACAACTCTTGTCCCTGCAGGTTTCGAATTTTCAAACAGGTCTTTTATGTCATAGGATATATTCCTGCTTTTCATCACTTTACGGAAATAATCAAGCCTGCTCCTTACTACTTCTGTTGAGATTGATTTTTTCTTTATCTTTCTATCCTGACTTTCGGCTGCCATGGCTCTTCCCACGCCGTTATCCGTTACCTCCAGCTTCATGAATCCGTCTACGAGCTTATATGAGATTTCCACTTTTCCTCCATCCTTCTTTTTCATAAGACCGTGTTCAACGGAATTTTCGAGGCATGGCTGGGCTAGCATTGGAGGCACGGATATATTTTCAGAATCAATTGAACTGTCGACTGTGAACTCATATTCAAATCCGCTTTCAAACCTTAATTTCTGGACGTCAAGGTAAAGCTTCAGTGTCTCAAGCTCTTTTTCCAGTGGAATAAATTCTTCCCGTGAATTCTCAAGTATGTTCCGCATCAGGCTGGCTATTTTCACCAGGAAGGTATTAGCCTTTTCGGGCTGGCCTGCAAGGATAAGATCCTGTATGGCACAGAGGGAATTAAATATAAAATGGGGATTCATCTGTGCCCTGAGCAGCCTCTGCTCAAGATCTATTCTTTTATATCGCGCTCTCAGGCGTGTATTTCTTATATAGAACAGGGATATTACAAGGAGCAATATTATAAGTAGGATCAATCCTTTAACATAGAGATTCTGTTGTTTGATTTTGTTTTCTCTCATTAGAATCTCCTGCATATGCTCAAACTCAGCCGCTTCCTGCTTCCTGTCATATTCATTCTGTATCTCGAGCCTTGTCACTTTCTTAAGGAACTCATTATTGCTTATACTGTCATTCAATGCATGATATTCTCTAAGGTAATCATAGGCAAGGTCTTTCCTGCCTGTTTCACCGTAGATGGCGCTGAGCAGACCGGCGGCAGAAGCTGTTGTTATTGCATCGTTTTGTTCCCCGGCCATATTATAAGCCTTAAGTGCATTATCCAGAGCATCATTATACTTCCTCATTCTTCTCTGAACTCGACCCAGGGTAATAAGGTAGGTGGCAAGTCCGGGATCATTATTCTTTTCCGCTAATTTTATTGACATTGATATATAGTGAAATGCTGAATCGGCTTCACCTTTAAGTGAAAATGTTGAGGCAATATTATGATATGCACCGGCCATCCCGGCAGGGTAGTTCATTTTTTCGTTCAGCAGCAGTGATTTTCTGAGGTAATAAAGTGAACTGTCATGGAGGGATTTGGCTGTATATATCTGGGCAATATTATTCAGCGTTTTGCTCTGTTCCCACAGGTCTCCCGAACGCGCTGATATTGGCAGTTTCTTCTGGTTGAACTCCAGAGCCTTATCATATTCTTCCTGGTAGAAGTACATGAGCGCAATTGAGCCATATGCTATGGCCAGTCCGTTTGTGTCTTTCTTTAATTCCCACAGTTCAAGGGCGTCAAAATATGAATCAATTGCTTCATTGAAGAGCAACATATCCTTATAAAGGTTACCGAGTGTATTCAGGGCATCTGCAAGCGGGGCGGTGTCATTCACTGACCTTGCCGTTTCAATGGCCCTGTTTGTCAAGACAAGTGCACCCTCAAAATCATTTTTCTGTCGCGCCAGGTAAGTAAGAGCGCTGAGTGAATTCAGTACACCCTGTTTATCTCCTGCCTTTTCAAAATTCTCAAGGCTCAACCTGCTGTATCTTTCCGATTCATCGATCATACCTTTAAGGCTGTATACATAGGAAAGGCAGTAATATGCACGGGCTTTGCCGGCCAGGTCCCCTGTTTCATCGTAAAGTTTAAGGGCCTGATAATTATAATAAGAGGCACTGTCGCCCGGATTATACCTTGCAAAATAGGCCATCCCTATTGCCAGTGAGGCATCGGCCATCCCTTTTTTGTATCCTATCTTACTCGATTCAGACAGGGCTGTTCTTGCATCCCTGATGGCAATGACAGGGTCTCTCCTTGCCATGAGATATGCTTCCTGTGTCTGTTTGTTTATTACGGCGGTATCCACATCAATTTCCTGCGTGCTACCCGGAGACAGGCCCTGGACAGACACCGTAATAAGCAATGTGGCAATAAATGACAGAGACCGCATATGACAAGTCCTTTGAATAAAACAGAATTACTAAAATTATGAAATTTTAATAATATTCCCGTATTAGTTGTTATAAAATAATGGCCTGTGTACCTGACGACAAACACCCTGCATTAAGGTTTTCGTTAAAAAACTAACGAACGGACTAAGAAATAAAACCCCTGATACTATTGAAGGATATCCAGTTCTATTCCCATGTAATTTACTTTAAGGTTCTTCAAAGTTGTGTTTTATTGTTTTAAGTTTTCTTTAATAATTATCCCTGAACGGTGACTGGTAAATGTTCTGACATATAATCTATATAAAGGTAAAACAATTTTTGCCTTCATTTTGTTCAGGGATTCTTTAAGACAGTGACCTTCCCGCGATGTATCATAATCATTTTCAAACTTGTATATACCGGTTGAAAACCATACCACTTATCAATGCTTATCTTCACTCATTTTTCACAAATGAGGGAAGACTAAAAAATGATAAGAATGAGTACAAAGCAAAAAATTATCCTACTCAGGTACCGGGACGGTT
>DRFJ01000013.1 GCA_011050615.1 Bacteroidota bacterium
GAACTCTCGTATGTCATTATTGTAGTTCTTGTCTCTGATGTATATACCATTATCGTCATAATCAAAGTTTACGGTGGTCTGGCATAGAAGATCAACTGGTCCTATAATGAATGCAAGCAGGACCAAAAACAACCAATAAATTAATTTCTTCATAATGGTTAGTTTTTATTATCAGACATTGAAGGAAATCAGTAATAATATCAGGAGAAGAATGTCAGGTAAATACAAAAGAATACACCCTAATAATTTAACAGTAAATACTGTTTATCAGGACTTCCCGATGGGTAATGACTTGGCATTTTTCTCGAAATATGACAGATTCTTCAGTATCGCAATATCAAATTTATGCAATACATAAATAAAAGTCAAATTTTTTTAGGAAAAGTGGTTTTTGAAATGTAATTAAGTATCAATAAATCTGTAATAAATATTGAATCTTAAGAAATCAAAAGCCACCCCTCAATTAAGAAGGGTAGCTTCCAGCATACCTTTTCAGTGGTTTTTGATTTTTTTCAGTCGAGAGAAAACCATCTCAAAAGGGATTGGAAAATGCAGCATAACTCGACATTCCTATAAGATTATTCTGAAATAATAGATTAAATAAGCTTTGCCCTTTATGATGTACACTTCCTTAAGCGATAGGGATATTTTATAGGCATCTACGGACACTTTCTCGCCGATATCGATATCATTGAACTCCGCAAGACAAATGACCTCAAAAGGGCAGTAAATACGTCTTACAAGACCTTCCACGTCAATAATAAGCAGGCTGTCTGATGATACCCATTTGAGCAGTTCTTTCAGGTATTCTTCATTGTCCATTTCTATAAGGGTTTAACTTAAAAACCATGATTGCTTCCCGGAATCGAAAGAATCCACCAGGTGCAAGATAAAATCAGTAGAGCCTGCATTTCTTCCAAGGAAACTGTCAATGTACGATGTCTTGACTGCCTCTGTGAAGAGGTTGTAAACATTCCATAAGCTGATGCCTGATTCTTGCGATCGTGCAAAATTCGGATCATTATAAAAACCTCTTGCTATAACGGATACCTGGCTGTCGTTTAAAGGAAGCCTGGTTATCTTTTTCTTATCTGCTGCAGGAAGAAAATTATACAACCTTGATCTCCCTAACAGGCATGCAAACTGGTGCTCTGTAAGCTCGTATTCACTCAGCTTATCAAGAGCATTAATCTGACTCTCTATCTTAAATCCATTAAACAGCTTTATGATTTCAGATTTAAGCTCTGTCAGGGTTTTTATCCTCATATCATCCTGCAAACCATCAGTAAAGATGCTCAGGTTAATGCATACAGTATTCTTAAAACCGATAAACACTTTGAACCTTTCTTCGGTCTTCCTGCTGTAAAGGTTCTCCTGGTTGTATGCTCTAACACCACCAACAGAGAGGGTATGTTTATTCCCGTTGATACTGGCTGTTATGCCTGGTATTTCATATACGAATGCCATTCTCTCATAATAAACTGTCTTTTCGTTCTCTTTTAGCTCCTTAGCAGGTTTCCCAACCGCCTGGGGTATTCTTCCCCTTATAGGGTGGGATACCCTGATAGCCTGGGACAGGATTCTTTCGCCAAGGAAGAAACTGTCGCAGACCTCACCGAAAGCATCAATAAACTCAGTATGGCTTATTGTAGATTCATTATCCTTGAATGATGGTATAATGCTACCATGCTTTAATTCCTGATAGGGTATCGACCTGGTATTTGCACTCATGAACTGGTCGGAAGATGTCTGTGCTATTTCAATCTCATTATCTATACCCATGTTTTCTTTTATTAACTGGTTCATGTTGTTTCTGTTTTAGGTTTTACAGTATTATCCTCGGGAATTGTCTGTAATTCCCTGTTCCTTGCAACACATAGAGGTTCGATATCCTCTCTAAGCGTTGGATATTTAATTAGGATATTCCTCAGGTCCTGGCTGGTAGATGCCTGGTCTATCTGGTTTTTAATCCTCTTTACCAGTGAATCACTTAAACACCAGGAAAGTATCTTTTCCCCGGTAGCGGGAGTAACGACAAATGGAGGTGCTCCGTCGAATACTCCCGTACGATCTTTTGATACAGAAGCGTAATGCTTGATATCAAGATCAAAGACGAGAGTGAATTCGTAGTCAAGACCATCTCTTGTTACCCCTTTCAGTCCCACCTTCTCCGGTACATATTTGCCATTCTTTTCTGAAAGGACATAATCCTGTTTGGTTCGGATAGTGGCTATAATGTGACATGATGATTGAAGTATCCTCTGCACAAAAGCATTATGACGAGGAGTGAGTTTGTTCCAGTTGGTGAAGCTATTGCCTGCCATTGAACTGTGCACCTCCAATATCCCGCCCTGTCCTTCCCATTCATGTGATATGCTGTCTATGATGATAACCTTAGCACCAGCTTTTTCACATTCTTCCATTGCCTGGATATACCTTTCTGGAGTAAAAGGAGCGGGCAGGGTTAAAACGTTGTAGCCGCCCAGATTTGAATAAAGATGGGCAGAATAGTTTTCAGTGTCCATTATAGCTATTTCATCCCAGTTTCCCGACAGACCATAGGCAAGTAAAAGAGAACTGTAGGTTTTTCCAGAACCGGATGGTCCCTGCAGTGCCATTTTTATCCTGGCCTGCCTTTTTTCAGCTTTTTGTATTTTCATAACTCTATAGTTTATATTAATAAAAAAGGGGACGCAAGTCCCCGATTATCAAACCATCGAAGGTTTTTCAACTTTCTCGTCCATTATCTTTTCCTCAAGCGTTTCGCCTTCCTTAAGGTAAACCCACTGATGTGAAAGAGTAATAATTTCCCCCGTTTCATCGATAGTGTACTCGTAGGGCTCACAGATCATTTTCTTAATGGAACCGGGAATTTCAGTTCCAATAAGCTTCTCACAGGTTTTGTCGTCAAAAGTGGAAGTGATCGATGTTCTTTTTGCAGTAGCATAATAGTTATCAGTCTCTTTGGACTTTACCAGTTCGATGCCACCCTGAAGGATTAAGGCGTTAAATTCTTTGCCTTCCTTGTTTTTACGTCTTGTGTAATCAATAATTGTTACCATAATTTAAGTTTTTAGATTATTAATGTGCCGGGGTAGGTTTCCCGTCAATGCCCAGGGGGGGTTGTGGATGATGTGGTCAGCGTTTATGGATATCCGAACAAGAAATTTTTTTCTGGGAAAATTTTTTCGGAGAGTGTACTGTTACTATCGACCTTTTTGATAGATCACTACATGAATATGCATGTAAAACCAGTGACAGCACTTATCGGCAAATTATTTACAGTCATTATATCAGGCTGTTAGGGCATGAGTAATGAAATAACAGGGAATTGTTAAAAGGTTGATATAGTAAAGCATGGTGGTAACCGGAGAGTAACTTTTACTAAAAATCACGGGATTTGAGGTAGTTTACATGCGTTGAAACTTGAATCATAAAAGAAAAGTAGCGTGCCAACCATGCCAACTGTACCAATAGCATTATACGCCTGATAATGTGTATTATGCAATGGTTAGCACACTCGGCACGCTTGGCACGCACCTGTTTATTTAATTTTGATGCGGTAATATAGTCCTTGTGGTTTATCCTGGTAAAGGTATTCGCCTTCCACCAACTTTCTGAGGTATTTTGATACAGTCCGTGGCGCTATTCCCAATTTCTCACCAATCAGAACAGCATCTTTTCTCTGGAATGGAATTATTGGCAGGTGATTAAAGAAATTTTTAATATTTCCTTTTAGCCCATCATCTAACTGCTTGGTCATTATTTTAAACAAGAGCTGACTGTGCTTCAGGTATATTTCACCCATAATTTCAGCTATACCATAGTCTAAATCACTGCAGGCCAGGTTAAGATCCTGCAATGGTTTTTCAAAATACCTGAGTATTGATAATACCATAGCTATCCTGTATTGTATAAGACCAAGGCGCATGACAATACTTGAGGTATCACTTCCAATAAATGTAACGGACTCTCTTAAATAGTCTTTATACTGCTTGTTTAACTTTGTCCATTGTATTCCTGTCAGATCAAAGTTAAATTCTTTACTCCTGGATATATTATATATATATTTTATATCCTTCTGTAAAGCAGCAATATACTCATCATATATAGGTACACCGTCCTTAGGCGACACATCCTTCCATTCAGGTATGTTCCTGAAAACATAAAATATGAATCTGCTGTAGAGCCCGTCATGTACCGATTTAATCAGCGATGATACCTGGTTTGGAGTTCCGCTAAGACTTAAAGACAATCTCGGTTTTTTAATTTCTATGTATTCATGTTTCTTCTTGCGTGCATAACTTATCGGTTCGTTGTGAAAGGCTTTTCTAAGAAGATCGGAGAATCCACCCCAGTCCTGCTTGAGACAGTTGCTGATAGTATCGGCTTCTGGTTCACATATTACTCCCTGGCCGTTGTTTGCATTCAGTAAGGCTATCATCTCAGCGGCACTTATGTTACCAGGTATAAGCAGTACTTTCTGCGGTTGCCTTGAATTATCGTTAGAGGTAGAATACTCGGCTTCTGATTCTTGTTGCTTTTCATCGTGTATTTCAGTTACCAGGTCTCTGGCAGCAGCCAGGGCGCTCTTACCTGATGCTGGCGGTGCAATAATAAAGCTGAACAGGTTACTGGTAACCTTTTTGTTATCGTACACTCCTGTAATGGACGGGAAACAACCACTAAGGACAGTAAGTGCGCTTGTAAGGAACACATCCTTTTCCCGTTTAGATTGGAACATGTCGGCTCCACTCTTTAATATGCGTGGGAGGATATCATATACCTCTTCAGGGATAGCTGGGGAATTTAAGAGGAGGTCTGGTTCTTCATTTTTCTCATCTGTTTCGTTTTGAACGATTTGAGCTTGTTTGTTAACATTCTCCTGACATGTTAACTCAGCATTAGTAGCCTCCTGAGATGATTTTTTGACTCATCTTCAGTGTTTTGAAAATCATTTATTGTCATTAAATAAAAATTTTAGTGCCCCTTAAAAATCACAAGGGGCACTGGATTAATTAAATGTTGCATCCAGCAGCTCTGGCTGCCCGTAATAATTTTCTTATTTCATTTATCCCTTTCCTATGAATAAAGTACACATAGTTATCGTAGTAAAACGATTGGGGATACGTCGGACGCCTATTAAGCGCCCGCTTAAAATAATTGAAGTCTTTGTTGTTAAGGATTGGATGGCTATAATTATCCAAAATCCCAAAAGTCTTTAAGAAGCACAGTATAGTATTTCTTCCAATAGAAGAATCTATAATATATATAGCTTCCTTCCAGGTATACCAATCATCTTTCACATCCGTGTATTTTTCTATATAATTCTCATTTTTTAGATTGGTTATCAATTTCATTAAATACTGTTTAAAAAAATCATTCATATCTTTAATGTTTTATTGAATGTTTAATAGCCTCATTTTCTAATTGTTCAAGGCTGACTCGCTTATTTAATTTTAAAAATTGGTTCAGATCGGAACGCTTGAACCGAATAATCTTACCGGTAGGGCAGTAATGAGGAATTGCCCTTGCGGATGTCAACTTATAAAGGTGACTTTTTGAAACGCCCAGGTAGCTTGCTGCTTCTTTTAGTGTAAGGATCTCTTTTTTTTGCAAGCTCTGATCCTGGAGCATCCGCTCGATCTTGTCGAGTTTTCTAAATATTTCTTCCATAAAAAGAACTTTTAAAATTAATTACTAAGGTCTTATTGGTACCAAATGACCTATTTCAAGTGTCGAAATTAATATATAGCCTGCCTGGATTGTAGTCGGACTTTTTTAGTCCGGTCGCTTCCCAGATCAAAGGAATAGAATGATAAGGTGTTATGCTAGGTTGTTAAGGAATGGAAATATCAGAAAATATAATTTTTTTGTCTAAAGTCCGATTCATAAGGTGTTTTCTACAATATCTTCTATTTTTTTGGCTTTTCCCTCACTGGGATTATGGCATCCATTGAGTTCATCTTTTGTACATGGCTTTCCATCCTCTTTTCTAAAGCAGTAGCACCCCTTGGTAGTGCTTGCATAATTAGAAGTAAGTTTCTTCTTATTTTTTAACGTCTTTATTAAATAAGACAATTCTTTTATGTCTTTTTGCCAACGAATAGGCTTGATAAGATGCTTGCCAGAGAATATAGCTTTAAATTCCATAATAGTATTGATATCCTTTAATATTTACCCTCCTTTGGTTAATGCGTCAAAAAAATCTGCCAAGTTATCTGGCTTAGTATTGTAATGAACATACTCAAAAACTTTTTGCTTTTCCTCAATAGCCGTAATTTCACTATGGATAAAGTATAATCTTGAAATAACCTGTTCCATAGCTTTTTTGAAAGCAGTTGGGAATTCATTTGCAGCTCTAAGAATAACTTCATCGGATATATCCCATAAGTCATCAGAATCGTAGTTTCTGCTTATTGACCATTTTCTGTACTTAGTACAGGTATTGTTGTTATATGAGAAATCAACTACAACGTCATTAATAAACATTTCAGTTTCTCCAATGAGGGCCTCAACTGTTTTAAGCTGGTCATCCTTTTTTAGTTTAGTTAGAGACTCACGGAAGTTATTAAAATCTTTCTCAAATAGCGATTTTATAAATTTGCGAAGTTCCCCTGCGTTTGTAAATCCGCTGACTTCTTTAATTGAAAGAGGATATCCTGGTATTTCTGTAAATGGCACATCAGTCTTTTCTACAATAATTTCATGCCACTGTATACCAAAATTATGGAGATTATTAAATGACTCTTCGAGTCCCAGTTCAGAATTATTTTTAGCTTTTAGCATTTCTGCAAATGTAACTTTATATTTGTTCTAATCTAATTCTATTTTAGGTAAAGTATTTACTGCCTGCTCCTTCAAGGCATCAACAATATGCGTGTATTTTTGTGTGTGCTGCAGTTTTGAGTGGCCCAGGAGGTTCCCGACTGTTTTTATGTCCGTCTTATCCATTAGTAATATTGTCGCAAAGCTATGCCGGGCTGAATGCCAGGTTACGTTCTTATTTATCCCCGCCTTCTTTGTCCAGTTTTTAAGGGTTCTCCGACAAGACTCATAAGTAGGTAAATTAAAAACATTTTCTTCAGGTTCTTTCAAGGTCCCGATTAAGCCCACTGCTACAGGATTAAGATCGATGGTAACTTCGCGTCCTGTCTTCTGTTGTTGTTTCTTTATGAGTTTGTTGGTTATGTGTTTGTACTTTAGATCTTTTATATCCACGAAACGCAGACCCGTGTTGAGACAGAGCAGGAAGGCTCTCTTTACCTCAGGATTACCGCACTCAGCTGCTGCAAGCTTAATAATTTCATCAGGAGTAAGGATCTCTTTTGGGATCCCTGTTGGAACCTTGCACTTTATTTTCTCCGCTGGATTCTTTGAAAATAGTCCGTCATCGGTAGCAGCAGCAATGATCTTCTTAAACCTGGCAAAAACAGAGTTTGGAGTCTCCCCGTTAAACTTGTTTAAAAGGTAATCCCTGAATCCCGTGATCCTGTTTTTATCGATCTGGATAGGTGTGAGGTGGGTTTCCCCTGTATAGCTTCTAAACTCCTTAACAGCCATTTTAACCATTCGTAGATCCTTTTTCTGATACTTACTTATATATGCTTCACAGTAATCAAAAAAATTACTTTTTTTCCTGTAGGGGGCGACCAATCCCTCTTCTTTATACATAAGGTCGCTTTCTCTTTGATTTCTAATTGCCTGGGCTAAGAGGAATACCTCTATATTTTTATTCTTTTCTTCGGGTGTTGCTGGTTTTTCTTTCAGATACCTTTTAAGGTATTCTATCTGCCGTCTCGTTTTTATTTTTCCCGCTTCGTTCTTTGTGTAGCCGGTGTAGTAATCAAGAAACAAAGAAATAACGCCCTTAGAAAGGCGCTTCCCCCTTAATCTTACTCTAATCCCCTTTCCGGGGGAATAGTTGATGATCTTAACGTCTTTTGACATAAAAATTAAATTAAAAATTACTCTACAAAGCTACCTATAATAAAGAACGGGATACAAATAGGATACAAAAATTTCTCAACCAAGTATCAACAAAAGAAATATTTTGTATATATAGGACTTGTAAAAAACTGAATAACAGTGTATTATATTATTAATGTTTTCCTATGTTTTCAGGGTTTTGTACCCGTCCCGGGTCTGCAGGCATAGAGAATAGTAATTACAGATATTAAAAAGACCAGCGGTTTCTTACAGTTTAATTTTTTCTTCATAATATAATGGCTAAGATCCGGACTGAATCCTTATAATAAGAAGGTCTGACTAAAAAAGTGTATGTTCGTTCTATAAGATAGTAAATGTTATACCCGATATAATTTCAGGAGAGCAATATAATTATAAAAGGAGTATTAATCGACACCATTGGTGCTTTACCAGCAATCCTCTGCTTTTAAATTATACCAAGCAACATTTTTTTTTGCATCTTTACCGGGCAAAAACCGTAGTATGAACAGGAATTATAACAGTTTATTAATACTGGTGCTGGCAATAAGCCTTCTTATGGCTTCCTGCCGCAAACCACCGGGCAGCAGTGACGAAAAGATTGACTTTTCGGACTGTTTAATAAGTGGTACAGCCAATACCTTTGATATAGTTACTTTTAATATACAGGAGTATCCCCGCTATGGGGATGAGACAGTTGAAGTGGTGGCGGAGTTGATAAAGCAGATGAATGTTGACATTGTTGCCCTGCAGGAGATAAGCTCTGAATCAGAGTTTGACAGGCTTGTCGAAAGGCTTATCGGGTGGGAAGGAGAATATTACCCTGTTGATAATTCCTTCTGGAACCTCGCATATCTTTACAAGGCATCAGAAACCATCATTAATGAGGCTGAAAGCAAAGTTCTCTTCAGGGATGATTACTGGTCATTCCCCCGCCCTCCCTTCGAAATACACGTAACACACATACCAACGGGAATAGAGGCAATTCTGATAAATAATCACTTTAAGTGCTGTGGCGGCACTGATAATGAAGACCGCAGAAGAAGTGCCACTGATTCCCTGCATAAGTATATATCAACTACCTATCCCGATGAAGCCGTCATCGTACTTGGTGACCTCAATGATGAAATAAACGGGACAAGCCTCGAGACAAATGTATTCTGGACCATGGTAAATGATCCTGATAATTTTAGGTTCACTGACATGAGTATTGCACGGGGCAGTGCTTCGTGGTGGTCCTACCCGTCATGGCCCAGCCATATTGATCATATTTGCGTTAGCAATGAATTATATATGAATATCGATACTACCATCGTGAACAGGCCTGACAGGTGTTATACAGACTACAGTGAACTAATATCAGATCACCGGCCTGTATGTCTCCGGCTGAAAAAATAATTTAAACCATTTATCATTATCTTTATCAGTCAATGATATTCCCGGAAAAAAGTACCAGGTATGAGGAAACATGTAATAAATGCTGCAACAGGTATTATCATCGGAGGATTCTTTCTTTACCTCACTCTCAGGAACAAACCCCTTGATCAAATATTTGAGCTTTTATCAGCAGCAAAAACAAGCTGGATATTTTTAAGTGTTGTGTTTCTTATAATTATGTTCTTCTTCAGGGCTTACCGGTGGAAACTGCTGATAAAAAACAATGGCCATCATCCTGATATAAAAAATGTTTCATATGCACTCCTCCTGGGCTTTTTCGTTAACAGCTTCACTCCTAAACTGGGTGAGATA
Organism: Bacteroidota bacterium; assembly: GCA_011050615.1. Lineage (GTDB taxonomy): Bacteria > Bacteroidota > Bacteroidia > Bacteroidales > VadinHA17 > UBA9300. The sequence continues at coordinate 9,697 of DRFJ01000013.1, forward strand.
ATCAGGTGTACGTCACTGCAAAAATCAACAGGCATCCCTGTATCCAAAAGTTTTGGTACTGTAATATCTGAACGGATATATGATCTTATAGCTTTAATACTGGCAATAGCAATAATACTTGTTCTGGAATTCGGGAGGCTTCGTGAGCTGATAATCACAGCCTTAATCAGCATCAGGAATTCATTAACATCCAATCTGTTGATCCTTTCCCTGATTATCAGTAGCATGGTTTTGATTGTACTTGCAATGGTGCTGATATTCAGGCATTATAAATTAATGGATAGAATAAGGTTCTTTCTGAAAGAGTTCTGGGTAACCGTAAAGAATACTTTCAGGATTAAATCATCACGGATGTTTGCCTTCCAGACGATTATGATATGGCTTTTTATGGTTCTGGTTAATTACTGCTGCCTGCGGGCCTTACCATCCACGGAAAACCTGAGTCTGTATTTTGCTTTCGTGGTGCTTTTTGTGGGTACCATCGGATGGGCCATCCCAAGCCCGGGAGGAATAGGAACCTCTCATTTTTTTGTGCTGCAATTGTTCCTCCTGTTCAGTTTGAGCAAAGAAACAGGTATTACCTATGGTCTCCTGATAAACGGTATTACGGTATTATTTACAATAGGAGGAGGAATGCTCGCAATAATTATGGTGAATTCTTTCAAACTGGTAAAAAAGCGGCAAACGGCTAAGGACGAAAGACGAACGGTTGAATTAAAAAACGAGTAACAATATTATGAAAAAGGCACACTCTCCGGCAATCGCATATTTACTGCTGATATTAACAAGTGTTTCCTGTACTGAAACCAAGACCGGGCACGGCACATTTGATCCCGTCGAATTGGTAAATCCATTAATGGGTACTGATTCGGAATTTAAATTATCAAACGGTAATACCTATCCTGCCATAGCCATGCCCTGGGGGATGAATTTCTGGACGCCACAGACAGGTGAAATGGGCAATGGATGGACATATACCTATGATGCTTATAAGATAAGGGGTATAAAGCAAACCCATCAGCCGAGCCCGTGGATTAATGATTATGCTGCTTTCTCTCTTATGCCGCTTACCGGTAAAATAAGGTTCGACCAGGAGGACCGGGCATCATGGTTCTCACACAAGACTGAAATCGCCAGACCATATTATTACAGTGTTTACCTTGCCGATCATAATGTGACTGCAGAAGTAACTCCCACAGAAAGGGCTTCGATATTCAGGTTTACCTTCCCCGAGAATGATTCTTCGTGGGTAGTGATTGATGGCTTCCACAGGGGATCAATGGTACGAATATTGCCGGAAGAGCGTAAGATCATAGGATACTGCAGGAACAACAGCGGTGGAGTCCCGGATAATTTTCATAATTATTTTGTGATAGAATTTGACAGGGAATTTGAATATGCCCATACCTGGCTGAACAATGAATTGCAGTTAAACGAGCTTGAAGCAGAGGGTTTTCATGCAGGTGCAATAATAGGTTTCAAAACAGACGGTAATGAGATTATCCATGCCTGTGTGGCATCATCATTTATAAGCCCTGAGCAGGCTGAAAGAAACCTTGACAGCGAGATAGGTAACAAAGCTTTTGATACCGTGATGAAGGAAGCCAGAGATGCATGGAACAGGGAACTGGGAAGGATAAGGGTGGAAGATGAGGATCCTGATAAACTACGTACTTTCTACTCATGTCTTTACAGGGTGCTGCTTTTCCCCCGTAAGTTTTATGAAATTGACGCCGGGGGAGATATTGTTCACTACAGCCCGTATAATGGTGAGGTTCTGCCCGGCTATATGTTCACTGACAACGGTTTCTGGGATACTTTCAGGGCAGTATTCCCCTTTTTCACACTTATGTACCCCGGGATTAACAGCAATATAATGAGTGGCCTGGTAAATACCTACCTTGAAAGCGGCTGGCTCCCCGAGTGGGCAAGTCCCGGGCACAGGGATTGTATGATCGGTTCCAATTCTGCATCCCTGGTTGCCGACAGTTACCTTAAAGGGATAAGGGGATATGACATTGAAAAACTTTACGAGGCAATCATAAAGAACACCAGGGGACATGGGCCGGTACACTCAGTGGGCAGGTATGGTGCAGAATATTATAATGAACTCGGGTATATACCCTATGACGTTGGCATAAGGGAAAACACGGCACGCACACTGGAATATGCCTATGCTGACTATTGCATCTGGAGGCTGGCTCAGGAACTGGGAAGGGATAAAGAAGAGGTGGACATCTACAGGGAAAGGGCCCGTAATTTTGTAAATGTTTTCGACACCGGGGAAAAACTAATGAGGGGTAAAAATATCGACGGCTCTTTTCAATCGCCTTTCAGTCCCTATAAATGGGGCGATGCCTTCACAGAAGGCAACAGCTGGCACTATACATGGAGTGTATTCCATGATATTGACAGCCTGATTAACCTTATGGGAGGAAGTGAAGATTTCATAGCTATGCTTGATTCTGTATTTGAAGTGCCTCCGGTTTTTGATTACTCCTATTATGGAATAGTGATTCATGAAATTCGTGAAATGCAGATTGCAGGTATGGGAAATTATGCCCACGGCAACCAGCCCATTCAGCATATGACCTACCTTTATAATTACGCCGGAGAACCATGGAAAACCCAGTACCGCGTAAGGGAGGTCATGGACAGGCTATACAATTATACCCCCGACGGTTACTGCGGTGATGAAGATAACGGACAAACATCTGCCTGGTATGTTTTCAGCGCAATGGGATTCTACCCCGTATGCCCGGGAACCGACCAGTATGTGATCGGTTCTCCCCTCTTTGACAAGATGACTGTTGAAATGCCGGGAGGAGGAATCCTGGAAATTATTGCAGAAGGTAATGACAGCAATGCATTTTATATAGATGAGATCACCTTTAACGGAAAAACCGTTAACAAGAATTATTTTACCCACGATGCATTGCAGAAAGGAGGTAAAATAATATTTACTATGTCCCCGGAACCCAACAAGGTAAGAGGCACATCTCCTGAAACGTATCCGTATTCTATGTCAAACCAGCGACGCAGAGAAGCGATTAATCGCTTCTCTGCCAAGGCCAGGGAAGCCCGATTTAACAATTTAACGGTTCAATTCAACAATAATCCCTGTCTTTATTATTTTTACACACTGAACAAAATCATAAATAAACCGGTTTAATAACCGATGGTACGCAAATTATATATAGAAACCTACGGATGCCAGATGAATGTCGCTGACAGCGAGGTAGTTGTTTCCATACTGCAGGATGAAGGATACTCTGTCACTGACCGAATGGAAGATGCCGACCTGATTCTTGTCAACACCTGTTCAATAAGGGATAATGCCGAACAACGTGTATGGGGCCGTCTCGACCTGTTCAGACATTATAAAAAAAACAATCCCGGCGTACTCGTGGGGCTTATAGGGTGCATGGCGGAGAGGCTCAAGGAAGAACTGCTTGTCTCAGACAAAATGGTTGACATGGTTGTAGGACCGGATTCATACCGTGATCTTCCGCTATTAATCAGGGAAGCATCATTGGGACATAAGGCGGTTAATGTTCTCCTCTCTCGCGAAGAAACATATGCAGACATTTCGCCGGTACGTCTTGACAGGAATGGAGTATCATCATTTGTTTCCATAATGAGGGGATGCAACAATATGTGTTCATATTGCGTGGTTCCCTACGTAAGGGGAGCCGAACGAAGCCGTGATCCCGGAACAATACTGGATGAGGTTAGGGAGCTTTTTGCTAAAGGTTACAGGGAAGTTACCCTGCTTGGGCAGAATGTTAACTCATACCTGCGGGATGATTCAGGAAATAAAATAAGCTTCGCTGATTTACTGGAGCTGACTGCAAAAATCAGCCCCCTCCTCCGGGTCCGCTTTTCAACCTCACACCCGAAGGACATGTCGGATGAGGTACTCAGTATTATGTCACGATATGATAATATCTGCAAACATATTCACCTGCCGGCCCAGAGCGGCAGCAGCAGGATACTCAAGCTGATGAACAGGAAATACGACAGGGAATGGTATATGAACAGGATAAGGGCAATAAGGAAAATCCTGCCGGGATGTTCATTATCCACCGATATGATTGCTGGCTTCTGTACTGAAACTGAAGAAGACCACCAGGAAAGCCTCAGCCTTATGAAATGGGCTGAGTATGACTTTGCATACATGTTTAAATATAATGAACGACCCGGTACCCCGGCTGCAAAAAAATACCAGGACGACATTCCCGAAATGGTGAAAACAAGACGCCTCAATGAAATAATAGAGCTGCAAAACACCTTATCACTGCAGAGTAAGAAAAAAGATCTGGGCAAGGTATACGAAGTGCTGGTTGAGGGCTTCTCAAAGAAATCAAAACACGACCTGTCAGGCAGGACATCGCAGAACAAAGTGGTGGTATTCCCTGCCGGCGAATACTTGCCCGGGGATTATGTGAATGTAAAAATTACCGATTGTACCCCTGCTACCCTCATTGGCACTGTGATAAGATAATTATCAGTTCAATTATTTACGAAAAAGGCCGGTTTGTTAAGTATCAGGCTTAAATTGTTAACAATTAAACAAAAACATACTTTATTATATATCTTTCAATTTAATAATTTTGTTGACAGGTAATTATAAATAACCAATAAGAGAAATCATGAAAGGACTCAGAAAAATTTTACTAATGATCGTTGTCATTATGCTCGGCGTTTCATCTACTATGGCACAGACCGGGGATAACTCTCATAGATTTGTGATAAAAACAAACCCGCTTGCTGCCCTTGGTGGTCCGTTCTGGGTAACCATAGTTCCTGTTACCGGAGAATACAAGGTTCTGTTTGAAGCCAGAACAATGCCAAAGCAATCCATTACTCTTGGGGCCTCATACCTGGGACCAAGTCTGCTGTTGAATCTTGATGAATTAACCAATGAGGGTGAGGAAGTGAGTGGTGTTAAAACAAGTGGTTTCAGGGGACAGCTGATGTATAAATTCTTTCTCAGCCGCGACACGGAAGCACCTGAAGGATTATATGTTGGCCCGCATTTTTCATATGCATCAGCTTCCATTGCCAGCAAGGACAATACATCCAATAAGATAAATATGATGAAAATGAACTTCAACGGTATAATTGGCTACCAGTTGATAACCAGTGGCGGATTTGCCCTTGATGTCTTTACGGGTCTTGGAGTAAAAAGCAGCAAATGGACTCCCGAAGGAGACTCTGAAGAAATATTCGATGTACCTTTTCAAAACAAAGCTGCAGCATCGGTAGCCTTTGGTTTTAGTTTTGGATATGCCTTTTAACTTTTTATCCTGAAAATATCAGAAAGGGGATATAAGAGTTATATCCCCTTTTTTATAATCTGCAGGCCAAGTTCTTTCAGCTGTTCTTCAGATATTTCTGAAGGAGAGTCTATCATTACATCCCTGCCGGCATTGTTTTTGGGAAAAGCAATAAAGTCTCTTATCGTTTCTGATCCTGCAAACAATGATACCCAGCGGTCAAATCCAAAGGCAATGCCTCCGTGTGGCGGGGCTCCATAACTGAAAGCATCCATCAGGAAGCCAAACTGTGAGCGGGCCTGCTCCCCGGTAAAGCCCAGAGCCCTGAACATTCTTTTCTGGATATCCGCATCGTGTATCCTTATTGAGCCTCCCCCAATCTCAACACCATTAATAACCAGGTCATAGGCATTTGCCCTCACCCTGCCGGGATCTGTTTCAAGTATATCAAGATCTTCCTCCCTGGGCGAAGTAAAAGGATGGTGCATGGCATAATACCTTTGAGTTTCCTCATCCCATTCAAGGAGTGGAAAATCAACAATCCAGAGGGGTTTGAATTTACCTGTCTTCCTCAATCCAAGTCTGGTAGCCATTTCCAGTCTCAGTTCTGAAAGTGCTGCCAGTGTATGCAGCCTGTCACCTGCCAGTATGAGCATAAGGTCGCCCGGTTCCGCAGACATCTTTTCAGCCCATTGCTTCAGATCGTCTCCCTTAAAAAATTTATCCACAGATGACCTGAATGAGCCATCTCTATTGAACTTAAGGTAAACTAGTCCACTGGCGCCAATCTGTGGCCTTCTGACAAAATCGGCAAGTCCGTCCAGGTCCTTCCTTGAATATTCCGAACATCCCGGGGCCACTATGCCTCCAATATATTCCGACTTATCAAAAACATTGAAACCCCTGCCTTTGACTTCATCGCTCAGCTCATTTATTTTCATGCCAAACCTGAGGTCAGGCTTATCCGTGCCATATTCCGAAATAGCCCTGTCATATGATATGCGGGGAAAACTGTCTTCCAGATCATAATCCTTAATGGTCTTAAAAAGATGCCTCGCGAGCCCTTCAAAGGCATTCAGCACATCATCCTGTTCAACAAAAGACATTTCACAGTCGATCTGGGTGAATTCAGGCTGACGGTCGGCCCTCAGGTCCTCATCACGGAAGCACTTTACTATTTGAAAATACCTGTCAAAGCCCGAGATCATAAGCAGTTGTTTGAAGGTCTGGGGTGATTGAGGCAGGGCATAGAATGAGCCCTTGTGTACCCTTGACGGAACCACAAAGTCGCGTGCCCCCTCGGGTGTCGATTTAATCAATACGGGCGTTTCGATTTCTAAAAATCTCTGTGAGTCGAGATATTTCCTCACTTCCTGTGCAATCCTGTGCCTGTGGATAATATTCTGCTTCACAGGTTCCCTTCTGAGATCAAGGTACCTGTATTTCATTCTTAGTTCATCGCCGCCGTCTGTCTCCTCCTCTATTGTAAAAGGAGGTATCTTGCTTGCATTCAGCACGGTGAGCTTATTAACAATGATTTCGATATCACCTGTTGTCATCTTCGGGTTCTTGTTGCTTCTTTCTTCAACCGTACCTTCGGCGCATATAACATATTCCCTTCCAAGCTTCCTGGCAGCAGCACATAAACCCGGGTCAGACTCCATATTAAAAACAAGCTGGGTTTTGCCATACCTGTCACGCAGGTCAATAAATGTCATTCCTCCAAGGTCTCTCGATTTATGGACCCAGCCGCTTAAGATAACCTTCTCACCCCTGTTGGATAAGTTCAATTCTCCGCAATTGTGTGTTCTGTACATGTGAGCCTTATAAATTTGAAACAAAAATAAGCAAAACATCATAACACTGAAACAAATTGCTTCTGACTGAAATATATTTACGTATTTTGTATTTTTACCCAAAGCACATTGAAAGGATGAAGGTGGAATTTACTGATGATATATACATGAAGGCGGCTTTACTTGAAGCCATCAAAGGAAAGGATAAGGGGGAAGTTCCCGTTGGGGCAGTGGTAGTTTGCGACAACAGGATAATAGCAAGAGGTCACAATCTAACCGAAACACTCAATGACCCAACCGCCCATGCGGAAATGCAGGCAATAACAGCAGCCAGCTCTTTTCTTGGGGGCAAATACCTGGATAAATGCAGTCTTTATGTTACCCTTGAGCCTTGCACCATGTGCGCCGGAGCCCTGTTCTGGAGCCGTATCGGAAGGCTGGTATACGGGGCAGATGATGAAAAAAGAGGTTATACGCTAAATAAAAACAGCGTTCTCCATAAAAAAACAACAGTAGTAAAAGGAGTTCTGGAAAAAGAATGCAGGGGAATCATTAGTGACTTCTTTAAAACCAGAAGGCAGAATTTGACCGGTTAAATTAGTTGGTATATTTGTAAAATAAATTAGGTTTGTAAAAAATATCCCCTGATGACATTCGATAATGGAAAGACAATTATAAGGTTAAGGCTAAGGTTATTTATAGTCACAATTATCATGCTTGTCTACGTTTACCTTGTGTATTACGGAAAACAGCTGCGGTTCCCAATCCTTGGCATCCGGGAATTTCATGCCACTCTAATACTTACTGCCCTCTATCTTCTGCTGGCCTTCCTTCCCCTGCTACTTAAATACAGGTATATTTATTTCTCCGATGATGGTAAGAATATTATCTTCAGATACTATTCCGTAGGTTTTCTGAGCGGGAAAAAAAGTTCTGTGGAGATCCCAAAACATGAGTTTGCGGGATATAAGATCAAAAAGAGTTTTATGGGCCTGTTAAAAGCGATACTTTTATACAGGATGATAGGAACTAAAAAAGCAAGCTATTCTCCTGTTTATGTGTCTTCCCTTTCAAAATCAGAGCTGAAAAAAATAAATAAGGCGCTTGACCGGTACACAGGACAGTAAAGATCAGAATACACATATGAGTTTAATCATTTTTTTTCATCGTTAAAAAACCCAATTTTGCAGCTATTATCAACCATTTTATAAATACATCAAAATAAATTAATAATGAATGTAGATATTGTTCTTAACAACCTGGAAAAGAAACATCCCGGCGAGGTTGAATACCTTCAGGCTGTCAGGGAAGTTCTCGAATCAATAGAGGAGGTTTATAATGAGAACCCGCATTTCGAATCTGCCAATATAATTGAAAGACTCATTGAACCGGACAGGATTATCACTTTCAAAGTACCCTGGATGGATGACGAAGGGAAGGTACAGGTAAACCTGGGCTACCGTGTTCAGTACAATAATGCTATCGGACCCTATAAGGGTGGTTTACGTTTCCACCCCAGCGTTAACCTGAGTATTTTAAAATTCCTCGGTTTTGAACAAATATTCAAAAATTCACTTACCTCCCTGCCTATGGGTGGAGGCAAAGGTGGGTCCGATTTCAACCCCAAGGGCAAATCTGATGCCGAGATTATGAGGTTCTGCCATTCATTCATGCTCGAATTATGGAACTACATCGGTCCGGAAATGGATGTTCCTGCCGGTGATATAGGTGTTGGCGGTCGTGAGATAGGCTATCTGTATGGCATGTATAAAAAACTCCGCAGGGAACATTCTGGTGTTCTCACAGGAAAGGGTATTAACTGGGGGGGGTCACTTATCCGGCCTGAAGCTACAGGCTTTGGCTGTGTATATTTTGCCAAGGAAATGCTTGCTACCATAGGAGAATCATTCAAAGGCAAAACAGTTGCTGTCTCAGGTTTTGGGAATGTGGCCTGGGGAGCTGTACAGAAAGTAAACGAACTCGGGGGCAAGGTTGTAACACTCTCAGGTCCTGATGGTTATGTTTATGACCCTGACGGAATAACTGGTGACAAGATAGATTATATGCTTGAACTCAGGGCATCAAATGAAGATATAGTAAAACCGTATTCATATGAATATGAATCCGCACAGTTCCACGAGAACAAACATCCGTGGGAGGTTAAGGTTGATATAGCACTCCCATGTGCCACACAGAATGAACTTAACGCCGAGGATGCACAGAACCTGGTAAATAACGGTTGTATTTGTGTATGCGAAGGAGCCAATATGCCCTGCACACCGGAAGCAATTGAAATAATACAGAAAAACAAGATGCTGTTTGCACCCGGGAAAGCGGCCAATGCCGGCGGTGTAGCAACTTCGGGTCTTGAAATGTCACAGAATTCGATGAAACTTCACTGGAGACGTAACGAGGTTGACGACAGGTTGCATGAAATAATGATAAATATCCACGAAGCATGTGTCAGAAACGGTACTAATGAAAATGGATATGTGGATTACGTTAAGGGAGCAAATATTGCAGGCTTCCTGAAAGTAGCAAATTCAATGCTCGACTACGGAATTTATTAAAAACTCCCCATATTTTTATTTAAGGCTGTTCACCTGTTGGGCAGCCTTTTATTATCATTTTTACACCCGGCCCTATAAATTAATTCAGCCCTGTTGTTTATCTTTGATAAAATGTCTCACGCTGAAATGAAAAACGACAAGGAATTGATTTACACCATTGCCCTTGGCATGGTGCCTTCAGTTGGTGATATTAACGCCAAAAAACTTATCTCGCACCTTGGTTCCGCCACTGCCGTTTTTAAGGAGCCGTATCATAGTCTTATAAAAATACCCGGTATAGGGAAAAAAATGGCATCTTACCTTTGCTCCGGAGAATTCATGAAAAAGGCAGGTGAAGAGCTTGATTATATCCGTAAACATAACATAGATATTAAACGGTTTGATGAGCCTGACTATCCGGAAAGGTTAAAAGAATGTCCCGATTCACCCCTGCTCATTTATATTAAAGGCAATGCCAGCCTGAATGAAAATAAAATTATAAGTATTGTAGGGACAAGGAATATTACCCGTAAAGGTAAAGATATATGCAATTCTCTCATTCATGACCTTGCCTGTGAATTCCCCGATTTAATAATAAGCAGCGGGCTTGCATACGGAGTTGATATTACTGCCCACAAGGCTGCCCTGAAGGAAAATCTAAAGACAGTGGCTGTCCTGGGTCATGGCTTCAGTACAATATATCCTTCGGTACATTTAGCAATAGCAAAGCAAATTATGTCACAGGGTGCATTAATAACAGATTTTCCTTCATTCGAGGCACCCGAAAGAAACAATTTCCTTAAAAGAAACAGGATTATTGCAGGTATTTCAGATGCCACCCTGGTGATTGAATCAGGCAGAAAAGGAGGAGCCATGATCACCGCGGATATAGCACTGTCATATAACAGGGAAGTGATGGCAGTTCCCGGGAGTCCGGGCACTCCCTATTCAGAAGGCTGCAACCTTCTGATTAAATCAAACAGGGCTGCCCTTATCGAATCAGCAAACGACATTTTTTATACCCTCAACTGGCTCAAATCCGGCAGCGAAAATAAACAGAGGAAATTATTCCCTGAGGATCTCAGTCCGCTCGAGGATAAAATATTTGAATTAATATACGAATTTGGAGAATTATCGGCCGACCAGATCAGCAACTCAATGGAAAAACCCCTTCATCAGCTGTCATCTGCCCTTCTGAAACTTGAATTTTCAGGCTATATAGAAAGCATCCCGGGAAATATATACCGTAGAAAAAACTGAGGCTGAGTAAGCAATCGACTATTCATTAACACATTAACGTTAATGTTTTGAAGCATACTGCTTCAAAACAGCGGCTTGATTAACAGTATTTTAGTTTTTGGACCTGACTAAAATATTCGAATATTTACAAAGAAAACAGATACTTCCTATTGTTTTAAAATGAAATTTCTATTTTTATTATCTCATAAGCCAAAAATAACCATTTAAAAAAAACAAAACTATGGACCCAAGAGTTGAAAAATTTATGGCAAGCATTAAAGCCAGAAACCCGGGAGAAAACGAATTTCACCAGGCCGTGCAGGAAGTTGCCGAGTCACTCATTCCTTTCATTGAAGAAAATCCCAAGTATAAGCATGCAAAGATCCTTGAGAGAATTGCCGAACCCGAAAGGGTTATTCTTTTCAGGGTGCCATGGCTTGATGACAAGGGGGAAATCCAGATCAACAAAGGTTACCGTATCGAAATGAACAGTGCAATAGGACCTTATAAAGGAGGTTTGAGGTTTCACCCTACAGTAAACCTGGGAATACTCAAATTCCTTGCCTTCGAGCAGGTATTCAAAAACAGCCTTACAACACTCCCGATGGGAGGAGGTAAGGGAGGGTCAGATTTTGATCCCAAGGGTAAATCCGATAATGAAGTAATGAGATTCTGCCAGAGTTTTATGACTGAATTATCACGCCATATTGGTCCGAACACTGACATTCCTGCCGGCGATATAGGCGTTGGCGGTCGTGAAATAGGTTACCTGTTCGGTCAGTATAAAAGACTCCGGAACGAGTTTACCGGGATCCTGACAGGCAAGGGCATTAACTGGGGAGGTTCACTAATTCGTCCTGAAGCAACAGGATACGGCGCAACTTATTTTGCCCAGAACATGCTGGAAACAAGGGGTGATACTCTTAAAGGCAAGGTGGTTACCATATCCGGTTCAGGCAATGTAGCCCAGTTTGCCTGCCAGAAAGTAACCGAAATGGGTGGTAAGGTAGTTACCCTGTCCGATTCATCCGGTTATATATACGATCCTGCAGGCATTAATGAGGATAAGCTGGCCTATGTTATGGAACTCAAGAATGTCAGGCGGGGAAGAATAAAAGAATATGCAGAAAAATATGGGGTTGAATACTTCGAAGGCAAAAGGCCATGGGATATTAAATGTGATGTTGCCATGCCTAACGCAACAGAAAATGAAATAAGCGGAGAGGAAGCAAAAGAATTAATCAGGAATGGTTGCTACTGCGTTTCTGAAGGCGCTAATATGCCTTCAACACCCGATGCAATAACTGCCTATCTGGAAGCCGGCATACTTTACGGCCCGGGTAAAGCGGCCAATGCAGGAGGAGTGGCTGTCTCAGGCCTGGAAATGACACAGAATTCAATGCGTCTGGCCTGGACACGCGAAGAAGTTGACACCAGGTTGCAGGTGATTATGAAAAATATACACGACACCTGCGTTAAATACGGAAAACAACAGGATGGTTATATTAATTACGTTATGGGAGCAAACATCGGCGGTTTTATAAAAGTTGCTGATTCAATGCTTGCTCACGGAGTAGTATAAAACAAAAACGAAAAATGTATGGAAAAAGGGGCATTTGCTTTGCCTCTTTTTTTTTTCCTATGTTTGAAGCCTGAAAACTGAAATTAAAGATGCAATTAATTGATAGTCATACCCATCTTTACCTGCCTGAATTTGATGATGACAGGGATGAGGTCATAGAAAGGGCAATTGACCGGGGTGTTACTAAAATGCTCCTTCCCAATATTGACAAAGATTCGGTGGAACCAATGCTACAACTGACCGTTGATTACCCTGGTATATGCTTCCCCATGATAGGAGCCCACCCAACCAGCATAAAGGATGACTATAAAGAGCATCTGAAAGCCATTCATGACAATATTAAGAGATATAAGTTCATAGCCATAGGAGAAATAGGCATTGACCTTTACCGGGACAAAACTTATATCAGGGAGCAGAAAGAGGCATTTACGGAACAGCTAAGGATAGCCGGCAGGGAAAAGCTGCCTGTTGTAATACATACACGGGAAAGCCATGATATAATTCTCAGGCTGCTGGATGATGCCGGCATCCCTGATCTTCGAGGCGTATTTCATGCTTTCACCGGTGATCACGGACAGGCCCGCGAGATCATTGAAAGGGGCTTCCTTATCGGCATAGGGGGAATACTTACCTTCCGGAACTCATCTCTCGACAAGACACTGGAAATGATAGACATGGAACACATAATCCTTGAAACTGATTCTCCCTTCCTGGCTCCCGTACCTAAAAGAGGGAAACGAAACGAGAGCTCTTACATCAGGTATATTGCTGAAAAACTGTCTGAAATAAAAAAACTTCCCCTTGAAGAAATTGCAGGGATAAGCACTTCGAACTGCAATAATTTGTTTAAATTGTATTAAAGAACGCTTGTGAAAAATAGTACATCTATATTAATTATATATACAGGTGGCACCATAGGAATGGTTCATGATCCCTTATCCGGGGTACTTGTGCCCTTCAATTTTAAGCATATTGAAAAACAGGTTCCTGAGTTAAGACGTTTTGATTGCAGGATTGAAACGGTCTCATTTGATCCCCTTATTGATTCTTCGGATATCAGCCCCGGATCATGGCAACAAATAGCAGGGATCATAGGGGAAAACTATGAAAGGCATGATGGCTTCGTGGTACTGCATGGTACCGATACAATGGCATATTCAGCCTCTGCTCTCAGTTTTATGCTTGAAAACCTTGAGAAGCCGGTTATTTTTACAGGCTCACAGCTTCCCATAGGAATGATCAGGACCGATGGCAAAGAAAACCTCATAAGTGCGATTGAGATAGCTGCTGCAAAAATAAATGGTAAAACACCAGTACCGGAAGTATGTATATATTTTGAAAACCACCTTCGCAGGGGTAACCGCACAACCAAATTCAGTTCAGAGCATTTCAATGCCTTTGATTCTCCCAATTTTCCTCCCCTGGCTGAAGCAGGAATAAACATAAAATTTAATGACAGGATCATACTTGCACCCACTGTAAGGAAGAATTTCAGGATCAGCACAGAGCTCGACAGCAACATCGCCATACTTAAGCTCTTCCCCGGCATCGGCAGGGAAACGGTTCAAAAATTCTTCTCCCCCCCTCCCTCCAGGGCTGTCATTATTGAATCATTCGGAACGGGAAACGGGCCTACGGCTCCATGGTATATAGATGAAATAAGGAATTATATATCCAGTGGAGGGCTTGTGGTGAATATTACACAATGTCATTCGGGCAGGGTTGATATGGGGCTTTATGAAACAAGCCGCTTGCTGCTGGAGACAGGTGTAATAAGCGGTTTTGATATGACGCCGGAGGCTGCCGTGTCCAAATTAATGTATTTACTTGGTAATTATCATGATGCGGGTATAATTAAAACTCTTCTAAATAGGAGCCTGAGGGGAGAAATAAGTCCGTAAGATATTTTTTTTTAATAATTTTTCGTATTTTGGCCGCCTGAAATTCTTTGAAAGGCTGTTAGATACCAGGGGTCCCGATAAGGAGAGATGCAGGAGTGGCTTAACTGGCACGCCTGGAAAGCGTGTGTACCCCTAAAGGGTACCGAGGGTTCGAATCCCTCTCTCTCCGCATTTATTAAAATGGCAAAATGCCAATTGATAATCTGCGGGAGAAAAGGGATTCGGAACAATACCTGCCGGTTTTCATAATACGGGGACACAATAATGAAATTATGCTTTAAAAAATATTAAATAAGTATCAAAGCCTTGTAAAA
>DRFJ01000024.1 GCA_011050615.1 Bacteroidota bacterium
CATAAACAATGCATGGGCCCCGCTTGCCACAGCTTCATCAATATCACCCTTCATCAGTCCCAATCCTTTCAATCCTGTAGCAAGTACCTTGCAGGCTTCGATATGAAGCTCCTTATTCGATTTCCCGGGGCCTGAACCCTGAATAGCCTTCATATTTGCTTCAAGTACTATTTCATATATGTCCTTCTGCCTTGAATTGAATTTTCCCCCTACCGGTGTGGTCCGGGTGATATCTGATGCATAATGCATACTGGTTTCGGCTCCGGCGTCTGTAACCATAAGCCTTCCTTCGGCAAGAATGTTGCCATGATTGTGATTATGAAGGGTCTGACCATTTATACTCAATATTATCGGGAAAGAAGGCCCCATACCCTTAGCCAGTGCTATTCCCTCAACAGTTCCGAATATTACCTGCTCCTTTACCCCCGGCTTGCACATTTTCATTGCTGTAGTGTGCATCTCATAAGCTATATCCACAGCCTTTTCTATCTCATTTATCTCGCAGTCTTCTTTATAAGAACGCAGGGCAACAATTGATTTGATGAGTTCTTCCGAGGCTTTTGACTTCATCTGGCAAGGATTCTCCTTAAGCAGAGCTCCGAGTGTCATCTTATTCTCACCCCTGTAGGGCGGCAGGAAATGTATTTTCCTTCCTGCTGATCTTGCCTCATCAATAAAGCCTGCCAGCCTGTCCATGGGCATAGTGTTCTTTACCCCTGCCTTTTCCGCCAGTTCTCGAATCGATGGTTGCGAACCCATCCATATAATATCATCCACCTCAACATCATTTCCGAAAATATAATCCCTGCCACTGTCAACGTCCATAATCCCCGCAAGTCCCTGTAAATCGAGACCGAAGAAATAAAGAAAATCACTGTCCTGCCTGAAATGAAAAGGATTGGCAGGATAATTCATGGGAGAATCAACATTACCAGGAATGAGGACCAGTCCTTCTTTCATTGACTTTCTCAATGACTCTCTCCTCTTTGTGTATACTTCTGATTTAAACATATTATTGTTGTTTTAGTTTTTATTATCAAAAATAAAAATACGGCTATTTAACTGTAATGCAAAATGTTCTTCCATGGTTGATAATACATTCCCTTCTGATTATTAACAGTGTTTTCAGGCTATGAAACAGAATCGTATTTTTTTCATAAAAAGTATTGAAAATCATATGCGAACAGAATTGTATTTTATTTATTAATTCATATATTCGCATACATTACTAACAAGTTTTCAACAATTAGTCCGGAAATATGCCCTACCGTCGCTTACCAAACACCGATGCTGCGAGAATAAGAGCAATGGACCAGGCTCTGATTAAAGGCAAAGAGCTTCCTCCTTTCAAGCTTGCGTACACGGCTGAAAATTATGTAAAACTGCAGGCTCTCCTCCCATCTTTCATACATAATTATCAACTCCAGAGACAGGCATACAATAAACAGGTTGAAAGCAATAAGGAGTACCAGGAGTCTCTTAAAAAGGCAAAAACCTACATTAATCATTTTCTCCGCGTGATGATTATGGCAGTGCAGAGGAAAGACCTCAGGGATGATACGCCAAAATTTTTTGGTTTTGTCAGTGGTCATTCCTCCTTACCCACTCTAAGCTCTGAAAAAGATGTCATATACTGGGGTAAGAAGATCATTGAAGGGGAGGCTGCCCGTATGAGGGAAGGACGTACACCGGTCACCAATCCGACAATGGCAGTGGTCAAGGTTCATTTCGAAAATTTTCTTGATGCTCATCATTTCCAGAAAACACTGCAAAAAAGAACAGGCGAGTGTTCAGACAAAATCAGTGAGCTCAGAGAACAGGCTGATGAGCTGATAATTGATATATGGAATGAGGTGGAAAATACCTTTGCTGACCTCCCTGATGAAGAAAAAAGAACTGAAGCTGAAGAGTACGGATTAGTATATGTTTTCAGGAAAAGCGAGCTTGAGAAAATAGAAAACAACTAATTATCCCTTAAACCTTCTTTACGGATATTAAATAATATCAGCAAGGCTATTAAAGCAGGTATTGCCACAATAAATATATCCCTGGCAGAAAATTCATCCATCGTTCTGTTTACGTTCTCCCAACCCATAAAATAAGACAAGATAAGGGGGATCAAATTATTTACCAGGTGTGCCAGTACGGGAAGCCAGATATTGCCCGACCACAGGTATATATATCCAAAGCCGAGACCCAGTATAAACCTTGGTAAAAAACCGTAGAACTGCAGGTGTGCAGCACTAAATAAGAGGGCAGTAAGGATAACCGCCATATCACCTGATTTCAGCCAGCCGGTAAAAATTTCCTGTAAGACACCCCTGTAGAGGAATTCTTCTCCCACAGCCGGTATTAATGCCACTATTATAATATTTATTAACAGGGCTCCCACACTTCCTGCACCCATCAGAATAATGGTCAGCCTTTCAGATTGTGATTCTTTATTGGTCATCCAGTTTTCGAGCCCTTCAAGCCATCCCGGCAAATCAAGCCGGGCATTAAACCATGACAGGTAGCTGTTTAGAGGTATTATAAGGATGATAAACAATATACTGAGAGACACTGATGTAAGGCCGGGTTTATTCTTAAGCCCAAGATAGGTGTGAGCATCCCCCTTCATAAAGAAAGCTATTGCAACAGAGGGTAATAAAAACATTGATAGATGCTGAAATGTCTGCAGGTACTTAAAATAATTTATATGCTTAGCGTTAAGTGACTCCTGCCAGATATCTACCTCACCGGGGACAATACCGAAAATGAGCCATGCCGTCAACAGGGTGATTAACAAGCCTGCTGCGGATATAAGCAGTATAAGCAGCATTGATACAACGAACTGTACAAGGGGTTTCCTGGAACTTAAGGGTATCAATTCTGAATAAACTGTCATTTTGTTACTTTTGTACCGAAGATAATTAATTAGCTACATTATATTAAGCAAAATTTGAAAATTGGGGATACATACCTGGGCGACAGTCCCTTGTTTCTGGCACCAATGGAGGACATTACCGATCCTTCATTCAGGAGCATCTGCAAGCAATATGGTGCCGACATGGTATACACTGAGTTTGTTTCATCTGACGGCCTGATCAGGGAGGGGGCAAAAAGTGTGAGGAAACTTAAAATCAATGACAGCGAGCGGCCTATTGGAATACAGATATACGGCCACATAATTGAGTCGATGGTTGAGGCAGCAAGGATAGCAGAATCTGCCGGTCCGGAACTTATTGACATTAATTTTGGTTGCCCCGTAAAAAAGATAGCCAACAGAGGTGCCGGATCCGGCATGATGAGGAACATTTCTCTGATGGTAGAGATGACTGATGCCATTGTAAAAGCAGTAAAGCTGCCTGTAACGGTCAAAACACGTCTGGGCTGGGATGAAGAAAATAAAAATATCCCGGAGATTGCAGAAAGGCTCCAGGATGTTGGCATAGCCGCTATCACCATTCATGGCAGGACCAGGTCACAGATGTACAGGGGAGATGCTGACTGGAGTCTGATAGGAGAAGTTAAGAATAATCCCAGGATTACTATTCCCGTGATAGGGAATGGTGATATCAGCAGTCCGGAAAGGGCAGAATATGTTTTCAGGCATTACGGGGTTGACGGGATAATGATAGGCAGGGCGACTGTTGGCAGGCCATGGATCTTCAGGGATATAAAGCATTACCTGGAAACAGGTGAACTATTGCCCGGACCGGGCCTTGATGAAAAAGTTGATCTTGCTATTTTCCATCTGAAAAAATCACTTGAACATAAGGAAGGAAACAGGGCTATATACGAAATGCGCAGGCACCTTTCAAATTATTTCAAGGGCCTGCCGCATTTTAAAGAAACCCGCCTAAAGCTTCTGACAACGCTCGATGTAGATGAGATCCTCTGTCTTCTTGAATATATCAGGAAGAACTGGTCTGATCATCCTGAGAGTCTTTAGTCCTGGTCGTTCCAGTAGCCATAGCCTCCGGGGCCATAACCAGCTCCGCAGGGTCCGAGTCCGCGACCGCCATAACTGCGTACGGCAGCTCTTCCGCGACCCATACCTCTTCCGGGAACAAAATTACCATATCCACGACCTGCTCCCCTTCCGTAAGCGGGGGCTCGTCTCAGTCCCCTGGGGCCCATACCGAAGTAAGTATTGTTTAAATATTCTTTCTGCTCTCCGTTAAGCAGGGCTTTTACCTGCTTGATATGCTCATTATGCTGCAGCAACATTGCGGCACCTATCTCATTCATTTCTTCAAAGGTTGCAGCATTTTGTCTTTTAAGGCGGAGCTCATCCAGTTTTTTACGATGTGCCTCATTCACTTCCATTATCCTTTGTTTCTGCTGTTCATCCAGTCCGGGAATGTCAAGACAATATCCCAGGGGCGGACTTACCTGGTTCCTGTTATACCTGCCATACTGGGCGCTGCTCACCAGGGTGCCTGCAAAGATCAACATTGCAGCCATTACTATAAATCTGATTCTTGTTTTCATAATCATCCTTGTTTTTATTTATTATACATATTTATATTTACTCAAATTGAAAATCTCTTTGAATCCTCCCGGTAGTTCTCCTCATCCCGCGGCCTTCACCACCTCTTCCCCTGCCATATATTGAACCAGCAGGGTCAAGCATATCCCTGAACATGAAGTGCAGTCTTTCCTTCTGTTGATCATCAGATATTGATTTAAGGTTGAAATAGTATTGCATAGTCAGCTTTTTCATTTCCTCGTGTAATCGACCGAATTCTGAGGCTATCTCATTCAATAATGCCGTGTCAGGCTTTTCGGATGCCATCTCATCGACCATCTGATGGCGCAGTTCCCTCATTTTTACTGTAAGTTCGCCTGCCTCCATGTTGAACTGCCTGTTGTAATCCCTGAATGCGGGTAATTGTTCATCACCTATACCCAGTTGATTATGGAAATAACCCACCCTGTTATCCCTTGGCATCTCAATGACAGGTCTCTGGTAAACTCCTTCCTTTTCCTTTCTATTTAAGCTGACTATGGTGAATATGGTTGCCAGGTTGGTAACAAGGAGGAAGATTATTATTATTATATATATTGCCGTTTTATTCATTATCCTCATATTTTATCAGGAAGAAGCCTTCAATAGGCTCCTGGTACAAATCATTCAGGTAATACATCTCTTCACTCATTCCGGCTAAGCCGTTTTCACCATATCCTGAAGACATCCTGGCTATATTTATCCCTGTAAAGACACCGAATATGATTACAGCGGCTGCGGCTGCGTACCTCAGGATTCTCAAGGAATAAGTTTTCTGTTTCCTTTCCCTGGAGTTTAACTCAGCCATTATCCTGTCCGCAAAGTCGTTATTCTCACTGACTTTCTTTTCTGCTTCGATAACATCAAGGCTTGCCCTGAGCTTGTCAGCAAAATCCGCACATTCATGGCAAGCCTCAAGGTGTTCCTTTATTTCAGCGCTTCTTTTATCATCAATATTTCCCTCGATGAAAAAAATCAAATCATTATGTACTTCCTTGCATTCCATTATTTGTTTTTCTGGTATTTTGACACAGTCTTGAAAAAAAACTTGCGGTTCACTTCATATTTTTTTCATAATAATCCCGGAGGTTGCCCTGTAAATTCCTTTTAGCCCGGAAAAGTAGCGATTCTACTGATGAAATGCTTGTCTTCATTATACCGGCTATTTCAGAATATTTCAGATCTTCATATTTGCTCAGGACAAAAGCTGTTCGTTGTGCTTCCGGCAGCTTATCAAGAGCATGACGCAATGCTTCAGCATGTTCTTTTTGTATCAGTTGCCTGTCTGCAGAATAATCTTCACTGCTTCTTATTCCGGGTTCTCCCTGCATGTTTCCATTATCGTAATCTTTTTTCTTCCTGTTCCTTATAAAATTCAGTGATTTATTTACCGCTATACGGTAGATCCAGGTAGATAATGAGGAATGGGATTTAAATTTATTTACAGACCTGAAAACTTCGATAAAGATATCCTGGGCAAGATCTTCAGCATCGTCAAATGATCCCGTGAAGCCCATGCACAACCTTATAAGAGGCTTCCTGTATTTTTCAATAACATACCTGTACGCACTCTCATCCCGGGAAATAAGTGCATTAACCAGTAGTTTTTCCCTATCGTAATTATTGGAGCTCACTCAGTATTTTTTCTGCATCTTTTATATTAGGCACAGCTTATACTAAAAAATTGCGCTAAGAATCAAAGTTTAATCTGAACATTCCCCTGAATCGCCATTTGTTTAGTACTACCATGATGGCCACGAACACCATTGAAACGATCAGCAATGACAGAAAATCGTCCCATGGATAAACCTGTTGCTGTTCATATATAGCTGCCGTTTGTAAGGCAGATGATTTTTGTGTCACAAAGACCGAAAGAAAAACATTATTTGCCGCATGGGCACCCATGGCTATCTCAATACCATTATCAAGTATAGTAATAAGCCCGAAGACTAATCCATAGAGAACATACTGCGGCATCATGGTCCAGAAACCGTATTCTTTTATTTCCGGGTTAAAGGAGTGCATCAGTCCAAAAAACAATGCAGTTATCAGCAGTGGCATCCACTTATTCCTGAACCATGCACCCGCTCCCTGCATCAGGTAACCCCTGAAAAGCAGTTCCTCGAAAGAAGTCTGGAAAGGAATCAGCAGTGCAGCAATAATAATTAGCCAGATCAATGATTTCGAGGTATTATTAAGGGTGAAGTTTTCCGAATCATGTTGTATGCTTATAAACAGGTAGACTCCCATAAGGAGCATCCATACAAATGCGCTGATTAAAAATTTGTTCCACCTTATTTTTCCTCCTCCGTTGAAAAGGCTTTTAAAGGTTCTTCCGTGCAATGGCTTCATTAACAGGAACAGGCTTATAAGTCCAACTATAAAAGGTAATATCATTAATACAAGTCCTGTGTTTGAATCTATGCCGTAAACAGACAGATCCATGAGATTCTCCGGATTATTATCCAGGATTTCCGGATTGGCAATACCCTTCATTACTATAACAATAATAAGTGGCAGGGCACCGATTGTGTTTGTGGCTGCAAATACCACGACGAAGATGACAAAATATCGCCAGAATGCATTTTTACCCGCTAAAGCTGATTCAAAAAACATATGATTTATTTATAATTAAAACTCTGATCTTTCCCTTTCAGGATAATCAAGGGTATAATGCAATCCCAGGCTCTCATGTCTTTCCTGGGCCATCCTGATCACCAGGTATCCTATGTTTATAAGATTTCTCAGTTCGCACAACCTGCGACTGAGAACTGACTTTTTATATAATTTTTCTGTTTCCTCATAGATTATCTGAAGCCGCTTGAGTGCACGTGCCAGTCTCAGGTCTGACCTGACGATACCGACGTAATTACTGAGTATCATCTGAACCTCCTTATAACTCTGGGTAATAAGTACCAACTCTTCAAGATGGCTGGTCCCCTCAATATTCCACTCCGGGATGCCGGTTTTTATAGTAATTTTATCCAGTTTGCCTGCTGAATTAACCGAAGCTCTGTGAGCATAAACCACAGCCTCCAGCAGAGAATTTGATGCCAGCCTGTTAGCTCCATGAAGGCCTGTTGAAGAAACTTCACCTATGGCATAAAGATTATTTATAGTGGTTTCCCCGTTCATGTCAACCTTAATCCCACCACACAGGTAATGGGCTGCCGGAACAACAGGAATAAGATCCCTGGTAATATCTATCTGAAGGCTCCGGCATTTACGGGTTATATTCGGAAACTCTTCGGTGAGCTCAACAGGATCAAGATGGGTACAATCGAGATAAACATAATCATCACCCCTGAGCTTCATCTCGGTATCAATGGCACGGGCAACTATGTCCCTTGGTGCAAGTGAACCTCTCCTATCATATCGTATCATAAATTCCTCACCTTCTGAATTCCTCAGCACCGCCCCAAAGCCCCTGAGTGCTTCAGTTATCAGGAATGAGGGACGTTCACCCGGATTATACAATGATGTAGGATGAAACTGTATGAACTCCATATTCTCTATTAATCCTTTTGCCCGGAAAACCATTGCTATGCCATCACCGGTAGCTATAACGGGGTTGGTTGTGGTCTGGTAGAGGTTTCCTATACCTCCTGTTGCCACCACTGTTATTTTGGAGAGAAAGGTTGAAACCTCCCTTGTATCTGTATCAAGAACATAGGCACCAAAACAACGTATATCTCTCCTCGCCCTTGTTACCTTCTCACCAAGATGGTGCTGAGTAATTATCTCAACGGCAAAATGGTTTTCAAATATTTCTATACCCGGATGTGATCTTACCTTATCGGCTAGTGTCTCCTCTATTACCTCTCCCGTATTGTCTTTATGATGCAAAATCCTACGCTCGGTATGCCCTCCTTCCCTGGCCAGGTCATACCTTCCATTATCGTCACGGTCAAATTTAACACCCATGTTAATAAGTTCCCTTATCCTTTCGGGCGCCTCTGACACTACCATACGTACAACTTCTTCATTGCAAAATCCATGTCCTGCATTTATGGTATCCTTAATATGTTTCCCGAAACTGTCGGGATGGTACATCACCGATGCAATACCGCCCTGCGCATACTTTGTATTTGATTCATCAAGTACAACTTTTGATATAAGGCAAACCCTGCCTTTTTCAGCAGCTTTAAGTGCGAAGGATAAACCTGCTATACCTGACCCTATAACGAGAAAATCAGTTTTCCTTACCATTATAAATTGAATGAGGAATAAGGATTAAAAATACAAATATAGGTAATACGGTCAAGCTTTGAAATCAAATTGTAAAAGCAAAGTTTTTGGATTACTTTTGCCTGACATATTGAAAAAGAGTAAGGATGTCAAAAGAAGATGCTTTCAGGAACCTTATAGCCCACTGCAAGGAATATGGTTTCATTTTCCAGTCAAGTGAAATATATGATGGCCTGAGTGCCGTGTATGATTATGGCCAGAATGGTGTTGAACTGAAGAATAATATCAGGAAATACTGGTGGGACAGTATGATCTTGCTTAATGAAAATGTTGTGGGGCTCGATTCAGCCATCTTTATGCATCCCAAAACATGGAAAGCATCAGGGCATCTTGATGCCTTCAATGATCCCCTTATCGATAATAAGGATTCCAAAAAAAGGTACCGGGCCGACGATCTCATCGAGGAACACATGGAAAAACTCGAAAACAAGATTGACAGGGAGGTAGAGAAGGCAAAAAAAAGATTCGGGGCATCCTTTGATGAAAAGATGTTCAGAGATACAAATCCCAGGGTAATTGCCAACCGGGAAAAGATAGATAGCCTGAACGGGAGGTTTGTGAAGGCAATGAATAATAATGACCTTGCCGAACTGAAACAGATTATTCTCGATTATGAGATAACATGTCCGGTGTCAGGAACAAGGAACTGGACAGATGTAAGGCAGTTTAACCTGATGTTTGCCACCGAGATGGGTTCAACGGCTGACGGAGCAATGAAAATTTACCTTCGCCCCGAGACCGCCCAGGGAATATTTGTTAATTATATCAATGTCCAGAAAACAGGCAGGATGAAACTGCCTTTTGGTATAGCACAGATAGGGAAAGCTTTCCGTAACGAGATAGTGGCACGCCAGTTTATATTCCGTATGAGGGAATTTGAGCAGATGGAAATGCAGTACTTCATTAAACCAGGCACGGAAAATGAATGGTTTGACCATTGGAAAAATGTCAGGATGAAGTGGCATAAAGCCCTTGGCCTCGGTGATGATAATTACCGCTTCCATGACCACGAAAAACTGGCACATTATGCCAGTGCAGCCACTGATATAGAGTTTAATTTCCCCTTTGGATTCAGGGAAGTGGAAGGAATACATTCACGCACCGATTTTGATCTTGGCCAGCACCAGAAATTCAGCGGAAAAAAATTACAGTATTTTGATCCCGAAACAAATGAATCCTTTGTTCCCTATGTAGTTGAAACATCATTGGGCCTCGACAGGATCTTCCTCCAGATAATTTCAGCAGCCTACCACGAGGAAGAAATTCAAAAAGAAGATGGCTCAACTGACAGCAGGGTGGTATTTAATTTACCCCCGGTGCTGGCACCCGTCAAACTGGCCGTTCTGCCCCTGGTAAAAAAAGACGGCCTCCCTGAAATATCAAGAAGGATAATGGATGACCTGAAATATGATTTCAACTGCCAGTATGAAGAAAAGGATTCAATAGGAAGAAGGTATCGCAGACAGGATGCCATAGGTACACCCTACTGTATTACCATAGACCACCAGACTAAAGAAGATAATACTGTTACCATCAGGTACCGCGACACTATGGAACAGGAAAGGGTTAATGTCAGGCAGCTCAGAAACATAATATCTGAGAAGGTGGATATGAGCAGCTTTTTGAGAAAACTCGACCATGATTAATTATGAGTTATGACTTATGAATTATCGTGTTCAAATTCATCATTCGATATTCGACATTCTTAACTCCTAAAAGGTTCCCATGCCGTCAGAAAAAAAAATACTGATTATTACATATTACTGGCCGCCCTGCGGGGGTGCCGGTGTGCAACGATGGCTTAAGTTTGCAAAATATCTGCCTGATTACGGCTGGGAACCCTTTGTGCTTACCGTCGATCAGGCTTATGCACAGTATCCCGCTATTGATGAAAGCCTGAGAAAGGATATAGACCCGTCATTAAAAGTTTTTAAAACTAAGGCCCATAATTATTTCCTTTCCGGTTATGGGAGGAAAACTGAAACAGTGGCAGGTGGAATTGCCTTAAGCAAAAAAGGCCTGCTGAACCTTGTAGCACGTTTCATCAGGGGAAATTTCTTTATCCCTGATCCGAGGAAGGGCTGGAACAGGTTTGCATTACCAAAGGCCGTGGAATTGGTAAAAAATGAGCAAATAAAGTATATCCTTACAACAAGCCCGCCCCATTCAACACAGTTGATAGGATTAAAATTAAAATCGCTCTTCCCCTCTATTAACTGGATTTGCGACCTGCGTGATCCATGGACTGATATATATTATTACGGTAAGTTCTATGGCACATGGCCGGCAAGGAGGTATGACAAAATACTGGAAAGGAAGGTTCTGGAGCATGCAGATAAGATTATAACAGTCGGTAAAAGCCTTGCTGAATTGTTCTCATCAAAACTGGATGAGGCAAGTGGGAAAATATTCGTCGTAAGCAACGGCTATGATGAAGACGACTTTAAAGGCCCATACAAAAAGGAAAAGGAGAAACTGAAGATAACCTATGTTGGCACTCTGACCGATCAATACCCTGTAGAACCTGTTATTAATGCACTGTCTGTTTTACAGGACAGGAATATAACTTACGAATTAACTATCGCAGGTCAGTGTCCGGATGAGATTAAAAGTTCAATATCAGCAAAGCTAATTGAGGATTATGTAAACTTCTTTCCCTATCTCTCACATGAAGCAGCCATTAAAAAAATGGCCGGATCAACAGTTCTCTTGCTTTTAATCCCCGATCATAAGGGGAATGAGATGATTATCACAGGAAAGTTATTCGAGTACCTGAGAACGGGGCTACCCATTCTTTTAATTGGACCGGAAGAGGGTGATGCAGCAGAAATTATCAGTAAATATAATGCAGGCAGGTCATTCGGCAAAACAGATGTAAGCGGTATCGTTCATTACTTATCATCAGATATTATAAAAGAAACCGATTATGATATACCCCCGATATATAATCGCAGGCTGATAGCTGCCACCTTAAGTGATGAATTGATAAAAATGACATCCTGACCCTGTATTCAGTGTGAAAAATTCCATAACATATTTTTCATAGTTCCTTATAAAGCTTCACAAGATCATTCCCGGCCTTTTCCCAGTTCAGCCTTGATTCAATAGCCCTTACTGCATTTCCAGATAAACGCTCATAGAGTTTAGTATCCCTGTACAGGGCCAGTATCTTATTCGCAAAATCCCTTGTGTCCCTGTCCCTGAAAACCATACCACACTGATATTTATTGACCAGGTTTTCCTGTGCAGTACAATTGCTTACAACAATGGGTCTTCCGAAAGCCATATATTGAAACAATTTGTTGGCATATGTTGTATCGTGATGCAAATTTCTATGGATAGGACATATACCTATACGGCTCGCTATCAGGAAGGAGGGAAAAAGACTTTTATCCTGCCAACCTGCAAATTCAACGTATTTTTCCATCTTATTCTTTCTTACCATGTCTTTCAACCTGTAATCTGTCTTGCTCTTCCCTATAAACAACAATAAAATATCTGGAATCTCCGGAACTAATAAATCAAGGGAATTTATAGCCGTTGCCAAGCCCCTTCTGAGCCCTGTGTCGCCAATATAGAGAATTACATACCTGTCCCTGTAACGTTTTATTATATCATTGTCCGGTTCATAAGCGGTATTGAAACCCGGGCGAACAAAATTCGGAACAACATGGATCTTTTCAGCACTTAAAGAGATATTGTCAAGGTAGTGTTTCTTTGCTTCCCCGGTAACAACTATTACCTTATCAGCTCTTTTAATATATTGATATTCAAATTTTTTCCACCTTTCAGGGTTTATCAGGAATTTACCCGGCCCTTCTGTCACATAAGGATAGCTTTTCATTATTTCCGGTCTGTTCTCATGAAGGTCAAGTACAATGGGAAGCTTTAATTTCTTATTTATATTAAATACGCTCCGGGCTACCTGGATATCATGGATATGCAAGGCCTGGATATCATTGTTTTTTATGAAATCATAAATTCCATTTTGCAGAAACCTATGATAATATGGAAAAGTATAAGCTAAGGCAGAGAACCTGTATAGGTGTTTTGGAAGCCTTTCTCTGAAGATATTAATCCCATTAATAACTTCATGCTCTTTTTGCTCATGTGAATAATCAAGGCAAAACAAATATATTGCATGACCATTGTTAATTAATGTGAAAGCTTCATTCTCAACCCTGGGGTCGGGTGGGAAGGCATTATCAAGTATCATTCCTATGTTCATACTGCAGTTTTACTACTTAAAGAAAACTAATTTTATACTTTCTCCCTAATTCACAGGTTACGAATAACAGGAACAGTAAAACTATAATTTTTTCAGCATTTACCACATAAGGACCCTGTAATACAGTATATTTGCAGAGGTAAAAAAACAATATATCGTGCTTAAGAGACATTCCAGGACCATAAACTTCATATCCGCATACCTTGATCAATCCCAGTCTGTTCTCGATCTTGGTATTGAAAATGAACTGTCATTGATGCTTAAAGACATGGGCTATAAAATTACCAATACTGGGGGTGAGGATCTCGATATAGAAAATGATTTAGATGCAAAATATGGCCATTTTGATTTTGTGACCGCTTTTGAAATACTTGAACACCTGCTGTCTCCATTCGAATTACTGAGAAAGCTTCCTTCCGATAAACTTTTGGCCACCGTACCCCTGAGCTTATGGTTTGCATCCGCCTACCGGAGCACCACTGACCCGCTCGACCGCCACTACCATGAATTTGAGGACTGGCAGTTTGACTGGCTGTTAGAAAAAGCAGGATGGAAAATTATCAGCACTGATAAATGGACCAGCCCTTCAAATAAAATTGGAATAAGACCCGTGCTCAGGCACCTGTATCCCCGTTATTATGCGGTATACGCAGAAAGACACTAATTTTTCCTTTTGAAATATTTTAAGATGGTATCAAACAGGTTTAAGGCATCATCTGATATCCTGAATACTATCAAAATAAATGTGAATGCCAGTACAATTAAAAGGCTCCTCAGCAAAATATCCGGTATAAGCTGCAGTTCAGGTAATAATCCTGCCGCCAGATAAATTATTACCGAACATACCATTAACAGAATATGCACCTGGGTAAAGGGCCACAGCCCAAAAAATTTCCTGAGTGCCAGCACCGTTAAGCCGGTATATATAAACATTGAAATAAGGGATGCAATTGCAGCCCCGGTAATTCCCATTGCAGGTATCAGCAGCATGTTGCTTGCTACAACAACCACAATGAATATTATCATAAGGTATGTCTGGTACCTGTAATATGAAGATGTTGAAAGTATTATCTTGCACGCACCCGCTGAGGCACTCACTATATTAGCCAGCCCGAAAAATATTATTACCATCTCTCCTTTAGCATATTCAGGGGGCAGTATCCTGAAAATATTATTCATATTGGCAACAATACCTACGAAGATCAGTAAACCGACCAGCATCTGGTTAATACTGCTCTTGTAATAAACATCCTGGATTACCTTAGGGTCTTCATTTTTCCATGCTTCGGATACCACTGGTACTGCAATTTTACCAAGCGATCTTGAGGGGATAAGTATAAGAGTAGCGAAATATACCGCTATAGAATATATACCGGCATCATCCAGTCCGTCAAAGCTGTTTACAAGGTACTTATCGATTGTCGTGAGGGCTATGGTACTTAAGCCGGCAATGATACCGAAAACTGACAGGCTTATGATCTGCCTTGCAAAATCAGGTGTAATAAAATCCCTGAAGCCTGTAAACCTGAATTCACCCCTGCCCAGGAGATAGATAATTATTATTAGTGAAGGAACCGCCTGAGCCAGTACGAATAGTAATATATAGGTGTTGAAATCAATCAGCTTAAAGTAAAATGACAGTAAGATAAACAGTATTATGAGTCTTAAAACAAAATCGTGAAGGAAGGTGCCCAGCACTGCCTTGAACAATACCTTGCAATAATTGTCAAGTAAAGTAAAAAGCATAAGAAAACCAACCAGTGCTGGTATATACCATGCATACTCCGAAAGCAATTCAGATTTTTCACGATTGCTCTCGATAAAGGAGGGCATGTAGAGTATTAGACCTATCAGACACAGGATAAAACCTGTTGCTGTTACAAGAAAGGCAAATGAAAGGTATCCGTTGTGCCCCTTGCCTGCTGCCCTGAAGTAGGGAAATAACCTGTTGGTAACATTATTGAAGCCCAGGCTACCTACCTGTGACAGGATAGTTGCAATGGCAATCATCACCTGGGTCAAACCTATCTGGTCAGTGGTAAATATCATGGGCGACAAGATCACCAGGTTCAGGAAACCCAGTATCACTCCAATAAATGAATATACCGAACCCTTTATAGTCTGTCGCTTAATAACTCCCAAGTCAGGTATTAAATTAAAAAAGTTATTTTTGTATCAATACAAATATACACTAATATCAAAACAATAAATATGTCATTATCACCTGCAAGAAGCAAGTATATCACACACCTGACGGGGCTGGTGATCATTTTCCTCCTCACACTGGTATATTTTTCTCCCACACTAGATAACAAGGTGCTGCGGACTCATGACACCACTGTTTTTGCAGGCAGCGCAAAAGAGATACAGGATCACAGGGAAGAATTCAATGAAGAGCCACTCTGGACCAACTCAATGTTCGGGGGCATGCCAGCCTACCTGATTTCTGCAAAATATCCCGGAAATCTTTTCAAGCCCTTATATAATTTCCTAAGGGCGCCGGGCATTCCTCTTGCCCCCATATTGCTTCTGATGTTTGGGTTCTACCTTATGCTTATATCCTTCAGGATTAAGCCATGGCTGGCATTGCTGGGATCGATAGCATATGGATTCTCTTCATATTTCTTTATTATACTTGCCGCAGGCCATAACACCAAGGCTATGGCCCTGGCTTTTATGGCTCCTGTTGTCGGCAGCATAGTGTATGCCTACCGGCGCGACAGGATAAGGGGTTCTGTTCTTACCGCACTTTTTCTTACACTGCAACTGATTGCCAATCATCTCCAGATAACATACTATACTTTCATAATAGTACTGGTTTTTGGAATTGTTGAACTAGTATCTTCAATAAAAAATAAACGCCTGGCCGAGCTTGTGAAAACAACCTTAATGCTTGCAGGTGCTGCCATCATAGCCCTGGCAATTAATTTTGCAAATCTTTATGTCACCTATGAATATGGCAAATTCTCACTGAGGGGAAAGTCAGAGCTCAGCAGTAACCAGGAGGATAAAACATCCGGACTTGACAGGTCATATGCAACTAACTGGAGTTATGGTATAGATGAGACGCTGACTTTATTGATTCCCAATTTGAAGGGTGGCGCTTCCCAGCCCTTTGACAGGAATTCGGAAACAGTCAGGACATTGAGGCAGAATAATGCCGGACAGTATGCCCGGAGTATATACCAGTACTGGGGAAGCCAGCCCAGTACCAGCGGTCCGGTATATGTTGGTGCCATAATCTTCCTTCTTTTCATAATGGGCCTGGTTCTTATTAAAGGACCCTATAAATGGTGGCTGTTGATTGCCACCATCCTGTCAATAATGCTTGCCTGGGGTAAGAACTTCATGTTCCTGACCAACCTGTTCTTTGACTTCTTCCCCGGATATAACAAATTCAGGGCCGTTACCATGATCCTTGTTATAGCAGAATTCTGTATCCCACTGCTTGCCGTACTGGCACTCGACAGGATCCTCAGGAGAGATATTAAAAAGCCGGAACTGATGAAAGCATTCAAGATAGGTCTGGGAATAACTGGTGGCATTTTATTGCTCTTCCTCCTTTTTCCCGGACTTGCAGGCTCCTTTATCTCACCTCAGGAATTGCAGTTTCCTGACTGGCTCAGGGAACCACTTATTGCCGACAGGAAAGAAATGCTGAGAAATGATGCCCTCAGATCCCTGGCTTTTGTAACAGCCGGTTCACTTATTATATACCTGGCATATAATAAAAAGATTAAAACAACATATGCAATACTCGCACTGACCTTACTTATTCTCACAGACATGTGGACGGTGAATAAACGATATCTTAACAACGATAATTTCGTCAGGAAAAATGAAGCGGAGAGTGTATTCACCCCTACGACAGCTGATGATTTTATACTGCGTGACACCTCAATCTACAGGGTCCTTAACCTTAGCGTCAGCCCCTTCAACGACGGCACAACTTCCTATCTTCATCATTCGATAGGCGGTTACCACGGAGCCAAAATAAGGCGATACCAGGACCTCATCGAGCATTGTTTAAACCCTGAATTGAACCGCTTTACAAATTCCCTTAATAATATAACTTCTCTGGAAGAGGTCGAGGCTGTATTCAAAGATCTTAATGCTATTAATATGCTTAATACCAGGTATATAATCTTAGACCCCAATAGTCCTCCGCTTGTTAACGACAGTGCCCTGGGAAATGCATGGTTCGTTGATTCCTACCACCTGGCCGAAAATCCCGATGAAGAACTTGAAGCGGTAAATAATATTGATCCTGCAAAGGAGCTAGTGGTTAATGAGGAACATGAAGCACTCCTTAATAAAGTCAGTTTTGATACTGCATCAGGCGGGACCATCAAGCTTGTATCATATAAGGCAAATGAATTAATTTATGATTTTTCTGTACCCGGTACAAAGCTCGTTGTTTTCTCCGAGATCTATTATCCCAGAGGCTGGAATGCATATATTGACGGTGAACCCGCTGATCATTTCCGGGTTAATTATGTTTTGAGAGGAATGATTGTCCCCGGCGGAAAGCATGAGCTGGTGTTCAGATTTGAACCCGGATCTTATAAAACAGGTAATCTTGTTTCTCTTGTGGGCTCTGTTATTCTGTTTCTGCTGTTAGCCGCTTATATCTTTTACCTTATAAGGAGAAGAAAAACTACTATTCCAGATGCCCGGTTACAATAAATGCCCGCTATGCGGATCAGGCAGCATTACAGTTTTATATGAATGCACTGATTCCCTTGTGTCGGGGGAGAAATTCCCTCTGAGCCTTTGTAAAAGCTGCAGCTTTGTTTTTACCAATAATTATCCTCCCGAGAAGGATTCAGGCGGTTATTATCAGTCTGATGACTATATTTCACATTCAGATACCTCTGCAGGTATGATGAATAAGTTATATCACATTGCCCGAAGCTGGATGTTAGCAGCTAAATTCAGAATGCTCAGGAAGGAATCGGGTTTAAAATCAGCATCCGTGCTTGACATTGGTTCAGGAACAGCTTCTTTTCCCCTTTATATCAGGAAAAAGAACTGGAAATGCCTGGGGATAGAAATAAGCAGGGAGGCCAGGGATTATGCGCTCTCCAAAAACCAATTCACACTGCTGCCGCCTGAAGCCATTGATGATATGGAAGCCGAAAGCATTGATATTATTACCATGTGGCATACTCTGGAGCATTTCTATCATCCTGAGGAATACTTCTATGCGGCTCACAAGATCCTTAAAAAAAACGGCCTCCTGGTGATTGCCTTACCAAATCACTGGTCTTATGATGCAAAAAAATACAGGGATCTGTGGGCTGCCTGGGACGTTCCACGACATCTCTGGCATTTTAATCCTGAGACTATCCATCTGCTTGCCGGCAAGCATCGCTTCAAGCTCAGGACAATAAAGCGTCTTCCTCTTGATGCGTTTTACGTTTCTGCACTGAGTGAAAAACATAAAAATTCCTGTTTGCCACTTTTCAGGGGACTGATAGCAGGATTAATCTCTTCCCTGATTTCCTTATTCAATATTAAAAAGACCAGTTCTCTCGTATATTTTTTCAGGAAGGATCAGTAACGGTCGAGCCAGCGATATCTCCTGGCGCTGCTGCCCAGCTTAAGGGCAATTATTATTTCATGTGAACCGTATGTGTAGCTCTGTATCTCACTGAAAGAATAATCAAAGGCATATCCGAAATACAGGTCATTCCACCTCGCACCAATTGATGTAATAATGATATTCCCCGTCCTGTAGGAGAGCCCTCCCCAGAAATCATCCAGGAAAGTATACCTCATGCCTATATCAACCTGTGGTTTTAATTGTTCAGACATCCTGAACATAAAATTAGGTTCTATTTCACTTCTGGTATCAAGAGGAAATGAATAGGCACCGAAAAGGTAATAATGGCGAAGGAGTGAAAGGTTTTTATAAGAAGGGTTACCTAATTTTATATAAGACTGAAATAACTGCTCAATAGAAAAACCTGCATTATACCTGTAATTCAGCAGGTAAACACCAAAATTGGCATCAGGGATAAATACACCTTCCCTGAGGTTACTGTATAATATGGGATCATCAGGGTCTTCCAATCGTATCCTGTCTTCGTCAATCCTGAAATGGAAGGCTGTAGCGGACAGGCCAAACGACAGTTGTGTTCCTCCGTATATCCATGTGTGGTAAGCATAAGTTGTCTGAAATCCTGTTCGCTGAATCAGACCGTTCCTGTCACTGAAAACATATGCTCCCAGCCCTACCTTTCCATCCCTGCCAGGCCTGAATATTTTCTTTCTTGCCGAGGATTTTTTTATTGTATACCCACTCTTTAACAACCTTGTCTGGAAGCTGAAAGAATAGGTTCTTGGAGCTCCGGAGTAGCCTAACCATTGCTCCCGGGCTGTAAGATTTATGCTTGTATATCCATCGCTTCCGGCAACTGCTGGATTAATAAGGTACTCATTGAAAATATACTGACTGTATAAGGGCAACTGCTGTGCAGCAGATGCAGCTGACAGAAGCATAAATGCCATATATATCAGTATCTTCTCCCTGAGGGTCATAGTTCCCCTTATCTTATTATTGTAACGTCTCCAATTACTGGTTTGGTACCATCATGCAAATTAATTATATAATGATACGAATCAATAGGTAATTCCCTTCCTTTACTTGTGCCATCCCAGGGTTGT
The DNA here is from genome assembly GCA_011050615.1 of Bacteroidota bacterium. Taxonomy (GTDB): domain Bacteria; phylum Bacteroidota; class Bacteroidia; order Bacteroidales; family VadinHA17; genus UBA9300. The sequence goes on from DRFJ01000024.1 coordinate 19,638, forward strand.
GGATATCCTTTATCCGAGGCCCAGACCATCACACCCCACCTGTTGAAAATCTTTATTTCCGCATCCGGGTAAAGCTCAATCATCTCAATATTCCATACGTCATTTATATTATCCCCGTTGGGAGATATGGCATTTGGTATGATAATACATACCTCCTGCTCTGATGTTACGATTATGGTATCCCTGACACTGCAGCCATTGGCGTCAGTTACAGTAACCGGGTATTCACCAGCGGCGACATAATCCTTGTAATTGCCGGTAGTATTATCATACCACAGGTAAGAGTAAGCCGGGATTCCTCCGCTTACCTCCAGGGTAATTTCACCATCAGGCATATCTTTACAGAAGGGTTGAACAATTTCTGCGCTTATGACTATCTGGTCAGGCTGGGTAAGTTCTATTACTGTATCACGGCTGCATGCATTTTCATCAACCATAATTACACCATAGGTGCCTGCAGGCAGGTCAGCCCTTAGAGAACCCATGTATCCGTCAGTCCAGTAAAAGTCAACAATACCAACATTATTCTCAGGGATAATTTCTATACTGCCGGTGCTCTCTCCAAAGCAGTCTATTTCATATCCTCCGTCATCACTCACAGAAACAACCAGGTTCATTATAAGTGAATCAGGCTGTTCCATTATTGTTGTATCCGTAACGGTGCAATAATTAATGTCTTCAACCGTAAGGATATATTCACCCTCAGGCAATTTACTTATTGAACTTCCTGTCGAGCTGAATCCGCCAGGGCCCGTCCAGGTAAATATATATGGCTCTTTACCGCTTGTCATGGTAATATTAATAAAGCCGTCATTCTTCCCGTAGCAACTTATCTCATAGCCATTATAATTGGATAATTCTTTCACAAACTCCAGCGGTGGGGGAAGTGATATATAGGCGGTGTCATATTCAACGCAGCCATAATTGTCAGTTACAATTACTGAATATTCACCTTCAGTAAGGCCGGTAAGATCCCTGGTAACTGCACCGTTTGACCATAAGTAGCTGTAAGGTTCTCCGGCACCACCTTCAACAGTTAATGTAATGGTACCATTATCCATTCCGGGAGATTCACAGGTAATGTTTGTTACATCGTGTACCACGTTCAAGGAGGGAGGTTCAGTAAGTGTCATACTGTCAACCAGTGTGCAGCCATTAAGATCACTGACCCGTACAATATATTTTGCTGCGGCAAGGCCGGTCTGGTCTTCCGCAAATTCATCAAGGCCGCTGCCACCATCAGGGCTTGACCATTCGAAGGTATAACCTGTTATGCTTCCCCCGGTAACTGTTATATCTATCTGTCCGGTTCCACCATTGCAATTAATATTATAGGCACCATCAGGAGTCAGGGATGGATCAAATATTATTTCAAGACTTGCAGGCTCTGTCAGCGTAAAGTCAAGAGGCATTGTGCATCCGTTGGCATCGGTTACCAGTACGCTGTATTCACCTGCAACGAGACCAGACTGATTCCTTTCATTCTCCTGTATATCAGCGCCTTCCGGTCCTGTCCATAAATATGTATATTCTCCCGATCCCCCTTCAAAATTAAGATTAATGTATCCGTCACTTGCTCCATTACAGGAGATATTAAAGCCACCATGGTAAGAACTTATGTCATGCATTCCCGGGCTTATGCCATCCGGTTCAATAAGTTCTATGGTATCAGTTCTCAGGCATCCAAGTAAATCCGTTATATCAAGATAATAAATTCCTGCCGGCAGGTTATCAATATGATCAAGTGTATTATCTCCTGTGATAAGGCTGTCGGGGCCCCATAAGTATTCATAATAACCATTGCCTCCTTCAACATCAACCACGCTTATATATCCATCGCTGTATCCCTTGCAGCTTATATTAAATCCCCCATAATCACTTGTAATATAGCTTGCTGCAAGAGGCTCAGGTGCTACCAGTTCTACAGGAGTAATGCTATAAAAGAAGCAGCCGTTATCATCCCTGAGAATATATTCATAAGTTCCTACTCCAAGGTTTGTTATAAAATGTCTTTCCGATGCGCTGTAGAGAACATCCGTCCACACCGTATCCTCTTCATTTTTGACTATCCAGTAATAATACGGGAAATTTTCACCATCCCAGCACTGTAACTCTATAACACCATCTTCACCACCATAACAGGAAATATGGTACCGGTTTTCCGGTCCTTTCAGGATGGGATAAAAGGCAGGATCGGGACTTACTTCAAATTCACCCTGGGAATCAAAGGTTTCACATCCGAGATTATCGGTCACCGTCACCGAGTAAATACCTCCGCGAAGGTTATATACAACTGTCTCATTATGCCATAACTCGGGTATAAATGTAGCAGGTCCGCCCGACCATGTTATATCAAGAGGCTCAGTGCCCCTGGCAACCACGGCTGTGAGTTCCATATCAAAGTTACTGTCACAGGTTAAGTGTTGAGATATCAGCAGGTCCTGCAGTGGTTCAGGGTGTACTTTCACTTCTGCTGTGTCTCTTAATCCCGGTGCACATCCTGTGCCTTCAGCCCTTGGTAAGATGCTATAGTAAACTGACTGAATGGTATCTGTATTATTTTCATACTGGAAGCTTATAATATCACCCGGATTCAGGCCACTTTGTGAATCGCTGTTGCCTACCAGTCCTCCGGGGCTGAAATTTACTGTATAATCAAACTTCAGTTCACCGTGTGTCATCAGTGTCGGACTGGTAATCTGCACCTCTGTATCATCTTCTGAGCATATCCGGTCTTCTGCAACAACCGGTATTACGCGTGGTGTTGGATTGACCCATATATCTATTGTTATCTCATTTCCGGCACATTCATTTCCACCACTACTATTAATTGTCCATGGTGTAATTGTGTACTGCACGAGCTGTGCAGTATCTGTTGTATTATTCAGGGTTTCTGTAATCTCTGTACCTGCTATCTGTCCAATACCTGTAGAATTACTTTCTCCTTCCACATCAGGATTGTCAGTTACCGTCCAGGTATAACGTATTCCGTTACTTGTAATATTAAAACTCTCTACAAGTATACTTGTCTGATCACCGTCACACAGTGTATCTCCAACTGCAAGAATTGTTACCACAGGCTCAATCCATATATTCTGTGTATGAGTTGTTATATTACCGCAATCATCCGTTAAAGTCCATGTTCTTATTACAAGACCCAGGTTATTGCAATCCAAAGCTCCGCTTTCATCATCAGTAAATACTGCCTCCAGGCTTGTATCACAATTATCGGCTTCATCCATTACATCACCCGTTATTGCTATACTAATATTATAAGAACAATCAAGAGCTCTGCATATAACTGTATCAAGTGGAGCTGTAAATGTCGGACCGATGGTATCCCTTATGGTGATAACCTGGGTGTGGGTGGTAGTGTTGCCACAGTCATCCGTCAGGCTCCACAGCCTGTTGATGATCTCTTCTCCCTCGCA
>DRFJ01000063.1 GCA_011050615.1 Bacteroidota bacterium
CAGTAATGTGATCATTCAATTTTGTTGCTTCTATTGGCAGTTTTATATTCTCATATACTTCTTTCCTAACTAATGAAAACTTATCGTCAAAATGATCACGAGTTATTCCTTCTCCATCAATTACCAAGCTTTTAATACACTGAATATCTATATCAGGCATTGGAGGTATATGTAATTGACTAACATCCATATAGACATCACCAATTTCTAAAGTCAGATTTGAAAAGATCTCCTTTATCTCCTGGAATTTTGGTACGAATACTTCCATATATTTAATCAAATACGTTATTAAGTGTTTCATCAATAGCAGCATCATCGAATGAAGCAAGGTAAGCTTCAGTTACTTTTATGCTACTATGACCTAAAGCCTTTGACAAGTTATAAATATTTTTCTCTTTTTTTCTTGCAATATCAGCAAAACTATGCCTGGCAGTATGTGTAGTAATATTCTTGTCAATCTCAGCCTTTGTTGCTATCTGCTTAAGGTACTTATTTATCAATGCTGTCTTGGACCCTATCTGATTGTGAAGGAATAATGGATCTGAGTAATCGATATGATTCTTAAAGAACGGGAATATGTAATCTTCTTTTTGGGTTTCATCAGTCCGATACTGATTCAGAATAGCAAGTGGTTTATCTTTTAAAAGTAGTGAATGGACTCTATTGGTTTTGTACATTGTATATACCAACCTACCATTCTGTATATTTTCCCAGGTCAGCATAAGTGAATCACTTATTCGTATACCGGCATTGTAGAATGAGAATAGGAACACATTACGGACATGAGATATTAAAGTCCCTGGTGTAAGTTCCAGTTCTTCAATCTTTATTATCTCCTCCAGGTTAAGTCGGTCTTTATTTGGTTGTCCTTGTTTCAGCTTATATACTAGAAATGGGCTCTGACTGGGAGTTATCACGCCTTGTTGGATTGCCTTATTGAATAGTGCTTTAATGTTTTTAATCTTGCCATGAATGGTTGTTGAAGCCTTTCCCTGTTCTTTGAGGTGATCTTCATAATCACTCAGAAATTGTAGATCTATATCAGCAAATTGAATATCATCAGATTGTACAAAATCTAATAGTGTAGCCAATCCTGCTTTATATTTTTCTGCGGTACTAATATTCTTTTGCTTGATAAGCCTGTTATAGTGATTGTTAGAAAAATCAACAAAACTTGATGTTTTCGGCTTAATCAATTCGTCCTTTATTAACTGGGCTGAAACTGGTTTCTTTTTCTTCATCCTGGCAGAGACAATATCTTTACATAATTCAATTTGATCATCAATATAATGATTGATCTTCTTATGGTTTGGATTGCTGGCCCTTACATAATTTGATTTCTTGCCATTTGGATTAAACTGCTTCTTCAATATTGAATAAGGTAAACTTACCCTTGAATGCTTCCTGTCTATAGTAATACGAAGTAGTAATGTATAATAATTCGTACCTTTAACAGGTCTGTTGTTGAGTTCAATGTTGTAACTTGCCATATCATACAAATTTAATATTTACTGAAACATTACTGAAACATTTTCTGCTTTTTGTTGCATTCTTATTCCCTGTCTTTCTACTGTGAAATACTTATATCGTTGATTATATGAACTTTTAAGAGAAGGCGAAAGAAATAGAATGAATATGTTCGAGTCCTTCCTGGGGAGCTCCATAGCTGGCGCGGATCTGGAGATCCGCGTCTTTTTGTTTGTGCAAATCAGCACGAATTTTATCTAATTATCGCGAATGCACAAAAAAATTAGAGACACCAGGTGTGGCGTCTCAAATCCTGCGTGACTTGAAATAGAATAATGCTCCATTATCATAAGGCAATGGTTCGAACCTGAAACCTTGCCTTTCGAACCGTTCTTTTAAATCTTCAGATGTATATAGATTACCATGAATAATTGCTTTTGTGGTTTTTCTTTCAGGAACTGGCACACTGCAGAAAAACATCCCATCCGGTTGAAGTATCCTGTATATTTCTGAAATAAAACCATCAAAATCTTCAAAGAAATTCAGTGAGAGATTACAAAAGGCAATATCAAAAAAATTATCCTCAAAAGGTGTATCGCATACATCTGCAACAAATAGCTCTGAATCTAAAAACAGAAAGTTGTCAAATCTCTTTTTTGCTATGCGAAGCAGTCCTGCACTTATGTCAATACCTCCATAAACATTGTCATTGTGCAAATATTTAACAGCATCTCCGCTTCCTGTTGCAAATTCTATGATCCTGGTATTGTGGATATTTTCAAATTCCTTTTTCAGTATATTATAGTGTTTATCTATCGAGGCATTGAATTTTTTGGGGAAGACAGATTTTTGCATAATCCTTTCATACAAGAAGGCAAATAAATCTCCAAGCCAGGGTTTATATTTTTTTACTTTACCGTTAGAGCCAAGTAAATAACAGATACCTTTCTTCCTGATAATCCTGACTGACTCCTTAATCTTTATCCTTTCCATTACCAAAATTTGTTCACATGCATACAATATTATTCACCCTGATCAGCTGGTCACCAAAACAATATGGAATAAGGTAACTACCGGCCCGGGATTCAAGCAAAATTCTTGTTGAACGAGGCACACTAAACATGGAACCTTCCGATGATAACCACCCCGTGGATTAGTTGTAGGCTATCCGCATATCTTTCCCAGGCAGTGCATCCTTTATCTTTTCCTGCCATTCGGGTGAATTCCAGGTGCCAAGAGCTGTATGGGTAATCAGGTATTTCTCGGGTATTGGATGGGTGCCGAGAACAACCTTTACCTTATACTTTTCCTCGATAAACTTCTTAAAATAATCAATGTAGGGGCAGGGAGGATAGCCTACCAGGAACCCGGTGGCAAAATGTATTACCTCAGCACCGTTTTTGATCATTTCCTCGGGGACATATTCAATATTTTCTCCCGGGCAGCCTCCGCAGGTGGTATAGCCTACCAGTTCAACCTTATCGTCCTTGCCATAAATACTGAATGCCCCTTCGCGGTTTTTCAGTGACCGCATGCACTTGCCACCGCCGCAAAGCCTGTAGCGGTCGCAGATAATGATACCAATTTTCGTTGTTTTTGTCATTTTTACCTGTGTCTGTAATTATGTATTATCATTTCTATATCGCTCATTTTAAAACCGTACAGGCGGCGCAGCCGTCCAAGCTGTTCATTGCCGCTGACCGTGGAAGGCAGGTCCAGTTTATCCAATATATGACTGACCGGAACATCATACTTCACCGATACATTTATAAGGCTCATTGAGCCCAGCACCTCAATATCAGGGTCAATATCATGATGTTCCAGTACCTGCTCATGAAGAAACCTGTCCCTGCCCTCTCCCAGTTCTGTAACCTTAATTTTTATCATGAAAGGGAAGCTTATCAGGAAGAAAAGTACTGCAGCAAACATAATAATTAAAAAGTTGGCCTGTGCTTTTGTATCTACGATCCTGCATAAATAATTCACCAGGCATTTCCAGTGAAGAATTATATGTAGTATCAGAAGGCTTATGAAAATTACAGCACATATAAGATGTACTGTACCCCATCCATGACGATCCATCCCGAGGAAGGTCAGGTCGACATTACGACCGTAAATATCCCAGCGTTTCGAACCGGGTACCAGGACGTACTTTATCATGAGTCCGAGTCCGCTCATGAGGGCAAGGAAAATGAACATAAGTACATCAACAAGCAGTAACAGGCTTGTTTTCTTCATGAAGTTTGTAGTCTACGAACCATTTTTAAACATTATTTTCGATGATGCATCTTCGGCAGCTTTTATCAGGGGATAGCCTGCCGGTGATGCAGTCAGCAGCGGATGTGTGCCTATCTGGGCTGTGAGCAAGGCATTTATCGGCATCCTGTTTTCAATGATAATACCTATGGTGTTCGTTAGCTCACCCGTTGATAGTCCGCCATATACTTCACCTCCCAGTATAACCCCTGACTCTTTGCCAACCACCAGTTTAACAAACTGTTTATGGGTATCTTCAAGTGTTCCGGGGTGCCTGTCGATACCTTCAAATTTACCTGTTACTATATCAAATCCCTCGTTCCTGGCAATGGTTTCTGTCAGGCCGGCAACACCAATCCCGGTCTTACCTATAGCGGTTGAAAATATTGATATGGTACCGCTGAAAGTTTTTATGGCCGACAGCTTGTATAGATTCATGCCGGCAATGCGTGCTTCAGCACAGGCTGTTGAAGCAAGCATGATATTACTTGGTTTCCTTGTTACGAAATCCCTTTTCTCGGCACAATCGCCTACTGCGAAAATTTTATTGTCGTCGGTCCTCATATACTCATCCACAAGTATAAATCCGCTTTTACGAATTGCCAGTCCTGCCTCACGGGCCAGTGTAACATTCGGATCATATCCAAGGGCCAGGATAACAGCATCAGCCTCTATTTTCTCCCCGTCATCCATTAGCACAGCTTCCACCTTATTGTTTTTCCCGATTATTTCCTTTACGCTTTTGTCTGTCATCACTTTCACCCCCCTCTCTATCAGCAAGGCTTCAGCACGTGAGGCAACATCCTCATCAAAAGCAAGGCCCAGCACATGTGGCAGCTTCTCAATAAGTGTCACCTCTTTACCTGCCTTGTTCAGTTCATCCGATATTTCCACTCCAATAAAACCGGCCCCTATAGTGATTACCCTTTTAAGTCCTTCCAGTTTCTTCTGCATTTCATCAAGATATTCCTTATCCTTTGGAACGGTAAAGACATTTTCCAGGTCTTTACCCTTTAGCCATGAAGGTCTCTTTGGTGTTGACCCGGTGCACATTACCATCTTTTCATATTTAATCTTTTCTCCGGACTTTAATTCGACAAGACACTCTTCCCTGCTAAGTTTTATAACCTCATCGTATACAATATCTATCCCGCTTGCTTCAAACATTTTCTCTGCAGGTAATATATCGTTATCAGATGAGCCCACAGATCCGAAAATATAAGGAATACCGCAGGGGATAAGTGTTTTGGGCATTTTCGTCACCACTGTAAATTTCTTATCAGGATAAACCCTTTTCCCTGTCGTTGCCGCTACCAGACCTGCAGCACTGCTGCCAATTACCAATACATTTGTGTCAATCATTTCACTATTTTTTAAATTCTTTTAACTGTTTATTATTGAAGGCCTCCAGGGCCTCTTTTACTTTCATTCTGTCTGCACCCGTATATATTCTTACCCCGGCCTTTTCAAGGGCAAGGGCAGCATTTTCACCCGGACCATTGCCTGTTATTATCACCTCGGCACCGGTATCATATATCAGCTTTGCAGTTTTCGGACCTGCACCATGTGCTTCATTTTCAATATCCCGGTTATCGTGTACTACCAGCTCTTCGCTGTCGGTATCATAAATAAGCAGGTATTCCGTCCTGCCAAAGCGTGGGTCGATTCTTGAACTCCATTTTGGCCCTGTTGCAGTAAATGCGATTTTCATGTTTACTTGTTTTTATCGTTTACATTCTTCTTTATTTTTTCCCATGCATCCCTTATCAGTTCTTCTATTTCAGTGTGTCCGTTTTCAAGCACCGTCAAACCGGCAGTGATTGCTTCCGTAAAGACCTTGCTATAAGGTATGTTACACAGGTGAACTATTGATTCTGATTGGATAAAGTCCATTATCCTGCCTGTAATCTCAGGGTTAATATCATATTTGTTAATAATACATGAGGCATTTATATCAAATTTCCTTACAAGCTGGTACACTCTTTTCAGGTCGTGAAGGCCTGATAATGAAGGTTCGGTAACCATAAGCACGAAATCAGCTCCTGAAAGAGAAGAGATTACCGGACATCCGATGCCCGGTGAACCGTCAGCTATGACATATTTTTTATTCTCCTCTTCGGCTAAATTCCTGGCTTCTTTTTTAACCTTAGCCACCAGTTTGCCCGAGTTTTCAGCCCCCGGTGCCAGTCTCGCATGCACCAGGGTATTGTTTATCCTTGTTTTCGAAATATAAAACTCTCCCGCACATTGATCTGTCATGCTTATGGCTTCAACCGGGCAAATCCTGGCGCAGTAACCACAGCCTTCGCAATCTATTGGTTTTACGAAATATTCTGATCCCTTTGTTTCTATGGCATTGAAGCGGCATTTTTCCATGCATAATCCGCATAGGGTACAGACCTGCTTGTCGATTATTGCCTGCTGCCCGCTGAAAAAATCTTCCTTGTGTGCAAAATCAGGTGATAACAGCAGGTGCATATCGGCGGCATCAACGTCGCAGTCAGCGATGATTGCCTCATCACCTGAAAGAAATGCCAGGGATGCAGCCAGGGATGTCTTTCCTGTTCCTCCCTTACCTGATATTACTACAATTTCTTTCATTACACACCCTATTAATTTCCAGGTATAGCTTCCTTTATTCTGTCAAGCGATCGCCTGAAATCATCAATTTTGTCATAGGCAAGCTCACCCCGTGAATAAAGTTCGGCAACCTGCCTGCTGTCAGGTATAGAAGCAATTATTCTTATATTGTTTCCCCTGCAATATTCTTCAACGTCAGCATTCCCTGTTCCGTACCTGTTTACCACCACCACAAAATCTTTCCCGATGGTCATCATAGTTTCAACGGCCAGTTTAAGATCGTGAAGACCAAAGGGTGTGGGTTCGGTAACGAGTATCACCATGTCGGCATCCTTTGTTGCCTCGATCACCGGGCATGAAGTACCAGGTGGTGAATCAAGTATCACAATGCTGTCTTTACGGCATATGCTGTCAATATATTTAAGGGTCTGTTCTATCAGTGGCACTGACTGTTCCTGTCCGATATCGAGATGACTCTCGACAAAATTGATATTGCCATTCCGATAATGGCTTAGAACACCCATTCTTTGATGTTTCATAGGCAGTGCTCCTTTTGGGCATAATTCCGAGCAGGCATAGCAGCTATGGCACAGTTCAGGATATACGAGTATCTGGTTTCCCAGGTTCAGTATTGCATTGAAATTACACACATTCTGGCAGATCCCACAGAAAGTACAATCCTCCTCCACCCATCCGGGAATCATTTTATACTTAATTTCTTCAAATATTTTTCCCGCCCTGATGAACAAACCTGAATTAGGTTCCTCAACATCAAGGTCGGCAAGTATAATATCCCTCTTATCAGACAGGTAAGCAGCAAGGTTTGTTGCGAGGGTCGTTTTACCGGTACCTCCTTTCCCGCTTGCTATTGCTATCTTCACTATGCCATAATCCTTTTAATGATCACAAAGGTTTTGCCCTGTCGTCAAGTTATTTTCAAGGTATTGTTGCACCAGTTCTCTGGGACTGCCTTCTGCCACACCAATACATACCTGTATATTATTGGCAGCAAACAGGCTCTGTGCTTTCTGCCCCATCCCCCCGGCAATAATTACATCAACTCCCATATCCGCGAGGAATCGCGGATAAACGCCCGGTTGATGTACTGGCGGGGTAACGAATTCTTCTTTTGTTACCGTACTGTTATCTGTTTCAATTATTGCGAACTTTTCACAATGACCAAAATGAGCGGTAAGCTCATTATTAAGGGTTGGAACGGCAAATTTCATCTTCATTATTTATTACTTGTTCAACAATTCTTCCCTGATCATCGGGTGTCCGCAATCAGGGCATTTAATGGTTGTACATTTAATGCCATGTTGGTGGGGCAGTTTTTTTCCGCATTTTGCACAGACGCAAAATCCACCCGGTCCAAAACTGCCTCCCTTATTCCTTCCTTTACCACCCCCCTGTCCGGTGCCTCTTCCTTTTAGCATCATTCTTTAATTTTTGATAATTTGTTTTCAAGAAATGAGAGATGTTCCTTCAGGTCTTCTATTTCCCTTTCAAGATACTTCTTCTCATCTGGTAAGTCTGTTTCATAAACAGGTGCTGGTATACTTCCCCAGGCATATCCCCGGTTAAACCTGCCCGTGAAACCATGGCGAAAGCCTAAGCCAGCGCCACGCCTGTAACCAATACCCCGGCCATAATAAGTACCGGGCTGATCATTGCCAACGCAAAATCCAAGTCGCCGGCCTGTCATCGGACCTGCTCCAACGGGTCCTGTTCTGTCTCCTCCTGGCATAATAACCTCCTTTTTTTTAAACGTTTTTATTTCTGTGCCTGCAGCAATTACCATGTCCGAATCCGCCTGCAAGGTTCAGTAAATTAGTTGACTTACATACGGGACATTCTGTAATTGTCTGGTAAAAATTTGTTTTGAACATATGCCCACAGGTCTGGCATTTGATTATGTTATTCCTGAAATGGACATTACCACCGTTGATACTTAAGAGCTTACCATATATTATAAAATCGGCCAGCTTTTTTCTTGCCTTTTCAATAAGCCTGGTAAATGTTGAACGTGATATTTCCATTTCTTCTGCAGCTTCTGCATGCGACATAGCCTTCTGGTCAGCCAGTCGAAGGGCCTCAAATTCATCAAGTGAGAGGTCTATGACCTCCAGGGTCTGCCCCCTGAAACCCACCGGTTTAAACTCAGTGTAAATTGGTGGTTCATACACTATCCTGTTATTTTTCGGCCTTGGCATATTGTCCAATTTTTTACAAATATAATACACGTATGTTCATTATGCAAGTAAATTTACATGATTTTTGTCAATTGTTTGTCATGGTACGGGGGAAGGGGAACACAACTCCCAGGTAAGCTGAAAAAGTATCATGGTCCGGAGGGTAACTGCCAGCCAGGTGTAAGCAAGCTGCTGTGAAGGACCAGGGGATGTGAAATTGAGAAGCCATGCCAGGTTTCTCTCCCGGCTAAAAATGCAAAATTGTCATTTAAGAAAAATATTTATCTTGAATACCTTAATGTAAACCAACTGATATTATGAAAATCCGGAACATTATTTTACCCTCTCTGCTTCTCCTGTTAATTACGCAATGCCGTGTTGCCCGGATAACGGGTACTGCACATGATTTTTCATCAGAAACATGGGCCATGGTATAGGAATGAGTTACTGATCAGTTGTTGCGTATGACCTGTAATCTGCGGCGCTGACTACCTGGTATGCTTTATCAACAATAAGATCGGCCTTTGGCTTCAGGGATGAAACAGCCTGGTGTTCACGGTCCAGTATTTTCAGTCTGAAAGTGTTCATCTCTTCCTTCATCCTTATGATCTGATTTATCTTTGTCTCCTTGTAAGTAAGATCAATGAATACCCTCAGGTCAATATCAGGTGCGTCAATGGCATATAACCCGTCAATAACCAGCAGGTCAACCTTACTGAAATCGGTGATAAGCTTATCAACCTGTTCGGGAATGAGATCTATGCAGGGTATTACACATTCCTGCTCCTCCTTGAAATCCCTTATTGTCTTCCTTATTTTTACCCAGTCGTATTCATCCAGTCCTATCCTGTCAAAGCCTTTGTTCCTCCTCCATTCTTCCCTGAGCAAAGGCTGGATTTTGTAATAATTATCGGTATGGATCACTTTTACCCTTATATTGTCCTGCTTAAGTCGTTTGCCAAGGGAATGAGCAAGTTCGGACTTACCCGACCCGGATTCTCCTGATATACCCACTATATACCTGTACCTGCCGTTCTTCTTTTCCAGGTCCTTTATTACAACTTCATAAATAGTCTCAGCAGCTTCCTTATGCATATCATTTATTAAAAGTATATCTCCTAACATCCTGTTTTTTACCTATTTAAATTCATTTTAAATATTCTGCCTCTCTCCAGGGTAATTTTTTCACCGCAAATATGGACTTTTATTTTCTCTTTCTCGCTTTTGTCAGCTATTATTTCGAGGGTTTCGGGGAAAACTGCCATCCTGAAATGCGTACTTCGGAAGCTGAAACTGAACTTCACTCCCTTCCAGTGCTCAGGAAGGTCAGGGCAAAGCGAAGGTTCATTGCCTGAAAGGTCAAGTCCGCAGAAAACCGACAGCACCATATAAACGGTACCGGCCATAACCCCGCAGTGAATACCTTCTCCGGTTGTACCTCCCTGTATATCAACAAGGTCGCTGCTCAAGGCTTCCATATACATATCCCAGGCCACAGCATAATCACCCAGCCGGTACGCAAGGCCGGCATGGACAAGCCTTGAAAGGGTTGAGCCATGCGAGGTACGGGAGAAATAATAATCGAAATTCCTTCGTATATAATCATCAGGCAGTTTATAGCCCAGTTTGTTTATTATCTCACCTGCCTTCTCAAATCCCAGGTTAAAGAAGACCATGAGCAGGTCGGCCTGTTTTGCCAGTTTATAGTCATCAGGCGATTTACCTTCGGCCTTCAGTATCCTGTCCAGCCTGTGGATATCACCGTATTTATCCCTGTATTCATCCCAGTCAAGTTCCTTAAGATCAAAATATCCGCCGAACTGCTCAATTATTCCTTCATCATTTACCTTAAGTAACAAACGTGAACTGATATCCTTCCACCTTTCAAGCTCTATATTGCTTAATTCATATTTCTTCCGTAATTTATCTTTCTCTTCCTCACTGAGCATTTCGAAGAATTCCTTTGTCTTTGACATCATCCAGCTCACCATTATATTGGTATAGGCATTATCCGTCAGTCCTCCTTCCTTTGCTCCCGGCAGTTTTTCATGAAATTCATCAGGCCCCATAACGTTATGAATATGGTATCCTTCCTTCTCACTGTCATAGTCACATTTACTTTCCCAGAACCTGCATATTTCAAAAAGCATTTCAGCCCCGTATTTCATCATGAAAGCTTTATCCCCGCTAACGTTGTAATAATTACAGAGGTTATAAGCAATAGCCAGGCTAACATGCCTTTGTAACCTGCTGTAATCATCACCCCACTGACCTGAAACAGGGTTAAGGTGGACGATTTGTGTTTCCTCGCGTCCGTCACTTCCACTTTGCCAGGGGAACATAGCTCCCTTAAAACCATTTTCCCTGGCGGCATCCCTTGCCTTATCAAGCCGTCTGAACCTGTACATGAGCACTGATCTTACAACTTCGGGGAAGTGGATATTATACACGGGCAGGATATAAAGTTCATCCCAGAATATATGTCCCCTGTATGCCTCGCCATGCAAGCCACGCGGTGGGATGCCTGCATCAAGGTCTTTATGATGAGGCGAAGCAGTTACCATCATATGATACAGGTGAAGGCGAATTAATTTTTGTGCCCTTCTGTCACCTTCCACGTTGATATCCAGTTCATCCCAAATGTTTTTCCAGGCCTGTGCCGACAATTCCAGTTCATGGTCATAATTTATCATTTTATCAATTGCCATTTTCGCATGTTTCTCCGGAATTGTCACCTTCTTATCCTGTGAGGTATAAATAGAAACAAGTTTTTCAAGCACTATTTCCTGTCCCTTGCTGCCTTTAAAGGTAAAATCCTGACAGGTCTTACCTTTTGAGCATTCGGAGCTCATAATCTCTTCAAGGTCTTCACTGCCATTCAGTATATGCCTGGCTGCAAGTATTATGATAACATTTGATTCCGTTGTTTGGACCTTTAAATATGACCTGTTACCCTCGATCCTTTCTGATACATGAGTCAGGTGTTTCTGGTTCAGGTCACTGTACCTTTCCACACCTGCATTTATATGATTACCGTCCAGTTCCGACCTTATTGTTATCTTGTCATCATAATTTACAGGTATCACTGTATATTTCATTGCCGCAATATGCTTGTAATGCATGCCTGCAAACCTGGAAGAACGAATAATGCTTATCCTCCCATTATGATCTTCAAGTTCAATTTCGCGTAACAACTCCCCCTTCCTGAAATCGAGCTTTCTTTTCACACTTATAATCTTTATGCTTGATTCAGGATCAAAGCTAAACCAGTCCCCCTCTCCTATCCTGAATTTTACCGGGAGCCAGTTCGGGATATTAACGAAGTCCTCATTCTCTATATCTCTTCCGGCCACCCTTGAAACCAACCTGTTATAGAGGCCCGAGATATAAGTGCCGGGGTAATTTACCTTGTTGGCCCTGTTTTCCTCAGGGGCACCCCTTGTGCCGAAATAGCCATTACCCACGGCAAGCAATGTTTCTCTTGATCTTTCCTTTTCGAAGTTATAATCAAAATACCGGAGGCACCAGGCATCTTCATCAATCCCTTTCTCAAACCATACATTAATATCTTCAATGCTGATCTCCGACAGATCTTCCACCACTATATCTCCACCATTTATTTTAAGTTCATTCACATTGCCCTCCCTGGCCACCCCTATAACAAGCCCGAAATTACCATTCTTACCTGCCTGTACACCCGACACTGCGTCCTCCACAACAACAGAACTGTGGTATTCGACACCCAGCCTGTCGCATGCCGTGGTGAAAATATCCGGTTCAGGTTTACCATGCAGTCCCAGCTCTGCGGAGACCACACCATCGATGCGTGTTTCAAACAGATCCAGCAAGCCGGCCGCTTCAAGCACGGGTTTGCAGTTCCTGCTTGATGAAGCTACACCAATCCTTACACCCAGTTTTTTTAAGCGGTGTATCATCTCAACGGTTGAGTCGTATACCCTGACTCCGTCTTCCTGGAGTATCTTATTGAACATCAGGTTCTTCCGGTTGCCAAGGCCACAGACAGTCTCCTTTGACGGTTCATCACGCGGATCCCCGTATTCCAGTTCTATACCCCTTGATTCAAGGAAAGAAGCAACACCCTTGTACCGGGGCTTGCCATCGACATAGGGAAGATAATCATCCGTATGGGTGAACTCCCGGAAATCAATATTATTTTCTTCGGACCATTTTTTCAGAAATTCATCAAACATTCTTTTCCATGCGGTTCCATGGACCAGGGCTGTTTTCGTGATTACCCCGTCCAGGTCAAAAATTACAGCGTCAAATTTCAGCATATAATGTACTATTTGTTACAAAATTTGGTAATAAGAGTCAGGTATAGTATTTTATTGAAAATTTCAAACAGATAGCTATTTCTATTTTATTTGCTATAAAAATGATATTCTGTCTTTAAATACCCAAAGTAATGAAAAAATTATTTATTGCATCCCTTCAATTACCTGTAAATGTTTTTTTTAATGATGAGGGTATAAATATCATGCAGACTGAGGAGGTTTCAATACCCGGCCTGCAGGACTTCTACAGTAAATATGAAACCACCTGGGTCGGGCATACAGGGATAGAGAATTATGAATGCAGCGAGAGGGAAAAGATACAGCTTGATAAAAAGTTGAAGAAGTTCAGTTATATTCCCGTATATACAGAAAGCCAGGATTATGAATATTTTCTGCATGAATTCTCAAGGAATACCATCTGGCCATTATTTCATTATTTCCCACAGAACGCCTCATATAATGATAAGGCCTGGGAATCATATTATGTGGTCAACCGCCTTTATGCTGAGAAATTAGCCTCAATAATGCAGGAAGGGGATATACTGTGGATACACGATTACCACCTTCTCCTTCTCCCAAAAATGGTGAGAGAGTTTAACCCCGGTGTATCAATAGGCCTCTTCATACATATTCCATGGCCTTCCTACGAGGTGTTCAGGTTATTGCCCTGGCGTACGGAGATTCTTGAAGGAATGTTAGGATCAGACCTTATAGGCTTTCATACTTACGGATATGTAAGACACTTCCTCAGCAGCATAAGGAGATTGCTGGGTTTTGATACCGTTTTTAACAGGATATCAATTGAGGAGCGTACATTGATGGTGGATGCCTTCCCCAGGGGGATACACTACGAAAAATTTGAAAAGGAAGTTAAACTTCTTAAAGAAAATGGTTCATCCCCGGAAAATGAAATGCGAAGGCAACTCCGGTTTCACCTTGATAAATCGAACAAAAAAAAGATCATTCTCTCCATTGATCCTCTTGATTACACCAAGGGTATGCCTCAAAGGATAAGGGCTTTTGAGCTGTTTCTCGAAGAGCATCCTGAATACATTAAAAAGGTGAGTCTTCTTCTGATAGCCTTGCCATCGGGTGAAACAGGTCCGGCCTATGATAATCTGAAAAAGCAGGTTGATGAGCTTGTGGGAAGGGTAAATGGTAATTATGGCACAATAAGCTGGGTCCCGATAATATATCTTAACCAGTATTACTCAATTGAAGATTTAATAGGACTGTATGCCTACTCCAACATTGCCCTTATCCTTCCTTTCCGCGAAGGCATGAACATGGCTGCCAAAGAATACATTGCTTCCCGCATTGACGGTACGGGAGTACTTATAATTAGTGAACTGGCAGGTGCGGCAAAAGAACTTCACGAAGGCATAATTGTAAACCCGAATAACCTTGGCGCAGTGGTCACGGCTATCAAGCAAGCTCTTGAGATGCCTGAAGAAGAACAAATAAGGCGGAATAAAGTAATGATTGAAAGGCTGAAACGTTATACCCTCGAAAGGTGGGCAAAGGAATTCATTTCCAAGCTGGAGGGAGTGAAGCAAATACAGGCAAGCACCTTAACCAGGAAGATTGGCGAAAATAAAAGAGCAGAGATCATTACAGCCTACGTGAATGCAAAAAAGAGGATACTTTTTCTTGACTATGACGGCACCCTGTCATGGTTCAGGAAAAATCCTGAAGATGCCGGGCCGGACAAAGAACTTTACGCCATCCTGGAAAGCCTCACAGGTGACAGTAAGAATACCGTTACAATTATCAGCGGACGCGACAAGGAGACACTTGGCCGCTGGTTCCCCGATAAATGGAAGCTCCATTTTATTGCTGAGCATGGGGTATGGCTTAAACAACCCGATGGGGAATGGCACATGATGGAACAGATCGATAATGAATGGAAAAATTCGGTACTCCCCCTGCTTGAATTTTTCGTCGACCAGACTCCGCAAACATTTATAGAACATAAAAACTTCTCCCTGGTGTGGCATTACAGGAAAGCTGATCCCGACCTCGGGGTGCAAAGAGCCTGGGAACTGAAAGATGAATTGCGCCATCTCACCGCAAACCTGAACCTTGAGATAATGGACGGTGACAAAGTGCTTGAAATAAAATATTCAGGCATCAATAAGGGAAGGGCAGCGCTCCGGAAAATAGGTGACGAAAATTACGATTTTATCTTTGCTGTTGGAGATGACTGGACTGATGAATATACCTTTGACTCAATGCCTCGTGAAGCTTATACAATAAAGGTGGGGACAAAAAAAACCGGGGCAGATTATTACGTTAAAACTGTTGATGATGTAAGAGAACTGCTCAAGAGGCTTGTAGATAACAATCAGAACAATTCCGGGGAAAAAACGCACAGCAAAAATAATACTTGATTATTTTAGCAGTTTAATATCTTTACGCATATTTCACAAAAAAATACATATGAAGCGCAATGTAGGAAAGAATGACAGGCTTATTCATATAATCCTGGGCATTATCATAATAGCACTGGGAATAATATTCAAATCCTGGATGGGACTTTTCGGGATTATACCACTTGTTACAGGCCTTACAGGAGCATGCGGACTTTACCTGCCTTTTGGTATAAATACCAGGAAAGACAAAATCATATGAATAGTCAGAATTTAAGAACAAGGCTGGTATCCCGCGAAAACATCCTGCCATTTATCCTGGTTACTTCCCTTTTCTTTATGTGGGGGCTGGCAAACAATATGACCGACACCTTGCTGGCTGCTTTCAAAAGGATCATGAGCATGTCCGATACCAGGACATCGTTGATCCAGGTGGCATGTTATGGACTTGGTTATTTTATCTTTGCCCTGCCGGCAGCTATTTTTATAAAACGATTCTCCTATAAATCGGGTGTCTTGCTCGGGCTTGGCCTTTACCTTATAGGATGCTTACTTTTCTTCCCTGCAAGGTTAACAGGTAATTACTTCCATTTCCTTGGAGCACTATGGATACTTTTCGGTGGACTGTCGGTACTTGAGACTGCAGCCAATCCCTATATTATTGCCATGGGCAGTGAAGAAACCGGAACAAGGAGGCTGAACCTGGCACAATCATTCAACCCCCTGGGGTCAATAAGCGGGGTGCTTATAAGTCAGACATTTATCCTGTCAGAATTAAACACCGCCGGTGAAACGGAGCGCCTTGCAATGAATCCCGCAGAGCTTAGCATGATAAAGGCCGGCGAACTGAATGCCGTTACCACAACCTATGTATCAATTGGTTTGCTCCTGCTGGTATTATGGATTATGATCCTTATCACAAGGATGCCAAAAGCATCGTACCAGGGCTCAAAAGTTGACCTGAAAGCAACACTTAAGCGACTTATGCATAACCGTAATTACATTATGGGTGTAATAGCACAATTCTTCTATGTAGGTGCACAGATCGGTGTGTGGTCATTCACCATAAGGTATGCCATGTCAGCTTTGAATCTTGAAAACATAGAGCTTGCAGCAGGAAAAACACCTGAACAGGTTGCCGCCGGTTATTATATAGCAGCACTGATACTGTTCGCTTCATCAAGGTTTATATTCACTTTTTTAATGAGGTTCATCAGACCTATCAAGTTGCTTATCTTTGCCTCGGTCATGGCAATAATAAGCACCCTGGTAGTAATATTTGGCGATGGGATAACCGGGGTAATTGCCCTGGTAATAATATCAATGTTTATGTCCCTCATGTTTCCCACCATCTTCGGCCTGGGTGTCAGGGGATTGGGAGAAGATACAAAAATCGGGGGTTCGGGACATATAATGGCAATAGTAGGCGGGGCTGTCATTACCGCGGTGCAGGGACAGGTATCTGATCTGACCGGCAGTATCCATCTTGCATATTTCGTCCCTCTGGCCTGTTTCGTGTATATTGCATTTTATGCTTTCTCCAACAGGCTCATGAAAAGCTAGCTTTTAAGCTTAAGCTGCCTGCATGTAAGAGGATACAGGCAGGCAGGGGGAAAATATCGGGCAGAAATCAGAAAATCCTATTTCCTGTAATAATACACGATAAGGTTAGCCTGCTGCCTGGTGAGGTCAATCTTCCCTATTGTCACCTTTATAATTTTTAAGCCGGTGAGCTCCTTGAGAACGCTTATCAGATGTTCTTCCCCCCTGTATACATCTTCCAGCTTATCGTAAATAATCTCTTTTTGCATATGCCTGTTTGTACAGAGGAATATTTCCAGTATCCAAACAGGTATTATGACAAGGGTATTATAAAGAATAATACCATTTACCGGATCGGAGAATGCAACAAGAGAGTTGATCATTGACACTGCTATAACAAGGAAAAGATATGTCATTTCCCTTACAGGTATACTCTGGGTACGAAAACGCAGAATGCCAAACAGGGCAAACAAGCCGAGGGCAATCCCAAGATTTAAATCTACCATGTCGAGAACCGTACATATCATAAATACGGCCACACCCATGAGGAAAAACGCAAACAGGTATTCCGGGATTCCTTCCTTCCTGTATTCATAGTAAAGAAGC
This sequence comes from Bacteroidota bacterium, assembly GCA_011050615.1. GTDB lineage: Bacteria > Bacteroidota > Bacteroidia > Bacteroidales > VadinHA17 > UBA9300. The sequence continues at coordinate 17,308 of DRFJ01000063.1, forward strand.
CTGACCAGAATAATAAGGGAAACAATGTTCATCCCGAACCTTATCAGGAATTCTTTTGTTTGCTCCAGGTCAATTGAGCCGATAAAGGCTGCCAGGTAGAAATCAGTCATTCGGGTAAATTATTTATTACATGATTCAATAAAAATATCAATGATCTCATCTTTGCTGTAGAGTTTGTAAAAGCTCCTGACAAAACGTATAAGATCATTTCTTTCCCGGCCCTTAAGATACTCAAATTCTTTAATTGTGTCAATTATAATATCTTCCAGCCCGAGATAATAACCGAGGACAGCCCTGTATTCTTCACGGCTGCAACAGGGCCCGAAAAATGCCCTGTCGGTAATTTTTTCCAGCCCTATATCTATACGGGCAACTGAATAATGCGCATTGACCCAGCCTGAATAATCAAAGTCATAGGGTACAGCTATTAAATTGTCCAAAGACTCCTCATTGCCGAAGGCCTTTAAATTATGTAAAAGTGGTACAGCCCAGTCGGAATTGGCTAATAAATACTCAAAGACTGATAATTTCAGTAGTATATCATTTTCGACATTCTCCTGCCTGATTTCAATATCTTCTATTTCACCCATATTGAATCTCTTCTCCAGAAAATCTACCGGCTCAAGTATAAACCCTGTCCTTTTTGCAAAAAGGGTATCGTAATTAATATCATAATAAGAAATATTCAGGAGTCGTACCCTGAAACTGTAATCTGTCACCAGATTATATAATTTGTAAGCAAGGTATTCTCTCAACACATAGTTTTGATATTCCTCACCCTCTTTGCAATGGCTTACAAGTTTTACCCTTTCAAGATCATTAAGGTCTGAGTAAGCCGTTTCAATATCCTTCATGTTGAGCATCACAGGGGGAAAATCGCACGTGCGGCGACGGTAATTTCCCCTTGCACTCACCTTTATTTTTGCAAAAACCGAATCCCTCTCACCCCCGTAAATTGTGATTTCCGCATCGAGGTATTCCTCTTCTGATTTCTCCTTCATAAAAGTACCGATATCAAAGTCAAGCCTTATGTCGAGGGCATCATCTTCCATGAAGAGACCGAAGATCTTATCCTCTTCAGCCTGTGCAAAAAGAGGCCGGGGCAAAATGACAAAGACCAGTGATACAATAATAATTATTCTCTGCATAAGCTGTTAATTTAACGTTAATCCTGCTTACCTGTCTACACATTCCAGTAAGAAAATATCTATTAAACGGTCTTTTTCAAGTAAATTGAAAAAACCGTCAAGGTAATTATTAACATACCTGGCTGTCCTGTCATTCAATAATTCACAATTATCTTTAATTGCATAAAAATTTTCTTTATTATCCTTAAATTCCTGCAGTATCTTCCTGTAAACACTATCTGGCCGGCAGGGGCCCATAAAAAATCTTTGCCTCACATCTTTAATGGGAAACATTTCATGAGGCACTGCATATGAGGCATTTATAAATCCTGAATAATCAAAATCATAGGGTACGGGGATGCCCTGTTGCTCATCTATTTTCTTGACAATTTTCATATTATGATAAGTAATAAGCTGCCAGTCGGTATTACCAATCATATACTGAAAAATTGCCATCCTGTCGAGCATGTCAGGAACCATGGAATTATACCTGAGAGGTATATTTTCCAGTTCCATAACATTCAGGCGTTTTTCCAGCAGATCCATCGGTTCAATCAAAAATCCGTATTTTCTGTAAAATCTTCCTTTCTTACCTGTGTCAATATAATTTACCCTCAGCAAACGCACCCTGAAACTGTAATCGGTTACAAGATTATACATTTTATATAAGATGTATTCTTTCAGCACATATCCATCGTAAGCGCCGGGTAAATTACAATGAGTTACCATCTTAATATTCGTCATACTGTCTATGTCGTCATAAATAGTATTGGTGTTCTTAAAATTAAGTCTTAGAGGAGGGAAAGCACATACTTCACGCCTTCTCTCGCCTCTTGACCGTAACCTGATGTTATAACTTACAGAGTCGTCAACATCGTTATAAAATGTGATTACCGCATCCATGTATTCATCAGGTTTTTTACGCATATATTCCGTTATATCGAATTTAATGCTTATGTCCAGTGTCTCTTCTCTGTCAAACAATCCCTCTACTTCATCCTGGTTAAGAGTAAGTGTATCGGGTAAGGTATCATCCTGTGGGAAGGCCGGGGTGCAATTGAAAAGAAACCCTGACAGAATAATCAGTAAACCTGTTCTCAGTCTTAATTTTTGTTCCATGATTACCGGGTTTTTATATCAAATGTGTCATCATAATCGTTATAAGCTTCATCATCATACTCATCTTCGAAATACCAGTCGGGCATTTTTTTCTGGGGGCCCTGCTTCCTGTACAGAACAGCCAGTATTAAACCGGCTCCTGCGCCCAGCATATGTGATTCCCATGATACGTGAATATCTATTAAGGGGAACATGCCCCATACCATTGAGCCATAAAGGAATACTACAAGAAGAGAAAGAGCCATCAGGCGAAAATATTTCCTGATAATCCCGCTGAAAAAAAGGAAAGAAGCAAGTGCATAAACCAGACCGCTGGCACCTATGTGCCATGCATCCCGCCCTGCTATCCATACAAAGAGGCCTGTCAGTATCCATGACCAGCCCGCCACACTGAATGCTATTTCAGAGTAAAAATAAAACACTGCCGTTCCAAGAACAAATAAAGGGATGGTGTTATTAAAGAGATGCCCATAATCGTTGTGAATAAAGGGAGAAGTTATTATCCCGGTCAGTCCTCTAACCTCCAGCGGATAGATACCAAGGTAAAAGAAACTTGTATCAAGCTGCGATTCCAGGAACATAATCAGCCATAGGAGTATTATAAAAACTGAAGGAATCAGCATACTCAACAGGAGTTTTTTCCTTAACAGTTTAACCCTTACCTTATCATCATAATGTGAACTCATAAATCTACTTCAGGGGGATAAATTATTCCTGCCCGCTTTCTTATTCTGTCAAGTGTCCTTATCAGGTCCCTGCTGAATGAAAGGGGTACCACAGGACTTTCCTTTAACCCCATATCAAGGCAGCGCATCACTTCTGCAGCCTCGTAATGAAAACCCATAGCCACAGGCCTGTAGGTATACGCTTCCTTTTCACCGCTTGCATATTCTATTTCAAGGTGCTGTATATGATCCCTGCTCCTGCTTATACTTATATTGGCATTTTCACAAATTATCAGGGTTCCGGTCCCTCCGTCATTTGCAAACGAGCTGTACAAGGAGGCTCCCCTTCCGTCTTTATATCCAAACAAAATACCTATTGATTTGTCAACACCTGTTGGTGCAAACACGGTATTTGTTTCAATTCTGTCGGGTTTGCCCAGGAAGGTCAGGGCATCAATAACAGGGTATATGCCGATATCAAGCAAAGAACCGCCTGCCAACCCGGGATTAAATGTCCTTGCTTCAGGGTCATAAGGGGCTTTGAAGGCAAACCTGGAAATAATATACTGAACAGGGCCGGTAGCCGGGGCTGATATTATCTCACCGGCTTTTTTATATGATGGCTGGAAGGGGGGCCACAGGGCTTCCATCAGGAAAATTTTGTTCTCCGTTGCCGCATTTATCATTTGATCAACCCGGGCACTGTTTGCCGCAAAGGCCTTTTCGCAAAGCACAGCTTTACCATTTCTAAGACATATCATAGTGTGCTCATAATGATGGGAATGTGGCGTGGCCACATACACAATGTCCAGCTCAGGGTCGGAAGCAAACTCAAGGTAATCATCATATGATTTCAGGTAGCCATATTCCTGTGCAAAATCTTTTGCTCTCTCCATGCTCCTGGATACCACCGAGTATAAGGTTGCATTGTCGAGTTGTTTGAGGCCTCTAGTAAACTTATGCGCTATCTTACCCGGTCCGATTATTCCCCAGTTGTATTTTTTCATAATATGGCTTCTGTGCTTAACAATTAATTTTTCACCCCATAAAATTCAATTAAAGGTAGCAAATTTGTACGTACCATAAATAACCTCTGCCTGCCCATATCACTTAGTGATGAAATATCCGGATAATGCAGCTCTGCCCCAACATACAGATATTCATCAATGAAGAACATCATATACTCTGTATTTTCGGTTGGTTCTTTCCCGAATACCGGCTGATGCATTATAAAAGTGAAAGACAGTGCCTTATTCCATGATTCTTCATCAGGCTACCCGTCAGAATTTA
>DRFJ01000012.1 GCA_011050615.1 Bacteroidota bacterium
GTACCATACTGCTGGCTTATACCTGCCCCTATTAAAGCATTTTTCTGGGAAGACCCGGAAAGGTCGTATCCCGCGCCCGCAGAAATGGAGGTTACATCTTCCGGCCCGCCACTGTCATGGTAGATATATATCCTGGTGCCCTCCCTTTTGCCGACAATATAATGCCATTGCCCGTCATTTGTAAGGCCGCTTGGAGAAACAGCCTGGTATTTATCATCGTTATCATCTGTAGTAAGTACAGCTCTCCCGGCTGCCCCTGTTTCTGATGAAGCCAGCACATATCTTATACCACCGTGATCATCCCCCCCGTTACTGAAAATATTATTCTGGTAGGTATCAGTGGTATTTATCCATGCCGATATGGTCCAGTTACCTGTACTGAAATTAAATTCTGAAGGATTCCCCAGGTCAATATAATCTGAAGAGCCGTTAAACTCACGGGCATCACCTATTTTCCCCGCCGCATTTAAAGAGCCTTGATTGGTACCATCATTGCCCGAGGAGGTGCCATCCAGCAAATCATCATGGAGGTGGTAAACGGAAACATAATCGCTGCTCCAGGTATCGGTGGTGGATAAATCGGAATCAAGCCAGATACTGCCGAAATAAATATAGAATTCATAATTGGATCCCGGTGAAAGTTCAGGGATACGAACCCATGCCACCAGTTCTCCTGTACTATTATTGTAATTTTCAATCTGATGATCAAGTATTGTACTATGATCTTCTGAAAAGACTATATCCCAGCCATTAGCATTTGCAACATAGCCCCCGTTTGCAAAATCCCTCAGTTCATTCATGGTAGTGTTCACAAGGACCGGGAAGTTCAGATGCGACGAAATGCCGGATACTCTGGATGAAGGGATGGTTATCTTAATCCTGTTGTTATAACCTGTCAACCATTGTCCATAGACTGACGATGGAAGGAATATAAGGGGAAAGACACTGATAATCAGTTTACAAAGCAAACCAGATATTTTGATTTTCAAAGCGGATCCCGGTGGCTTATATTTAGTTAAGTCAGTCAAGCTATCTTAAATACATATTTGCCCGGTCAGTAACTCATGTTTATACCGGAACAATTTAAGTTAATACGCAGGTTCATCTCCTTTGTTGTACGAATCCCCTATATTTTTATATTTATTGACTAAATATCTGCTCTTTAGGTTGCATCAGGCTTTAATATTCCTGATGTGATTAAAGATATAAGAAAATTTTCATGAAAACAGCGCTGTTTGACTGTCAGCGGACTAATAAAGCCGAATGTTATTAACAATTTCAGATTATCAGCATGGCATCACCATAGGTGCCAAAACGGTACTTCTCCTTAACGGCTTTGTCATAGGCCTCAAATACAAGGTTATAACCGCCAAAAGCTGCCACCATCATAAGTAAAGTTGAGTATGGAAGATGGAAATTACTCACCATCATGTCGGGGATACTGAATTCATAGGGCGGGAAAATGAATTTATTGGTCCATCCGTCAAAGGGTTTGAGGTAACCGTCGGTTGAGACGGAGCTTTCCAGGGTTCGTACCACGGTGGTACCCACGGCACAAATTTTATTTCTTCTCTTTTTTGCTTCATTAACCAGGCTGGCTGCCTCCCCGGAAATTATAATCCTTTCCGAATCCATTTTATGTTTAGTCAGATCTTCCACATCGACGCTCCTGAAATTCCCCAGACCCACATGAAGTGTGATCTCGCTGAAATGGACCCCTAGTATTTCAAAACGTTTAAGGAGTTCCCTGCTGAAATGCAGGCCTGCCGTAGGGGCAGCCACTGCACCTTCGTGCTTTGCAAAAATAGTCTGGTATCTTTCATTATCTTCAGGTTCAACAGGCCTCTCTATAAACTTGGGAAGGGGTGTTTCACCCAGGCTGTAAAGAGTATTTTTAAACTCTTCGTAGGAACCGTCGAAGAGGAAGCGCAAGGTTCTTCCCCTTGAGGTTGTGTTATCAATAACTTCAGCCACAAGTATATCATCCTCTCCAAAATACAGTTTGTTCCCAATCCTTATCTTCCTGGCCGGATCAACCAGCACATCCCACAGGCGTTGTTCCCGATTCAGTTCACGAAGAAGGAACACTTCGATCTCTGCCCCTGTCTTTTCTTTATTCCCAAACAAGCGTGCCGGGAAAACCTTTGTATTATTGAAGACAAGCAAATCATCCTCTCTGAAATATTCAATAATCTCCTTGAAAACCTTGTGCTTTATCTTACCTGTTTCCCTGTCAACGACCATTAGCCGTGACTCATCTCTGTTTTTTGCCGGGTATAATGCTATTAATTCCTGTGGTAGCCTGTACTTAAATTGAGATAACTTCATTTTATATGTATTTCTTAAAACATCCAACTTTATACGTAATAATTTCTGTTTTGTTTCAAATAGATTAATATTTTATTACAAAAAGCAACAATTATTTTCAGGTATCATAAAGGGAATTTAAAAGGCGTTCAAATTCATTTACCTGCATTGCATCCTCCAGTTTATATTCACCTATTGAAGTTCTCTTAAGTTCAGAGAGATAAGCGCCACTGTCAAGGTAATTACCCATATCCCTGGCAAAAGCACGCACATAGGTCCCCTTGCTGCAAAGAATTCTTACTGTTACTATAGGTAGTTCAAAATTTAACAGTTCCAGCTCATGAAAGATCACTTTTCTTGCTTTCATCTCAATATCTATCCCCTTGCGTGCATAATCATAAGCTCTTTTCCCCTTTATATTCTTTGCTGAAAAAACCGGGGGTATCTGTTCATTTTCACCTCCGAAATGTGCAAGTGCTTTCAGTACCAGATCACGAGTGATATGCCCGGTTTCATATTTCCCGTCTATCACAGTTTCAAGGTCGAAAGAAGGTGTGGTTTCACCCAGGCGAATATCGGCTATATATTCTTTGCTGCTCTCCTGGAGGGCACTTATCTGCCTTGTATATTTCCCTGTACAGATTATCATTAGTCCGCTCGCCAGCGGATCAAGAGTGCCCGCATGGCCAACCTTAATTTTTTTATATCCGAAGGTATTCCTGATAATATTTTTTACTTTTTTAACCAGATCGAAAGAAGTCCAGTACATGGGTTTGTCAAACAAAAGCAGCTGACCCTCGAGGAAATCCGTATTCTTATCGATCTTCATATTAAGCAAGTAATATTGCCAGCAGGCCAAGTATTATGCAATATATCCCGAACCAGTATAATTTACCCTTTCTCACCAGGTTTATCATCCATCTGCAGGCAAGGTAGCCTGTTATAAAAGCGGTGATAAACCCTGTTATTATTGCTTCAGGCCCTACTGAATTCCCCGCGGAGAAATCTCCCTGAAACAACTTCAGCAGGTTTGCACCAATAACGGGCAATAAAACCATAAGGAAGGAGAAACGGGCCAGGTTTTCCTTTTTATTCCCAAGCATCAGTCCTGCTGAAATTGTGGCACCCGAACGCGAAATTCCCGGGAGCACTGCCGCCGCCTGTGCCAGGCCGATCACAAAGGCATGAAAATAACTTATTTCCTTTCTCCTGTCTTTCATAAACCCGGGTCCTATAAGCAAGGCAGCCGTTATAAGGAGCATAAATCCTACGAATACTATATTCCCCTCGAAAAACGATTCTACCTCCTCTCCAAAAAACAAACCAATAAAAGCCACCGGTATCATTGATACAAGTATTTTCAGCACATAATTTGTTTCCCTGTTCATCCTGAACTTCAATGTTCCCCTTATGAGGTCAACCACTTCACGCCGGAAAACCACCAGGGTGCTCAAAACCGTTGCACCATGCACTGCAACTGAAAAGCTGAAACTGGAAGCTGCATTTATCCCGAAAAGATATTTCCCGATTTCCAGGTGGCCGCTGGAGCTTACGGGTAAAAATTCTGTCAATCCCTGGATAATACCAAGGATTACCGCTTCCAATAAATTCATACTTAAAACCGCTTAATGATATTATTTCTTATCCCGGGGCCTTTTCATTATAGCCCATATTTCAAAAACAAAGCCAGCCAGCACAAGCAGAGGGGCAAGGGTTATACGCCTGAAACTGAATATAGCATCAGAAAATTCGTTCGGGTCTTCACTCCTGCCTCCTAGCATAAGCAGAAAACCTATGACTATAATCCCGAATCCTATGGCCATCAACCTGTAATTTTCCCTGCCCAGGGCAAAGCCGCTTTCTTCCTTTTTTGTTTTTTTTGTTACCATCTTAGTAATATAGTTTATCTTCCGAGATTCCAAGGTATTTAGTAACGGAAAAAAATGTAGATGCCAGGTTTATCAGTATGCCAATTACTATTATACCTCCAAACAAATAAATTATCAAGCCGATATCCTGGAGGGTAAACAGTAAGTAAAACTCCTTCTCAACAAAAAACAATATAGCCATCAGCAGGACAAGTGCGAAAAGGGCAGCTATAATTCCATGCACAATGCTGCGAAGCAGGAAAGGCTTACGTATGAAAGATCTTGTAGCTCCCACCAGTTGCATCGTTCGGATAATAAAACGCTTTGAATACACTGATAACCTTATTGTGTTATTTATTATAGTAAGAGAGATAAATAAGAGCAAACCGCTGAATATTAGCAGAAAAGCGCTTATTTTTCTTACATTTTCATTTATCAGGTGGAGGAAAGATTCCTGGAAATAAACTTCCTTCACCACATCATAATCCATAAGATAACGCTCTATATTCAGCACACTGTCGGGGTGTGTATAATCGGCAAGAAGGTACACATCTATTGAGGGAAGAAGGGGATTATAACCCATAAAAGTAAGAAAATCTTCTCCCAGGTCTTCCCTCAGGTTTTCAGCTGCCTGCTCCTTGGAAATATATTCAGTGCTTTTCACAAAATGCTTTGCATCCAGGTCTTTCTGGAGCATCCTTATATCAGCCTCCTTGGCATCTTCATCAAGCATTACTGAAAAGCTCAGGCTTTCACGAAAATAATCCGACAGTTCCCGGGCATTAATTATTACAAAGCCCAACAAACCAAGAAGGAATAATACAAGAGAAATACTTACGATCTGTGTAAGGTATGAACTTCTCAGTCTTCCTTTGGATATATCTTCCTGATATTTAACCACTGTGTATGATTTGCCTGCAAAGATACAATTAATCCAGAATAGTTATCCAGTTAAAGGTATCGGGCAGGTCTCCTTTTTGAATACCGGTAAGCATCTCATATAATTTCATCTGTACCTTGCCCGGTTTTCCATTCTTACAATATTCAACAAGTTTATCTGTATCTGGGTCATATATTTTACCTATAGGGCTTATAACTGCCGCTGTTCCACAGGCTCCTGCCTCATCAAATTCAGGAAGTTCATCGACATGCACCTTACGTCTCTCAACCTTCATTCCCAGGCTTTCAGCCAGTTCAATCAGGCATTTATTCGTTATTGAAGGCAATATTGAATCAGATTTGGGTGTAACATAGGTATTCCCTTTTATGGCAAAGAAGTTAGCAGGTCCACATTCATCAATGTATTCTTTCTCTTTGGCATCGAGGAAGATAACATTGGCATAATTGGCATCCCTGGCTTTCACTATAGCCCTCAGACTTGCTGCATAGTTACCTCCGACCTTAAACACACCCGTACCCATCGGTGCTGCCCTGTCAACATCCCTGCATATCATCATATTAACAGGTTTTACTCCTCCTTTGAAATATGGACCTACAGGAGTAACAAAAACCATAAATGTATATTCAGCAGATGGTTTAACACCTACTTCGGGTCCACTGCCAAAGAGCAGGGGTCTTATGTACAGGGCAGCACCGGAACCATAGGGTGGCACATATTTCTCATTCATCTTTACTGCCCTGAAAACCATTTCACCGAATAATTCCTCTGGTACTTCAGCCATTATAATACCTCTGGCTGAATTAATCATTCGTTTTGCATTTTCCTTCCAGCGAAAGAGCCTTATCTTATTGTCTTTCCCCCTGTAAGCCTTCATCCCCTCAAAGGCCTCCTGGCCATAATGCAGGGCCGTGGCCGCAATATGAATGTTAAAATACTCGGAATTGCTCACCTCAGGCTCGCTCCATTTACCGTTTTTATAATAAGCACGCACATTATAGTCTGTCTTTATATATCCGAATGACAGATCTTTCCAGTTTATATTTTCCATAGACCTAGATAATTTTTATTTATTAAAACCCAAAAGTACTTTTTTAAAAGGTGAGTACAAAAGTGTTATTTAATATGTTTAAGATACTTTTTCAGATTTTCAGCCTGTTCTTTTCCTGTATATGTCCGCAGCAGTTTTGCTGTATCTGTATGGAATTTATGCTTCCTTATCCTTTCCAACTCCGTTTCGTACCATGTTTCTTTATCCTTCAATCCTCTTTTTGAGCTTTCTTCCACATAATGCATTTCAACTAATTCGGGATAATCTACATGTCCACAGTAGTCAAAAATGGCATCAAGCAATATTTGCACTTCCTTCCTGTCAGTCTCCATTGCATAGACACCTCTTATTATTGATTCAGCATGTTCAATATATCCTTCATTAAAACCATATTCCGGGGCAAACTCCTTCAGTTTCTTCACTGAATACTCTGTGGGATCATTATAATCGACGAGCAACCCTGATTTAACAAACAGGGCAGCCAGCCTTAGTCCCAGTATTTTATCTTCATCCAGCTTTTCCGCCCTGGCAATCAATTCCGTCTGTGTACAGATATTTTTCACAAATTTGGTATTGTGAAAGACTAAGTCGGCAGCTACATTTTCATCATACCATTCAAAGTAATAATCCTCAAGATCCTGTATCCTTATCGATAGAAGCCTGTGTATAAAAATATTGTTTGGTTCAATCTCGCCCTTCCCCCTCAATTCAGGTCTTATGCCCTTAATGAAATACATATCGAGGTCGCCCTTGTATTTAACAGGCATCTTGCCCCTGTATTCACAAATAAAGAAATCCTTTACATATTCATGTGTTACACCCGAAATGTTAATTCTGCCCGGCATTCCAGACGATTCCATCCTGCTGGCTGTATTTACCGTGTCACCCCATATATCATACGACAGTTTTTTCTGACCCACCACTCCGGCAATAACTGTTCCCGTATGAATGCCTATTCTTATATCCCATAGTTTTATGCCCCTTTGTGTCTGTTCTTTCTTAAGCCTGTTCATATACTCCAGCATCTCAAGCGCAGCAAGAACAACTTCTATAGGGTTTGTCCTGTTTGCGTGAGGTATGCCGCCGGCACACATATATGCATCTCCTATTGTCTTGATCTTTTCAATATTGTATTTTTCCACTACTGAATCAAAATAAAAAAAGAAATTATCAAGTTCGTCTATAAGAATTTCCGGGTTCACTTCTTCGGCAATCTTTGTAAATCCCTCTATATCTGAAAATAACACTGTCACAAAATTATACTTCTGCTTTGTGGCCTTTCCTTTTGACATAATTTCGTCAGCGGTATCCCTGGGCAAAACGTTAGCGAGGAGGCTGTCTGTTTTTTCCTTTTCGCTCATCAATTCTTCTGTCCGTTCCTGTATTATTAACTCCAGGTGTGCCTGTTTCGATTTTTGCCTTGCTATGAGGTGCCTGTACAGACAGAACAATAAGAAAATAAAGACGGCTATATAGATTAGGATGGCAACCTGGGTAAGGTAGAGAGGGGGCTTGAGCCTGAAGGCGGTTATCAGGTACTCTCTATCTGCCATGCCGGGTACCTTTGTCCTTACATAAAGGATGTAGTTCCCGGGTCTCAGATTTGTGTATTCCTTCACAGGCCGTTCAAACCAGGAACTCCATTTATTGTCATTACCTTCAAGGTAAAATGAATACATTGTTCCCTGTTTCAGACCAAGACATTCTATCAGCAAATTGTTATGCTTATTCTCCAGTACGTACAAAGTATTAATTTCCTTATCCCGGCTGATTTCATATAGTACCGAGTCGTAGTTTATGATTATCCTGCCTACAAATAATGTACTGTCCTGACCACACAAATCCTGTGTCCGGTTCAAACCCATTAGGATTAATAGCATTATCATCAGAGCCCTGTACAATTCAGTAAAATTTGATTTACGGACAAAAAACCTTTGTTCAGTATTATCAAATGTAACATATATAAATTTACTCAAAAAGCTTTTGGCATTTTTAATTATTTTTGAACTCGTTAATTCATTCTTATGGACATAATATTTGCTTCAAATAACAGGCATAAAATCAGAGAGATCAAAGATGTTCTGAAAGGACCCGTCAGGCTTATTCCCATGGCTGACGCAGGTATTGTGGAAGATATTCCCGAAAATGAAACAACGCTGGAGGCTAATGCCCTGGTGAAAGCAAGGTATGTCTATAGCCTCACCGGTGCAAACGTCATTGCCGACGATACCGGTCTTGAAACTGAATCCCTGAAAGGAGCCCCCGGGGTACATTCTGCCAGGTATGCGGGTGAGAATAAAGATCCTGATAATAATATTACCAGGCTGTTAAGGGAATTAGAGGGACATGAAAACAGGAAGGCCAGGTTTCGGACTGTTATAGCACTTATTTACGAAAACCGGGAATACCTTTTTGAAGGGATAATTAAGGGCATGATAATAAATGAAAGGAGAGGCATTGCAGGCTTTGGCTATGACCCTGTTTTTATTCCCGATAATGAAAACCTTACCTTTGCCGAAATGCCAGCAGAAAGGAAAAATATGATTTCGCACAGGGCAATTGCCATTCGTAAACTTTGCGACTTCTTACAAAGCAGGTTATGAACAATATCTTAATTAACCCTTAGTTATACCTATATGTTAAGGTACCTTACGATACCTCTTTTACTGATGCTTTTCCATTACGGTTTTGCACAGGGACCCATAGGTTCATGGGCTGACCACCTGCCCTATCATTCTGTCCGTTTCGTCTCTGAAGGCGAAAATGAAATTTACGGATCAAGCGAATTTGCCATAAGCATCTTCAACACAACTTACAACGAGATAAGGAAACTGTCAAAAGTAAATGGATTATCTGATTGCGGTATCAGCGCCATTGAATATTCAAAAGAAGAAAAAGCTCTTGTAATTGCATATCTATCAGGCAATATTGACATCTGTCAGAATGGTGTCATAAGAAATATCCCTGACATAATGAATTATTTCCTCTCCGGGGATATAAAAATCAACAGGATAAGAACCTATAACGAATATGCCTACCTGGCAAGCAACCATGGAATAATCATAATTAATATCCGGAAGTACGAGATAAAAGATACATGGCGACCCTCTTTGGATGGCAGCCAGAATGAAGTTTTCGATATCTGCATTGTAAATGAAACTGTTTATGCAGCCACAGGAAATGGTTTGTTCAAAGCCCCGTCAGATAATCCGGGCCTTGCCTATCACGGCAACTGGGACATTATGACAGGGTCAAATGAAAACTCTTATAACTGCCTGGCCTCGGTAAACGGCAATTTATTCTTTAACAAGAAAAGCACACTTCCGAACCATGACTCTGTTTTTTACCTTTATGACGGAATAATTAACTATGTCCCCGGTCTGCCCGGAACAGTGAACTACAGCTTTGAAGCAGGCATTGACAGGCTTCTCATTAGCTCAGGATCAGCTATCAGCATAATTGATACCAATGCTGAAGTTGCAAGGATAATTGATGAATATGGCCATCAGGCACCTGATGCCAGGGATGCCATTTTTCATGGTAATGAGATATATGCTGCCGATTATAATCAGGGCCTTGTCAGACTGAAGGAGGGAGATAGCTTTGAAAACTATATTCCCCAGGGCCCTGCGAAGAATAATGCCTGTTACCTGCTTGCCTCGGGCGGGCAGGTATGGGTTACCGGAGGCGGTGTTAACGAAGAATGGAATAATTCAGGGACACCCTTTATGCTCTTTAATTTCGCGGAGCGTAAGTGGTGGTCAGAGTTAAGGGATGATGCATGGGATGCCATGAGGGTAGCAGTGGTTCCAGGTGAACCGGATCATGTTTTTGTTACAACATGGGGCTCGGGAGTATACGAATTTGAAAATAAGCAACTGCTTAATCACTGGTCAGAAAACACCCTGGGGAGCTCTGTCCCGGGTCAGCCCTTTGTGAGAATATTCGGCCTGGTTGTAGACAAGGATAAAAACCTCTGGATCACACAATCAGGGGTCCAGAACAATATCAAGGTATTGACGAACGATAACAACTGGATCTCTTTACCCTACCATATTGATGCACCCGTAGCAGGGGACATCCTGATCACGGGAGCAAACCACAAATGGATCTTACTGCCCGGAGGTGGTGGTCTGTTTATCCTGGATGACAATCATACTCCTTCATATTTTGAAGATGACAGGTATAAAAAGATGGTCGTCAAGGACCGGGACGGGAAGGTATTTTCAAATGTCAGTGCCATTGCACCCGACCTTGAAGGAAATATATGGATTGGGACGGACCAGGGGCCGGTGGTTTATTATTTCCCCGACCGGGTATTTGACCAGGATATATATGCCAGCAGGATAAAGGTCCCGAGGGATGACGGCAGCGGCCTGGCAGATTACCTGCTCGGGACCGAAACAATTTTGAGTATTTCGGTTGACGGCGGCAACAGGAAGTGGTTGGGCACTAAAAACTCGGGCGCTTTCCTTATCTCTGAAAACAGCAATGAGCCGGTTAAGAATTTTAATGCTTCAAACAGTCCTCTGCTGTCGGACCGCGTATCATCAATAGCCATCGATGGTGAAACAGGGGAAGTATGGTTCGGTACGTCAAAGGGGATTGTAACACTGAGGGAAACAGGCACCACAGGTTCCCTTGCTATGGATAAGGTATATGCCTTCCCCAACCCTGTAAGAGAAGATTTTACTGGTAATATCACCATTACCGGACTTTCAAGAAACTCACGGGTAAAAATAACGGATGTCTCGGGTAACCTTGTTTACGAAACAAAATCAACTGGAGGAGATGCAAGCTGGGACATGAAAACATATAATGGCAAAAAGGTCTCATCGGGAGTTTACCTGGTCTTCTGCAATAATGAAGACGGGACGGTTAGTACGGTGACAAAGATACTTATCATCAGGTGATCAGGCTTTCTATCCTCTCGATCTGTTTTTGCTTATTCACTTCCCTCAGGCTGCGTGCAGTATTTGTAAAATACTGATGATTCGATATAAACTTAACCTGGAGCTTATTCCATTCGTTCAGGCTACCTATCTTGTTTTGTGCCTTTAGCTCATCATACAGGGTATTCGAGACAGGAATAAAATCACTGCGCCCCAGGTAATCAAGGTCGGCATCACATATAATTTTTTCAAGCAGGTTTTTGGGTTTGGGCGGCAGGCGGGTAGCCATAATAATGTCGCATATAATATTTATCTGCTGCTCGCTGTAATTAAACAGGGGCAGCATCTCCCTTGCCATCTGTGCACCATGGAATTCATGATTGTCATAATCGATTGTATGACCTGCATCGTGAAAAAGAGCAGCTGTTTTAAGCATTAGGATCTCCTCGTCGCTGCATCCTTCGGCCCATCCTATAAGTTCAACCTCGGTGACTACATCAACAGTATGTTTTACATTATGATAGTACAGATAAGCGGGCAGTTCCTTTTCAAGTTTGTCGAGTATTATCTCCTGTATATCGGTAAATTGTATAAGGCCGAACTTAATGTTAAAAGCCTCGTTAGGCCTTATCCCATCCCCATTAATGGAGAAGCGGGGCCTAAGTCCCATTACCTGGTAAACATCAAGGTCTCCCTTGTACTTAACCGGTAATTTACCGTAATATTCACACTGGAAAAACTCCCTAACCAGTTCATAAGTCATAACGGAGATCAGGATCTTTCCCTTCTCTGACACCCCCTCAACCCGGCTTGCCGTATTTACGGTATCACCCTTCAAATCATAAGACACTTTCTTCTTCCCTGCAATATTTGCTGTAACAGGGCCTGTGTGTATACCTATTTTTACACCCCAGACCTGGCCGTTCCCCCTTTGCCTTTTTTTACTGTGCTCACTCAAAAAGTCCTGCATCTCCAGTGCAGCCATAACAACATCAACGGGATTGGTGATATTCTTTACCGGAATTCCTCCTGCACACATATAAGTGTCGCCAATAGTTTTAATCTTTTTTAGTTTATACCTGGCTGCAATCTGATCGAAGTTATACAGTATGCCGTCGAGCTCATCCATAAGTTCAGCCGAGTCGTTATCGGTCATAACCTTCGAAAATCCGTACATATCGGCAAAGAGGATAGTTGTCATTTTGAACTTCAAAATCCGCTGGTCGGCCAGTGAAGGACTTACCTTTTTCAGGTCTGCCGGAGCTACCCTGTCAAGCAAAGCTTTCTGCTTCTCATTCTGCACAAGCAGCTTCTCATTCTCTTTAAGCAGGTTCTTGATCCTTTCCTCAAGTGCCTGGTTTTGCTTTGCCAGCCTGGCTATCCTCTTAATTAATTGCTCCTGTGATTCGGTGTTCATAATTACTCCAATGAGTTTTAAATATACAAAAGAGAATTATTATTTCTTAAAATTAAATTTTTTAGTCCTGTCCAAAGGCATATTTCGTATTTTTGAACAAAGCGTCAGGGACCATGCTGGAAAAAACAGAAGGTATAGTATTACACACCATTAAACATTCCGATTCAGGTATTATTTCTCATATTTTCACAAAGAAATATGGAAGATTAAGCTTTATGGTAAAGGGCATCAGTAACAGAAAGGCAACTACACGAAGAGCCTATTTCCAGACCCTGCAGCCGCTGGATATAGAGTTTTATTACAGGGAAAAAAGAGATTTGCATATTATAAAGGAAGCCACTCCATCATTCAATTATACAAGCCTTAATTCCGACATCAGGAAAAACAGTATTGTAATGTTCCTGGGAGAGGTCCTGTATAAAGCTCTCCGTCCTGCCGGACCTGATGTACATATGTATAATTACATGATTGATTCACTTGAGTATCTGGATAATGATAATAGCCTGGCTCCAAATTTTCATATAGGATTTATAATCGGGCTAACAAAATACCTGGGCATTTCACCCTCAAACAATTACTCCGGCAGACTTCCATATTTTGATATGCAAAACGGGATATATACCTCCGACCCGCCCCTGCATGGATTTTATATGGGCAAGGAGTATTCCTCCCTGCTTAACCTTTTCCTGGGATCAAGCATTTCAGAATGTGATGGAATATCACTCTCGGGAAATACAAGGAGAGAATTCCTTAATGACATGCTCGGTTTTTATTCCCTGCATTTACCCGGTTTTAAAAATATAGATTCTCTCAGGATCTATTCTGAACTTTTCAGCCGAGTCAGTAAATGATAAAGACCCGTAATTTATATTTTCACTATATTAGCATTACCCTAAAAAGAAATTATGGCACTGATACCATCAATTATTAACTGGCTGAATACAAAGAGAATGATCTCTATTGACCTTTTCAAGGCCTATCCTTATGAGGTGCAGTTTGAGACGTTCGTAAACCTTATTAATACAGCAGAAAATACCACATGGGGACAGAAATATAATTACAAAAATATCGAATCTGTAAAGCAATACCAGGAAAGCGTACCTGTTGGCACCTATACTGAGTTGGAACCTTACATAGAAAGACTGAGGTTGGGAGAAAAAGATCTCCTGTGGCCAGGGGATATTAAGTGGTTTGCCAAATCATCAGGTACCATTGATTCAAAGAGCAAGTTTATCCCGGTATCAAGGGAAGCGCTCGAAGATTGCCACTTCAGGGGAGGAAAAGATATTCTGGCCCTATATTCGAAAATAAAACCCGACACAAAAATATTTGCAGGCAGGGGGCTGGCCCTTGGCGGCAGTCACAGGATAAATAATTTCAGTAACGATTCCCTGTATGGCGATCTATCAGCCATACTCATCGAAAACCTACCACTGTGGGCCGAGCTGATGAAATCGCCGCGTGCAAAAATTGCCCTTATTGAAGATTTCGAGGAGAAAATGCATAAAATAACACGCAGGACCGTGAACCAGAATATCAGGTACCTGGCAGGTGTTCCTTCGTGGTTCCTTGTTCTTATTAAATACATTCTTAAATACACCGGGGCCGATAACCTGCTTGCGGTATGGCCCGACCTGGAGCTTTTCTGTCATGGAGGAGTGAGCTTCAAGCCGTACCGTGAACAGTATAAGAAAATCATTCCCTCAGATAAGATGAATTATATGGAATCCTATAATGCCTCTGAAGGCTATTTCGGAATCCAGGATGATCTGGACACTGATGATATGCTCCTGATGCTTGATTACGGAATATTCTATGAATTCGTAAAAACCGGTGACACCAATTCTGAATTCCCTGAAGCATATACTGTTGCAGATGTTGAAAAAGGAGTAAATTATGCCATGGTAATATCTACCAATGCCGGTCTGTGGCGATACATGATAGGTGATACCATAATGTTTACCAGCCTCTTCCCCCATAAATTCAGGATAACCGGCCGCACCAGACATTTTATCAATGCCTTTGGGGAAGAATTGATAATAGAAAATGCCGAAAAAGCCCTCGAAATTGCTTCTTCAAAAACAGGCGCCCTCATAACTGACTACACCGCAGGGCCC
Source organism: Bacteroidota bacterium (assembly GCA_011050615.1). Classification (GTDB taxonomy): domain Bacteria; phylum Bacteroidota; class Bacteroidia; order Bacteroidales; family VadinHA17; genus UBA9300. Next base: position 14,551 of record DRFJ01000012.1, read on the forward strand.
TACTTTATGAGCACTACCTCTAAGGGTCATCATGAATGGATCATTGAGTTTGAAAAAGAACCTGAAGACCTTGATCTCTTTGTTGATCTGCTCGATAACGGGCTTAAATCATTGAACTCAGATTATGAAGCAAAACGGTATAAGGACCTTACACTTACCAAACCTGCTGTAATAGTGGCACCAGAAGGGACCTTCTACAGATGGCTCGAAAAAAAAAATAAGCTGGGCGGGCAGAATAAAGTGCCCAGGCTGTCAAACGACAGGCAATATTTGGATGAATTACTTGATTTTATGTAAGCGAAACCTATTATTTTGTTAATTTTATGTGCTCATTTTTTAAAGATAAAATATGCATATCGCTATAGCAGGAAATATCGGATCAGGAAAAACAACCCTCGCTGGTTTATTATCTAAGCATTATGGATGGGAAGCCCATTATGAGGATGTGGATGATAATCCTTACCTGAATGACTTTTACGATGATATGCAACGATGGTCCTTTAATCTCCAGATCTTTTTCCTGAACTCCCGCTTCAGCCAGATCATAGAGATAAAAAATATGGATAAAACAGTTATCCAGGACAGGACAATATATGAAGATGCATATATTTTCGCACCAAACCTCCACTCTATGGGATTGATGTCGACTCGCGACTTTGAAAACTATTTCACACTCTTCACCCTCATGAGCTCACTTATAGAACCTCCTGACCTCTTGCTTTACCTGAGAGCCTCGGTACCCACACTGGTTAACCAGATACAGAAAAGGGGAAGGGAATATGAAAACTCCATCAGGATTGACTACCTGAAGAGACTGAATGAAAGATATGAAGCATGGATAGAATCATATAAACTGGGAAAATTACTTATTATAGAAGCTGATGCTTATGATTTCCCTGATAATAAGGACCACCTCCGTCAGATTATAGATAAGATAGATGCCGAATTACACGGCCTTTTTTGAATATTACTGTTAAAACAAGAAAATATACAATGAACCGCACCGGGAGAAAACTTATTCTGCCCACCCTGATCCTTGTCTCTTTAAGCATTGCAGGAAGGGCACAGAACAACGGGTATGCTGTACCCATAGACCCTGAAATCCGTATGGGTAAACTGGATAACGGCATGAGCTATTATATCAGGCAAAACAAAGAACCCGAAAAAAGGGCAAGCTTTTATATCATACAAAATGTGGGAGCCCTGCTTGAAAATGATACACAGGACGGACTGGCCCACTTCCTCGAACATATGGCATTCAATGGAACCAGGCATTTCCCCACAAAGGAAAAAGGTATAATAAGCACGCTTGAAAAACACGGGGTGGCTTTTGGCTATAATATTAATGCCTATACCGCTTTTAATGAAACAGTATATAATATCAGTAATGTCCCTGTCGATCATCCCGGACTTCTTGATACATGCCTGCTGGTGCTGAATGACTGGTCAAATTATCTCCTGCTTACCGATGAAGAGATAGATGCCGAAAGAGGCGTTATTACAGAAGAATGGAGGACACGCCGCACAGCCCAGTTCAGGATGAACTGGCAATTCCTGCCCGTGTTGCTCGAAGGATCCAGATATGCCGAAAGGGATATCATAGGGGAACTTGATGTAATACAGAATTTTGACTACAACAGCCTCCGCGATTTTTACAATAAATGGTACAGAACTGACTTGCAGGCGATTGCAGTTGTAGGAGACTTTGATCCTGTCCTTATGGAAGAAAAAGTTATTGATATGTTCTCCCGGATTCCTGCCGTTGATAATCCGCCTGACAGACCCTTCTTCGAAGTGCCTGAACATGACAGTACACTTTATGTCCTGGCAACTGACAGGGAAGCCTCCCAGCATGCAGTCGACCTGTATATAAAACACAGGGCCGTAAGCCCTGAAAACAAAAACGTGGATTACCTGAGGGAACAATATATAATTACCCTTTTCAATTCAATGATGTCTGAAAGAATAGATGAATTGCTACAGAAGGGGCTTCCTCCCTTTATCATGGGCTCGGTAAGTTATAGCAGCTTCATCCGTGGCTATGATGTTTTCAGCATTGGTGCCAGCTTCAGGCAGGGAGAAGGGGAAAAAGCATTCAGGGCAATTTATGCCGAAGCCGAAAGGGTGAAAAGGCATGGCTTTACCCCCGGAGAACTGGAAAGGGCAAAATCTAAAATGCTTTCCAACTGGGAAAATTATTACAGGGAAAGGGATAAAATAGATAATGATTCACGGGCAGATAATATTCAGCAGCATTTCCTGATTAACGAACCTTTACCATCCGTGGAATATGAATATCAGAAAGTAAAGGAAATAGTTCCGGATATTTCCCTTGAAGAGATATCTTCGAGGGCAAAACAATGGATAATCGATAAAAACAGGGTCATTTTTGTACAGGGACCCGAGGGTGAAGATATTGATTACCTTAGCCGTCAACAAGCTCTTGATATTATAGAAGAAATTGAAAACTCTGAACTGACCGCCTATAATGACTCAGCATCTTCTGAATCACTGATAAATAAAGTACTCCCTGGCAGCGAGGTAAGCAGTACCAGGGAACTAGCTGATTTTGATGCGGTGGAATGGACCCTGGGTAATGGCGCTAAGGTGGTCTACAGGAAGGCGGACTATGAAAAGGACAATGTTTCAGTGAATGCATTTTCCTTCGGTGGGACATCCCTTATTGAAGACAGCTTTATTCCCGAAGCATCCCTGCTCTCAACAATTGCACTGACATATGGCGCCGGTGAATATGACAATATAAGCCTGCAGAAAATGCTGTCAGGGAAAAAAGCATCCCTCTCAGTCAGCCTCAGTGAAGTAACCGAGAACATCAGTGGTACAGCAACCCCGAAAGATTTCGAAACACTCATGCAACTGCTGTACCTTCGATTCGAGGAGCCAAGATTCGACCGCGAAGCACATGATGCAATAACTGCAAGGTTTAAGGCACTGCTCGAAACAATGAATAACAATCCGCAAAAAATCATGCAGGACTCCTTAACCCTTATCATGACAGCTTACCACCCGAGGGCGAGGATACTGGATGAAAATTATATTGATGATATTGAATTCGGGAAAATAAAGGAACTTTACCTGGAAAGGTTCAGGGATGCCGATGATTATACCTTCTTTATCGTGGGTAATGTCAGTGAGGATACGGCCAGGATAATGGCAGAAAAATATATCGGTTCACTGACCAGCCACCCGGGTTCTGAAGAATGGATTGACAGGGGCATAAGGCAACCTGAGGGGAAGATTGAAAAAATAATTGAGATGCCTTTAACCGTCCCTAAAGCTACCATTGTCATAAACTATTCCGAAGATATGGAGTTCAATCCCTACAACAGGCAGGCAGCAAGGGTCATCAATGGCATCCTGGATATTGTTTACAATGAAAAGATACGTGAAGAGGAAGGTGGAACCTACGGTGTATCCACATCTGTTTCACTGCAGCAATTCCCCGTTCAGAAAGCCACTGCCCTTGTTTCATTTGACTGTGACCCTGAAAGGGCCGCAGATCTGAAATCAATAGTCTACAGCGAAATAGATAAGTTAATGGAAAAGGGGCCTGACAGAGAATACCTTGATAAGGCCGTTAATAATATCCTGAAGAACAGGGAAGAGTCGCAGCAACATAATTCATACTGGATGTCTGCCCTGTATACGTATTATATGAGTGGGATAAACTATGATGATCCTGCCAATTACGAAGACATCCTGAAAGGCTTCACTGCTGAAGATATACGGAAAGCCGCTGTTGCATTCTTCAAAGATGCAGATGTTGTTGATATAGTTTTCAAATCTGAGGAAGACTAAAAAAACTGAGACTGAGGCTGAGAAAGTTGATAAGGTTTATTTTCACTTTTTAATTTTATCTTCTCTCTTCTTCGCGAAAACCTCCCGTTATTTCCCTGACTTTCTCAAAGAAAGCCTTTTTTCTGTCTGAGTTAACAGCCCAGTCAACAGGCATGCTCTGAAAGCCTTCCTCATATGCTTCCCCATCCCTGCGGTAATCAAAAAATCCCCACGAGGCATATGATTCCACGGCAGCCTTCATATTGTAATCATCTTCATCGAAACCATAATGATCATCTTCGTTAAACACTACGGGATGGGCATTGTATTCCGGCATCACCCTGACGCGCCTTACCATCTCCCTTACAAGATCAGGATGGTCAACACCGTTCCCGTGCAGGAAGATCACATCCGAAACTTTCATGACCTCAACACCCGGCAGATTACCGCCACCGTAGCTTACTCCGGCAGGGTAGTTATAGCCCTCATATTTCCTGTTTTTCACCCTCACTATCAGTTCATGAACCCTCGCAGGCTGCAGGATATCATGATCATATTCAACATCGCATTCGTTACATACCTCTATTATCACGTTCCTGAATCCTGACTCATTAAGCCAGTCAAGGGTATTATCAACTGCGTTCAATACGGCCTGTTCATTTGCCAGTTCCTGGTCCTGTCCGAAATAGAACAAACCAAGTATCACTGCCATTCCCAGTTCATCTGCCCTGTCGAGTATCCTGTACAGGCGTGTGAAATATTTTTTCTTGAGTGTGCCGTCGGCATTAAAGGCTGTGTTAATCCATCCCTTGTTGCCATAGCCTGTAGGGCTGCCTCCCTGGAGATTAAGGGTAAAGGCCAGTAAACCATAGCTGTGCCATTCCTCCACTGACTTTATAAACTCATTGGTATTCCTGTCGGGGTCCCATGTTCCCGTGTCAGGGTATTTCCATAACCTTGCTGTTTGTTCATTGCTGTCATCAAAGATACCCTGTACCATACGTGAGTTGAACAGCAGGCCTTCAATATTGCTGCCCTTCCATTCCCTGCCCCTGTATGTGGGAAAACCGTTTATATAAAACTTATTACCCCTTATCTCAACCCTTGTTCTATCATTTTCCCTGTCGCAGGATGCAAAGGGCAGTATTAGGAGTGATGCTATAAGAACTATTTTTATTTTATGCCAGTTTCTCATTTATCTCTTCTCTTATTCCGGGCCATTTATCAATATTTATTTTAGGACCTATACCCTGTATGACGTATGAGGCCAGCAGGGTACCAAAAAATCCGCATTTATCAAGAGGGGTGTTATTTGCGAGTCCGTAAAGGAAGCCCGCTGCATAAAGGTCGCCCGCCCCTGTTGAGTCAATACAATCAACATCCAGTGCATCTATTTTTATCATCCCCGTACCATCATCAATCAGTGATCCCTTTGCCCCGGTTTTAACCACAGCTATCTCGCACCTTCCTGCAAGATCATTGAGAGCTTCCCCGGCATCTTTCCCTGTGAAGGCTTTTGCCTCATATTCATTGGCAAAGATTATGTCAGCATAATTACCGATAACATGGGAGAAATTATCCCTGTATTCCTCTACCACATTAAAGCTGGCCAGGTCTATGGCAACTTTCAGTCCTTCTTCCTTTGCATATACGCATGCCCTCTCAACAAGATCCATATTGGTAATAAGGTAACCTTCGAGATAGAGATAGTCGTACCTGGTGAATACAGACCTTTTGAGGTCATCTGCCATTAATTTTTCCGCTGCTCCCAGGTGAGTGGCAAAGGTCCGTTCCGAATCCCTGCTTATCATTGCCACAGCTGTTCCTGTATCATCATCCTTAATGCTCAGGTATGTTTTTACCCCGGCTGATTTCATGTCTTTTTCAAAGATCTTTCCCGTTGTATCATCACCTATAGCACCTATAAAGCCTCCTTCGGCCCGCATTTTTGATATCCCATGCATTGTGTTTGCTACTGAACCACCTGATGCCATGCTCGAAACATATTGTGCGGTTATATGCTTTATTTCCCTCGATTTCTCTTCGTCAACCAGGGTCATACTTCCTTTCTCAAATCCAAGCTGGTTAATTATGCTGTCGTCCTTTAGGGGAGTCATCACATCAACAAGCGCATTACCTATGCCGAGAATTTTCTTCATAATACCATTTAAGCGTTTTCCGTATGATTAAAATAATTAACAAATATATTGCTTAATTCACTAAAAGCCTTTATTTTTGCCACGCAAATTTCGGCATAGATTTTTGTATCAAAAAATTCCTCAGTAGCTCAGTTGGTTAGAGCGGCGGACTGTTAATCCGTAGGTCGAAGGTTCGAGTCCTTCCTGGGGAGCAGGAAAGAAAGTCAAAGGCTCTGATAGAAAAGATTATAGGGCCTTTTTCGTTTTATATAACTGAAACATAACTGAAACATTTTACACTTCATCTCATTTCACTCTATTTCTTCATATTGCTGATATACAAATAGTTGCAATGTGTTGATATATTGCAAAATGTCGTATAAGAC
>DRFJ01000030.1 GCA_011050615.1 Bacteroidota bacterium
AGACAGTAGATTCCGGGATTATCTTTTAAGAGAACCCGTTCCCTTCTTCCGCAACCAACCCTCACTCCTCTTTTTTTTATGCAAAAAAGTGACGTTCTACAGTCTTAGAAAATCTTGATTATATTAGTAAAAAAATATTGCCGTTATGAAAACTCATATCAGGCGAAGAGAGAATAATAAAAAGCTTGTAATAGTTTTTGCCGGCTGGGGAACGGATCAAAATTCTTTTATTCCCCTCTGTACAGAAAGCCACGATTTTATTCTTTATTATAATTACTCGGCTGATGAGCCACTGGTGCTTCCTGATCGCAAGACCTACAGCAGGGTAGTTCTTATAGGCTGGTCACTCGGGGTATGGGCAGCGGAGTATATGTCAGGATCTATGAACCTGAATCCTGATCTGGCAATTGCCGTTAACGGTACGCCCATTCCGGCCGATGACAGATATGGCATACCACCGGAAATATTTGAAGGAACCCTTAATAATATCGATGAAAAGGGTATGGAAAAGTTCAATATAAGGCTATTCGGGAGCAAATCGGTGCTGGAGGTTAATATGGACAAATTATCAAAGAGGAGTATTGAATCCTATGCTTCCGAGCTCAGGTGGCTGTATAACAGGATAATGGAAAATCCCGACAGGAAGTACAGGTGGGATATAGCCTTAATCAGTTCAAATGACAGGGTTTTCCCTCCGTCAAACATGATTAATTACTGGACAGGGAGAAAAAATACGGTACTTGTAACCGCAGACCTTCCCCATTATCCGTTTTATTACTGGGGTAATTTTGATAATATGATAAAATACCTGCTTGAAAAAAGCGATTTAGATTTCACTTATGAGTAGGTTCATATCCGAACTCGTACCTGTTTACGTTCTGATTGGCAAAATAAATTTCAGCACCCATAAGCACAACAAGCCGGCTTAGCTGCATCCAGACAAGAAAAAGTGGAAAAGCTGCAAAGCTTCCTGATAAAACAATAAATACCGGAGTTAGCAGCAAAATGGAAAGGTAAACTGCAAATTTCCTCACCCATGGCCTGCAAGCGCATGGCGTATTTCGATTTCAGGTCTTTCCTTGAAATCAAAGCTTTGTGCTATACCAAAGGCTATCGCAGCCACCGGAATAATTGACAGTAAGGTATTAAAGATCAGGGCTGATGCCCTGAACTGCACCTTATCTTCCATGAAGCCCATGAAAGCAAGCACAAGAACACGTATTTCCCTTACCGGGAAAATTTTTCCCATGGGCAGCTCACCGAGTCGAATCCGCCAGTATCTTCAGTTACATACTTTATTTTTCTCCTCATCCAGTCACTTATCTTTTTCATTTTGCTGCGATCAGTAAGTAACAAATATAATAATAGGTGTAATAATTGTCTTTACACTAAATTTATTAATTTTCCAAAAAAAGCGTGTATCCATGGAAACAAGTAACATAAGAGGCCCCAGGCTAATTATCGACAGGAAAAAATGTCTTGATAATATTGAGTACATGGTTAACAAAGCCAGGGAGAATAATTTAATATTCAGGCCCCATTTCAAAACCCACCAATCACTGGATATTGGACGGTGGTTCAGGCAATACGGGGTAGACAAAATAACCGTTTCATCTTTAAAAATGGCATACTATTTTGCCCGCGACAACTGGAAAGACATACTGGTTGGCATAGCATATAATCCTAGGGAATATGGCTTATATGAGAAATTATCCGAAAAGTGCAGGATCCGGCTTACCATAAGTTGCCCTGAAGCTGCCCGGCTACTCGCAGGTCAATGTCGATTTCAGGTGGAAGCGATGATAAAAATTGATACGGGTTACAACCGGACGGGCATTAAATGGAATGATTCAAATAATTTAAGCAGAACAATTGATTATCTGAATAAGAACAGGAAGATTAAAATAAGGGGTTTAATGACTCATGATGGAAGCACTTATGGATTAAGCAGCAGGGAAAAAATTACCGGAAATTATTCAACTTCTGTAAACAGGATAAATATAAGCCGGAAAAATGCAGGCATTAAAGATCTTATAGTATCGGTTGGAGATACACCCTCGGCCTCACTCGCTGAAAGTTTTAAGGGCGTTGATGAGCTCAGGCCGGGGAATTTCGTCTTTTATGACCTTATGCAACATGTAAACGGGACATGTAACTTTGACAATATTGCTGTAGTTCTTATATGTCCTGTTATTGATATCAGGCCATCATCAGGAACTGTAGTCATACACGGAGGAGCAGTACACTTCTCAAAAGAAAGTCTTACGGTTGAAGGAAAGCCTGTTTATGGGATGGTAGTGCCGCTTAATTCTTCCGGATGGTATCAGCCTGAAGAAAAGATGTATATATCTTCCCTCTCCCAGGAACATGGGATAATAGAATACCCTGAACAAAAACACATTGAAGGCCTGCAACCGGGGGATCTCCTGGCTGTAATACCGGTGCATTCATGCCTTACGGCTGATTGCATGGGAAGCTACACCCTTGATACAGGTGAAAGAATTGATCATATGCGGCAGCAATGTCAGGATGCAGAATATCCTTTATGATAGCGATAATAACTAAAAAGGCCCAGTTTATAGATCTTGAATATTCTCAGGGAACATTTTGTTGAACGAAGCATTATCTCTATTCTCCTCTGTCTTTTCTTGTAAACATAGGCAAGCAACCTTGTGACACCAATTAATCTAAGGTAGCTAAAATGCTTAATAAGGCCAGCCACACTGGCAAAGGTTCTTTTATCAGTGACTTTGTCATAGAGTATATTGAGATTACCGATACTGTCTCTTGTTTTAAGTACATAATCGCGGTTTGACTCCAGACCATCATGTATTAAGCTGTTATCAATATGTTTAATGGCAATTCCGGCTTTTTTTAACTGGTAAGCAAACAAGGTATCTTCATGACCATATTTTTTCAGCTCCTCATTAAATTTGAATTTTTTCAGAATTGAGCTTTCAATCATGAAATTAAAACCTGAAAAAGTAGAATAGGGCCGTTTCCTTCTCTTCTTTAATGACTTTCTTTCATTATGATAACCATAATGCCATCTAAGATATTTATCCGGATTATCCGGGGGAGTTTTGTGGTAATCAGTGCCGCCACATATAACGGGGGCTAGCTTATAATTATCAAGCCACCTCCTGAGATAATCTTTCGGGTTTCCCTGGATAAGTGCATCGGCATCAATAAAAAGAAGGAAATCGCCAATAGCTTTCCCGGCAAGCATATTTCTTATGCTTGCCCGTCCTATATTATTTTCGCTTACCAGAAGACTCACTTTATCAAGTTTAGCCAGTGCTTCATACATGCCCAGGTAATCATCTGAACAACCATCAGCTCCGATGATTATTTCATCATACTCCCCGATATCCTTCACTGCCTGCTGTAGCCCGGTGACAAGTGAAGCAATATCATAATCATATACCGGGATCAATATTGAAAACATACCCTCATTTATTGATCTTCAAATATAGAAAATATTGCCGGATGAAACCAGTAAAATTTGGAAAGGTATTTGTAACAATTACTTTTGTTCTGTCATTCAAGAAAAATAAATAAGATGTTAAGAAAAATAATATCCATTTTATTGCTTGTTCTTGCAACTGAAGCATTAGCTCAGGAGTCTTATAAATGCAACATATCATTTGAACTGAGAGGTCATAATGACAGCTTTGTAAGCCTGGCCTATCATATGGGTGACAGGCAATATATAAGAGACACAATCAGTACTGACAGGTCAGGTCATGCCTCATACAAGTCAACAGAGGCCCTTGAAAGAGGGCTCTACATGGTGGTTTTTCCTGATAACAGTCTTTTTGAAATTATTATTTCCGATGATCAGCAATTTAATATCTCCTGCGACCGGAAGGATATCATAAATACTCTTAATTTCAGCGGTTCAGAAGAAAACAGTGCTTTTCTGGAATACAGGAAAAACTGGCTGGATTTCCAGGAGAAGGCAAGCAATACAAGGCAGAAGCTGGAAAAACTGTCAAACAGGGATTCAATAAGCATCTACCGTGAAAAACTTACAACCATGGAGAAAGACATTCTAGCCTATATTAAAAGTACTGCCGGAAAGTATGAAGGAAGCCTTCTGTCATCAATGTTATATTCAATGTTACCTGTTCAGGTGCCGGAATTTGATATTCCCCCGAATGTGTCGAACAGGGATTCACTTCGATGGCTTATGGGGTATCATTATAACAAGGAGCATTTTTTTGATAATGTAAGGCTGAATGATCCCGGGCTGATACGCACTCCCATCATGTATAACAAGCTAAATACATTTTTTTCAAATGTCCTTATCCAGGCTCCCGACTCAATAATTCCTGAGATAAGGAAGGTGGCAGGGATGGCTAAAAGCAATAAGGAGACTTACCGCTATGTAATCGCTTTCCTTTTCAATCATTTCCGAGAAAGTCAGATAATGGGACATGATGCCATTGTTGTGATGCTTGCGGATGAATATTATTTCCGTGGAAATGTGGACTGGGTCAGCAAAGAATTCCTGGATAATCTGAAAAAGGATGTGGCAAGTATTCGTCCAGGCCTTATTGGCAATAAAGCAACCGATCTTACAATGCAAACATATTCAGGAGTATGGAAGTCCCTTTATGAAATTAAGTCGGAATTTACCATCCTTTATTTCTGGGAACCCAATTGCGGGCACTGCAAGACAGTAACACCGGAATTGAGGGATTTCTACAAAAAAAACAAGGGAAAAGGAATTGAAGTATTTGCCATTTGCACCCAGAGCAATAAAGAAGAATGGGAAGAGTACATAGCAGAAAATGAACTGGAGTGGATAAACGGATGGGATCCGATGAGAAGCAGCGCTTATGATTTCTATTACAATGTCAGGGCAACTCCTCTAATTTATGTTCTCAACGCTGATAAGGAAATAATTGCCAAGAAGCTGCCTGTAGACAGGCTGGAGGAGTTTATTGACAGTTACAGGAAGATTAATAATTAGGAAGGTCTATCCTTTCAGAACATCTTTCATATAGAGGATAAGGCTGTAAATATCATCAAAGCGTTTTTTTGCCACAGCACTTTCATAGATCCATGCATAGGTATCTGATTCTGAAAGTATAGTTACAGAGGGACTGACGGCACCGGCTTGTGCCCTTATGCCGAGCCTGTTCAGTGCTCTTTCAGTCCAGTAAAAGGGCAGTCCGCTTCCAACCAGTTTTATTGTCATCCTTGTTCGTACGGGAAAAGTAAACACCCCTTCATCAGGTATGAAACTTAGATCTGAATCGGCAAACATATTATCGAATGAGCCATTAATGGCAAGATCTTCCGGCCCTCCCTGCATGATGCCTTCCCTGCTGGCTATCCATACCTTGTCGGCTTCCCTTATAGCGATATGTATATCGTGGGAAGAGAATATTACCGATTTGTTTCTTTCCACAGAAAGTTTTCTAAGTAAAGAAACCAGTTCGTAGCGGTTAGGAAGGTCAAGAAAGGCTGTTGGCTCATCCAGCAGGATAAGTTCTGTGTCCTGCGCAAGCGCCCTCGCTATCATTGCTCTTTGTTTTTCTCCATCTGACAATTCGCCAATGTTGCTTGCGGAGTATTTTTGTAATCCGACATTATGAATCGATCTTTCCACTATTATCCTGTCAGGTCCGGTTAAGCGGCCGAGCCAGTTTGTATGTGGAAAACGGCCAAGGGCAACAACATCATAAACAGACATGTTATAAACACTAAGAGAACCGGTAAAAACAAAACTTATTTTTTTTGCCAGTTCAGACTTGGAATAAGACTGCAGTTTTTTACCTGATAACAATATCTCTCCATCAATTTCGTCCTGCAATCCGGCTATTGTCCTCAATAAAGTGCTTTTACCTATCCCGTTTGGTCCAAGCAGGGCAAGCATTTCTCCCTTTCGTACTGATAAATTCAAGGGAGGCATCAATACTTTTTCTTTCTTAGAGCCAGCATTATACCCAATGGATAGAGAATCAAGTTTTATTATATAATCATTTGCTGCCTTCATGAAAGCCTGATGAACTTATTTCTTTTTACAATAATCCAGATAAGAACCGGTATACCGATAAGTGCAGTAACGGAATTAACAGGTAATATTTTACCCTGCCCCGGCAACTGGCTTACAATGTCACTTGCAAGCAAAATTATACCTCCGCTGAGTATGGTTCCCGGTATTAAATAATTATGCGAAGAAGTTGCAAAGATCAGGCGACAAATATGAGGAACGGCTATCCCTATAAATGCCAGGGGTCCGCAGAAGGCCGTAACGCTGCCTGCCAATATGCTAGTGCTGATAAATATTAATGTTCTTGCTGTTTTAATCCTGAGTCCCAGGCTGATTGCATGTTCTTCTCCAAGCAGGAGTGCGTTGAGCATCTTTGTGGTAAAAACACTTAGTGTTAAACCTGGTAATACACATATTATCAATATATTAAGCTGTTTCCAGGAAAGATTGCCAAGGCTTCCCATGGTCCATATAACAAATGATTTCAGCATTGACTCATTACTGAAATACTGCATTATGCTTACAATTGCAGAAACTGCACTTGCAAACATGATTCCCAGTATAAGCACCGTCATAATATCCCGTACCCGTAGCGAAACTATCATTATCAGCACAAGTACAAGCCCCGATCCCAGCCAGGCTGCACCCACAATGGCCCAGCTATTGAAAAGCATTGAAATATTTGAGGAAATAACTGAGGAAAGTCCAAGTATAAGGATAGCCACCCCCAGGCTTGCCCCTGAACTGATGCCAAGTACATAGGGGCCGGCCAGCGGATTCTGGAAAACAGTCTGCATCTGCAGCCCGCTAACAGATAATGCCATACCCGCCAGCAAGGCAGTGAGAGCCCTGGGTAGTCTGAAGTCAAACAATATTTTTATTATTTCCTGGTCTCCCTTACCTGATAAAGCTCTGACAAAATCACCGGGACTTATCCCTACAGGCCCTGTAATAAGGTCAACAAAAAATAAAATAATCAGTAGTATACAGAGTAGTATATAAATATAGGAGCGGTTTATTGCCGTATCCTTTTCAAGCTTATTTATCTTACGAATTATTATCATTACCGATCAGTGGCCTCATTTCTAAGTTCAGTATAATATACGGGTTCGTAACCGGGAAAAAGATCCGGGTTAAGTATCGAAGCGATATCCTTGAGAAGAATATGAGGATTAACAGTACCTGACTCCCAGTAATCGTTGCCTCCATATTCATTCAGCCTTCTATTGTTATTAAATACATTGCCTTCACTGGCTACAGGGAGATCAGCCAGTCTGGAGTCAACCAGGTGAATATCCCTGATTGTCCGTGCCGTTCCTGAATTAAGCCAGATATCTGCATCCCTGGCTTTTCTGAAGACTGCTTCCATACTCATGGGGATAGACACATCTGATCTTGAATCAGCCCATAAATATTTACCGCCGGCATCTTCTATCAGCCTTGATATATAAGAATTGCCCGGAGAAATGAACCACTTATCCTTAAACGGCAATCCCAGCAATACAAGGGGCCTTTTATTACCTTCAACTGAAATTTTATTAACTATTTTATTGTATTCATTACTAACCGAACGAAATATTTCTTCAGCCTTCTCCTGCCTGTCAAGCAACTCACCATACACTTTTATCCATTCTGTCCTTGCCAGGGGGTGATTCTCAAGATAATCCGCTACATATATAACCGGAATACCCATACTGGCAAGCCTGCCAAAATTAAGTACAGATTCACTGCCAACTCCGTATACAAATATTAAATCAGGACCGAGGCTGTATATTAACTCTATATTATATCCGCTTTCATAACCAATATCATATACCAGGCCTTCATTAATTCTGTGTCTCAACTCCTCGTTATACACTAAATCTGACCCTGAAACTCCTATGACAAGGTCGATTGCCCCCAGTGCCTGCAGCATGGATATGTGGGTTGTGGATGTACAGATTATTTTTTGTACCGGGGTCACCACAATTTTCGATTTATCCACACCGGCTGGCATATCTGATGGCTTGCCTGTTACATAGTATTCGAAATACTCCTGCCCGTCACCCTGCCATGGATTTAATACTGTCAGCTTACTGTAGCCTTCATGCTTTTCAATAATAAAACGCTCCGAATACTCATTTTTACTGACATCTGGCAGTGCGTTATCATGATTTCCTGACATACACGACGACACCAGTATTACAAATACGAATATCAGATACGGGGTGTTTCTCATAGATTATTTCCTGACCAGTTTGTGAGATGAATAACTGTTATTATTTTCAAGAGTAAGATAAAAAACACCTGCAGGCAGACCAGACAGGTCAATTTGATTTACTGATCCGGCGCCACCAGGGTAAAAATATCCTTCCCTAACTGTTCTACCTGTGTTATCTATGATGGAATACTTAATCTTACCGAAAATATTATCCAGTATTTTAATAGTCAGCAAGTCAGTTACAGGGTTGGGATATAGTCTTACTATTTCTGTGTCGCCGGGGATGGTATCAGATGAACTCGTAACAGTGCTATCTGCGGTTAAAACCTTAATGCAAAAATTCAGGGGATTGGAAGCTTCCGGATGGTTATAAAAAGGGTACCAGTTTAAGTGATCTTTAAAGTAGGCTGTGTTTTCGGATACACTTACAGGTGCACCGTGAAAAACAGCAAATTGCTGTTGCTCTTCCGATGCCTTTTCTTTATACCATAAATGCCAGCTTATATAGAATACTTCAGGAAGGGGTACTGGAGCAAAAAAGTCGAAAAACAGTTCGGTTGAATCGGGTGCTTCCCTTATATATATAGACCTTCTGGCTATAACAGACTCTGGCTCTGTAAGATCTGACATTAAATATATGCTAATGCTGTCAAAATCAGTTACCATATTTCTGTCTCCTATTTCCATTATTACTTCAGTCAGAACCTGTCCGGGTTCCACAAAAAATTTCTCGGCATACATTACCGTACTGTCACTGTTATATCCTGTTGTATAACCTGTTCCCGGGAAATCATATTCTGTGAGGTACCGTTCTTCACCGCTGCAATTGCACAAAGTATCGATTCCCGTCTTTATATCCTCGTAGGGGTCACGTCCGTCAAGCACCAGCACTCCCGTGCGTGCAGGGTCGAGCCATGGCTTAAGGCTGCCATAGAAATCCGAGTTAAGGTCATATGATATATCCATTCTCGCGAAATAATCGTTAACACTGTTGCCGCAAACGGCTTCTCCACCCGAGAGGTAGCCTACCACCCTGTGGTCCTCGTTGAATAAGGGAGCGCCCGACGATCCCCCTTCGGTTGTTCCCTCCTCCCATCTAAGTATTTTCCAGAAACCATTTGTATACAGATTCTGGAAGGTGGAAATAATGGGTGAGTCCATGTCGGTAGTTATTTTTTTTACATCACCCGAGGGATGGTGTATTGTAACCGTATTATCAGGAGCAATGCCCCTTACATCCCAGCCGGCCAGGTACGGCCTGTAGGTAATAGGAGGAAAACTGATCAGCCTCACCAGGCTAAAGTCAGTACTCATGTCCTCGGCCATCAACTCCGCACCTGACAGGCTGTATTCTGTGAGGCCATCCGGTCCGTCACAATAGGGACTTTCATACCTGAAGACGTATACAGAATTTATTGCATTTTGTGCTGTCCGTATAACGTGATTTGCTGTTATAACAAAAGCTATATTTTCCTGTCTTGTATTGTTTACCAGGAAACCTGAACCCAACTCTGTTCCGCCCGCTATTATCCTCACCACGGAATTTTTTTCGACCTGCCAGTCATTTCCCGATCCGCAATTGATATCGACGTTACACGGTTGTGAGGAACCATAATATATATCCTTTGTATAATAATGCCTGCCTGTAATACCTATATAATCATGGGCCAGCTGTCCTAGCTCCAGGCGATTACTATCATAAGGAGCCTTCATATGATATTCTACAATCAGCTCTTCACCTGTCACCGGCATTATGGCCAGCATACCCGCGGGGATATTGTTTTGTGAAGTAAAAGGCCCCCTCGGGGATTGCATCATCTTATCATATACGAAGACCTTTTCCCCGGTCAAGAGACTGTATTTGCTGAAAATGATATTAAGTGATTTTGCACCTTCGGAACGCAATTTCAAATACCATACCTTCTCCCCTTCCCTGTTAGTTATTATCTTACCTGAATTTCCCGGGTTCAGGAATACTTCACGGGCGATGGCAAATGTCGTATTCCCTGGAATATTGCAGAAGGCATTACGCATGCTGTCGATCATCCCCTGATCAAAAAATATTTCTTCAAGTATGTTGTCAGAATATATAACCTTATCTGCATCCGGCACCCCTGAGATATGCACTATCTGAGAATATGCAGCCAATGGGCTTACCATCAGCACAGAAGCTGCCGCCCAGAGGGCAAGGTTTTTATATAGGTTATATATCTGTCGCAAATTGCTATAGAGTTACGTTTTAAAATCTCAGCCTCATTTATTACTCATTTCAAACACCAGAGTTCCTCCATCCATAATCTGGTCATGCCTGATATAATTACGTTCAAGACTTTCACCATTTAATGATATACTTTTTACATAAATATTTTCAGGCCCGTTATTTTTTGTTTTGATAATAAATTCCTTATCCCCCGGCAGCTTTATGACAGCTTCATCAAGGAGAGGGCTTCCAAAAATATACATACCGTCGGCGGGGTTCAACGGATAAAAACCCATTGCGGAAAAAACATACCAGGCAGACATCTGTCCGCAATCTTCATTACCACACAGGCCATCTTTACCTGGATGATACATTTCGGTCATTATTCTGCGCACCAGTTCCTGGGTTCTGCGAGGTTTACCGAGGCTGCTGAAAATATAGGTGGTATGATGCCCGGGTTCGTTACCATGTGCATAGGCTCCTATCAATCCCGAAATATCTGAAGACGCATTTTCCCCAGTCACTCCCTCCTCCTGGAGAAACAGGGAATCAAGTTTAATAATTAAATCGGGGGTCCCACCCATCAAAGAAGCCAGTCCGTATAAATCATGAGGGACAAACCATGTATACTGCCAGGCATTACCCTCCGTGTACTCATCCTGACGGTGGGAGGAATACAGCGGATCAAAAGGTATTTTCCAGCTTCCGCCGGAGAGTTTTCCCCTCATAAAGCCGGTTTCTGCATCAAACAGGTTTTTGTAATAGTTTGCACGTCTCATATAATACCGGTAGTCATCATCTTTACCCAGAAGATAAGCCATCTGTGCTATGCACCAGTCGTCATAACAATATTCAAGTGTTTTTGATACAGATTCATTTTCAAGGTTTGCCGGAATATAATTATAACGCCTGTAGCTGTCGAGGCCTTCAAAGTCAAGCATTGATGAATGCTTTGCAGCCTGGTAGGCCAGTTCATAATCAAAACCTTCAATTCCTTTTTTCATAGCATCAGCAATGACAGGAACGGCGTGATATCCTATCATTGTATTGGTTTCATTCGCCATCAGGGACCATACGGGCAATTTCCCCTGCTGAAGGTAAATATTGAGCATCGCGTTTATCATATCTGGTACCCGGTCAGACTGCACTATGGTAAATAAAGGATGTGCTGCCCTGAAAGTATCCCAAAGAGAAAAAACGGTATAATTTGTAAAGGAATCAGACCTGTGAATTGCCAGGTCTGCCCCCCTGTAACGCCCATCATAATCCGAGTAGGTATTTGGAGCTATAAAGCTATGGTACAAGGCTGTGTAAAATACTTTAAGGATTTCATCGTCAGTTGAAGCCGCCTTTATGACCGACAGTTCCCTGTTCCATTCATCATAAGCAGCTTTTTTTACCTCTTCAAAATCCCAGCCGGGTATTTCAGTCCGCAGATTTTGTTCAGCACCTTTTTCATCAACAGCTGAAAGGCCTGTTTTAACAAGTATCTCCTCACCCCTGGCAACATTAAACGATAATATTATGCCTATCTTTTCCCCCTCTACAGACAGCCTGTCATTGAACATCCCGTCTTTAACAATTCTTACTGTATCCGGTTCTTTGGAGAAAAGGCTGGCAAAATACTGGTATTGACGTTCAGCCCACCCGGTGGAAATTCTTTTACCCCTGAGAACCTCACCATCATACTCTAATGAACAATCAACAGGGCTATCCCAGTTAATGGCAAAGCCCAGGTCAACAAGAATATTCATCACCCCATCCCTTTCAGCCCTGTACTTCTGGAAACCTGCTCTCCTTGTAGCCGTAAGGCTAACTGATACCCCATTATCCAGTTTCACTGAATAATAACCCGGTTCGGCTTCTTCATTATCATGGCTGAAGGAGGATCTGTTTTCATGGGCAACTGAGGATCTGTCATCAGTATAAGCTTCCTTAAATTCCTCCATTGAGGGCAGGAAAACAATATCCGCAAGATCACCTATGCCAGTTCCTGAAAGGTGGGTGTGGCCGAAACCGGCTATAAGGCTATCGGAGTAATGATAACCGGAGCACCAGTCCCAGCCACTGGTTCCGTTATCCGGACTTAGCTGTACCATGCCAAAAGGCACTGTTGCCCCGGGGAATACGTGCCCGTGATAGGATGTTCCGATAAAAGGATCAACATATTCAGCAGGCTCCTTTAATTCCAGAGTAGCTGCTTCCTGCCTGTTGATGCATGAAACAGCTGAAAATATAAGTGCCGGAAGTATAATACCAATATTTCTCATATTATTCTATTTTATTAATCGTCTTAAGGATTTGTTCACCTATACCGATACGGTAGCCTTCAGACATATAATAAATTCTCCCATCCTTACCTGCATACAGGACAAGGGGCAATTGAACGGAAGAAAATGAATCCCCTTTAACTGATTTGAGTATCCTCAGGTCTTCATCAATGGCAAAAATCGAGTTTGCCGGTAAACCTTCTGCCTGGCCGGGATTATATGAAGCGCTTGCGGAGGAAGGGTCAGAAAGAAAAATAAGCTGGCAACCCAGTTCATCCAGTTCACTTTTTACCAGGGGTAAATCGTTTAATACATGTTTACCAGGCTCGCTGTCATGATCTATCCAGACCAGTATCAGGCCTCTGTCAGCATAGTTGCCAAGCCTATGCACATTATTATCCAGTTTAAAAACCCCGTTAAGATCAATTTCACCAAGAACGGCAGCAGGTCCTTCCTTCTTCCTTAATTCTATCTCCACTGTTTTGCTTTCTCCTGATAATAGTCTAAAGAATCGTACCGATGCAAGAACGGTTGATTCATCCGTCCTGTTTCCTGTTACAAGCATATATTGACCGGGCGGCAGTAAGAGGCAGTCATCAAACTCAGTTACCTTCCTGTTATAATCATAGTCAAGGCTTATATAGCGGCCTTTTTCAAAGCGTGCCAGCGTGAAATGAATATAATATTCAGGTATGGGAACTCCTCCACTGAAAGAAAATTCCAGGCAGGCATCCTGCATGTCTTTATATTCACTATCTGAAAAATATACATCCTTCCACCTGTCCTTACTATAAAACTGGACTGTATTTGTGCCGGGTTCAAACCTGGCAGGAATACCATAAGTCCTGCAGCATGCAATGAACAATATTTCAAGTGAGTGCTGGTCGGAATAAGCTGTTTTCAGCACTCCTTCCGGGCTTACAGGAACATTATAGTAATTCATATCCCCGGCCATTTTTACCTTCTCCTTTATCAGTTTAGCGAGAAGATAAGGATTATTAATAAAACTAAGGGAGTCTGATTTATCAAAATAAGCGAGTATATATGATCTCCAGGGTGTAATTATTTCGTGACTGATACGAGGATTAAGGACATAATCAGTAAGGATATCTTCGGGGCAGTTCCCCTGTTTACAAATCTCCGCAACATTAAGCAGATGATCTTCAAGTACATATGCTTTTGTATCCCTAAGGTCCTTATCAGCAATGATTTCAAGCAATTGCAGGGCTATCTCATATTTATCAGGGGTAACTGTCTTTATTAACCCTGATATCTCCCTGTAATTACCCATGCTCCTGCTGATTATCTTTTTGACTCTTGACGTATCAAGACCCAGTTTAAGAGCAAGATCGGCGGCTTCTCTGCCATCCATCCATGTGTCAATATAAGCCTGCCTTATACTATCCTCTTTCTTCAGTCTTTCAGCATTCTGCATTTTCAATTGCTGAGAGATAGTATCGGGGTAAGGTATACGTTTTACCGGGGCCTGGAGGTCGAATTCATAATAACCTCCTATCCCGGCATGCGATCCCAGTTTAATAATCACGGTATCAGTCGCTACGACCGAGACTTTTTCGAAACCGAAAGCACTCTCTTTATTTGCCCAGATTAACAGATCACCCAGACCTGTCTCAAATTGGCAGCAACCTTCATTGTCGGTCATGATCTCAGTCAGCGGATAAAATTCGGAGTAATTATAAAGGCGGGGTTCCACCCTTGCATTTTCTATGGCATTATCACAGTCATCCACCACTTTAACAACAATCATTTTGGTTCTGGCATAGGTGGAAAGAGTATTTATCTCGGCATAGTATTCTTTTGTTTTTATGGTATTTTCATCACCTCTGTATAATCCAAAAGCCTTTGTATGTGTAAGCATTGCCCTGCGTGCAGGCTCGGTAAACCATCCCCGGTCGAGCACAGGTTCAGGCTCACAGGCCCCGAGGTATTTCCAGTCACCATCAATCCAGACCTCAACCCATGCATGATTATCATCGCTGTGTGCCCACCTGGGCGTATAGATCTGTCGGGCCGGAATGCCGGCTGTGCGCAATGCCGCTACGGTGAAGGTAGATTCCTCACCGCATCTCCCCCTGGCTGACAGGACGGTTGCCATAGGGGCTGACGTTCTAATATCAGCCGGCTGGTATGATACCTTCTCATGGCACCAGTGGTTAAGTTCAAGGGCTGCCTCTTCAATGGATTGAAAATCACCTGTACGTTCAATAATTTCATTATAATAGGCAATCCTGAATGAGTCGAGGTTTTCATTGTTAACCCTTACGGGCAAAACATAATGCAGAAAAATATTTTCAGGTATACTTTCGCCCCAGTTTGTTTGTTCACGTGCCTTAAGGGCAAGTCTTACATTATCTAGAAAAAAACGTCCGCTATAGTCAGCAATATCACTCAGCGGCATATATGCAAAAAGAAATTTCAGGGCTTCTCTTTCCTTCCTGCTGAGATCATTGTTCACTACTGAAAACAGGTCGATGTCAGATTCTGAAAAAAGTTCTTTCCTCTCCAGATACTTTCTATCCACCTCAGCACGATAATCATCATCCGTGATCAGGTGCTCATTAAGGCATGATGACAGGGAAAACAAAATAATCGTAAGCAGGAAAGAGCTTCTTATTTTCATAATACCACTTGTTTGCTATAATACTGTTCCACAAGATTTTTCGACTATCAACACGGGGCTTATCTTAACTGAGCGCTTGTATTTTCCCTTCCCGTTATTTTTTATTTCGGACCACAGCATTTGAGATGTCTTAAGTGCCAGCTGGGCATATTTTCTGTTAATCCTTGTGACAGGGGGATCAATTAAACCGAATCCAATTCCGGCATCCATGGACAGCAAGGCTACATCGCCCGGAATCCTTATATTCCTTGTTTTCAGAAAAGACAATAATGGATATACATATTCTGAGTGTTTAACTATAAACATCTGGGAAGCCAGGGGCGGACGCAAGGCCCTCACAATCTCATTTGCATCTGTTCCATCCGGAATATTATTGCCGGTAAGCTTAATCCTGGATATCCTGATATCCGGAATAATTTTATTAATGGTTTGTATTAAGACCTGGGTATCGATAATAGAATCAGTACAATCTTTCTGTTCAATTATCGATATACTTTTATAAGCCAGTCTGAGGACATGCAATGCCGCCAATCTGCAGGCTTCTTCAGAATCGCTGTATATCTCATTTATCCTGTGTCTGACGATTTTTTTTTCAAGCACGACAAAAGGATAATTTGACTCTTTGAGAGCCCTGACAGTCATATCATCGGCAGCATCACCAAGCAGGATCAGTCCGCTGTACATTTTTTTCAGGTCTTTTACAATTGAACTGAATCGCTGTTCATTTTCGTTTTTTGAGATTATACCGAATGTCAGTCCAATACTGGAGAATGCCTTATTTAGCAAGGGACTTATTTCAAAAACGAAATGGTTATTAAGATCATGCACTATCATCCCGACTATACTTCCGGTGGATGATCTGATGGTGCTTTTAACTGCGGGGGCATCTTTAAAATAACCCATCTGTCTTGCCACATAGAGTACTTTTTCCTGTGTGTCAGGCTTTATTCCATACAAGGAGGCCTTATCGTTCAGCACCAGAGATACCAGTGTGTTAGAGAAACCGCACTTTTCAGCTATATCTTTTATTTTTACCCTCTTGCCCATTTTAGAAAGGTTAATCAGTATCCGGTTTTTGAATGAATTTCCATTTCTTACTGTTTACTTCTTTTTTGGAGGTTTGTAACCTCTCTGTTTGGCCGCCTCCTCAAGTCGCTGCTGGAATTTTGATTTTTTTGGTGTTTTTTTCTTGTTCTCATTCAGTTTTTTCAGGACAGCTTCTTCATCAATAAAGCGTTTTGAAATCAAATTCTGCCCAAAAGTTATAAGATTTGCCAGGAAATAGTAATATGTCAGGCCTGCTGAAAAATTATTCAGAATTAGCATGAACATAAGAGGCATTATATAGGTCATCATTTTCATTCCCGGCATCTGTTCCTGCCCCGTTGTTGAAGGACTGTTTATTTTCATTGTGATGATAGTAGATACTGTCATCAGGAGGGTGAACAGGCTGATATGGTCTCCATAGAGTGGTATAGTGAATGGAAGGTCCAGGATTGAATCATAGGTCGACAGGTCGTCAGCCCACAGGAATGATTCCTGTCTTAATTCTATTGAGGTAGGGAAGAATCTGAACATGGCAAAGAGAATGGGCATCTGCAGCAGCATGGGCAGGCAGCCTCCCATCGGACTAACACCCGCCTTTTTATAGAGATCCATAGTAGCCTGCTGCTTTTTCATAGCATCTTCCTTCTTTGGAAACTTTTTACCTATCTCATCAACCAGTGGTTTTAGTACTTTCATCTTAGCCTGTGACTGGTAAGATTTGAAGGTAAGTGGGAAGAGTACTATTTTAATAATCAGTGTCAGAATAAGGATAATAATGCCATAGTTCCCTATGAATTTATTCAGCCAGTTAAATATCTGTACAATGACATATTGATTTATGAATTTAATTATATTCTTACCAAGCATTACCAGTTCTTCCAGTTCAAGGTTATATTTTTTAAGTGCCTGATAATGATTTGGGCCGAAATAAAGATTCAGGTCATATTCAACCTTTGGCCCGGGCTCGTAAGGCAGGCTGAGTTCAGCGGTGCAATACCGAAGGTACTTGCTGTCGGCAGGCATCGTGGTATAGGATACATAGCCATTTGAAAAATATTGGCCCGATATAAGAACCGAGGAAAAGAACTGATCCTTGAAGGCAAGCCATTTTAAGGGTGTTGATATATCCGTTTCTTCAAAGTCTTTCTGTGATCTGTCCCTGAAACCATCAACATTGTCCTGGTAATGTTTATATTTGATATTTACCCAGTTATTTTCATTCTGTCTTCCCTTCTCCTGTTGTGGTATATATGTTTTCCAGTCGAAGGACAGGGAATTTATGTTTGAAGCCAATACACCTGACAAACCGACGAAATTGACGTCAAAATCTACCATGTAGAGTTCCGGGTCGAGGCTGTAGATATATTCAATGTATTGATCGTCCGACACATTTGCCCTGAAAACTGCGCTGGCTTTTGTACCGGAAGCATCAGTATGCGCGTTTGTAGCAACTGGTTGGAAAAACATATTATTCGTTTCGATACGCTTATTATCCCTTGTAAAGAATTTAAAGCCAAAAACCGTCGAATCACCGTCAAAAAGTACAAGTGGCCGGTTGTCATAAGTTGTATATTCTTTTAGTGTGACTGAATATACACGGCCTCCTTTAGCCGATATCTTTAGTATCAGTTTATTATTCTCAAGTATATAGAATTCCTGGTCACCGTGGTAAGCTTCGGAAAATACTCCTGCTGCCTGCTCTGACATTTGAGTTTCCCCTGACTGAGGTTCCGGTAAAACTTCGTTTTGCACTACCCCTTGTTCCTGTTGTACAGTATCCTGTAATGTAACCGTATCAGGTTGAATAATCCTGTTTATCTCATTAATCCTGTTTACTGCTTCTGGTGTACCCGGCTTATATTCCAGGGCTTTAAGGTACTGAAGCCTTGCTGCTTCATAATCTCCCGATTCATATAGTGAATCAGCAACGATAACGGTTGCTTCATATGACTTTTTAAGTTTATTGCTGTTAAATAAACTGAATCCGATAAAAACCAGGAATATTAGTACCAGTCCGATAATTGTGTTTCTGTCCATTTAATACCTGTCTTATTAGTTTAGAATTTTCTCGATTTTATTCTCAGAGCCACAGCAAGCTTTCACAAATTCGACAAAGAGTGGATGCGGATTTACGACAGTACTGCTGTATTCGGGGTGAAATTGCACACCAACGAACCATTTATGATCCGGAATTTCCATTATTTCAACCAGGTCTGATTCCGGGTTAATGCCTGTGGCGATCATGCCGGCATCAGCAAAATCATTCAGATAATTATTATTAAACTCATACCTGTGCCTGTGTCTTTCAATGATTTCATTCTTATTATAAGCTTTAAACACCCTGGAGCCTTTTGTAAGTTTGCATTTATATCCACCCAAACGCATTGTACCCCCTTTATATGTTATGCTTTTCTGTTCTTCCATCAGGTCAATAACGGGGTATTTTGTTTTCGGATTCATTTCTGTTGAATCGGCTTTCTCATAATTCAGCACATTCCTGGCAAATTCTATAACCGCACATTGCATACCCAGGCATATTCCGAAGAAGGGAACATTATTTTCCCTGGCATACCTTACAGCTGTTATTTTACCTTCCATACCCCTTGGCCCAAAACCGGGGGCCACTATGATGCCATCGAGATGCTCAAGTTGAGCTTCAACGTTTTCAGGAATAATTTCCTCTGAATGTATAAGCTGGAGGTCTACCTGGCATTCATTAGCCGCTCCTCCGTGGGCAAAAGATTCAGTGATTGATTTATAGGCATCGGGCAGCTCAACATACTTTCCCACAAGGCCTATTGTAACCTTGGCTTTTGGATTTGACTGTTTACTCAGAAAATCGCGCCATACAGCCAGGGAAGGTTCTTCCTTCAGGTCGAGTTTAAGCCTTTGGAGCACTGTTTTATCGAGTCCTTCCTCCAGCATTTTTATAGGCACCTCATATATTGACGAAACGTCAACTGACTGAACAACAGACTGTTTATCAACGTTACAAAAAAGAGCTACTTTTCCCTTGACATCCTCTGTAAGTTCCATTTCTGTTCTTAAGACAAGTACGTCAGGTTGTACTCCTGCCTCCAGTAAAGTTTTAACTGAATGCTGTGTAGGCTTTGTTTTATGTTCACCTGTGGCATTGAGGTAAGGCACCAGTGTAAGATGTATTACCATGCAGTTATTCAATCCCTGCTCCCACTTCATCTGCCTTACAGCTTCAATATAAGGTAATGATTCAATATCACCTACAGTACCTCCTATTTCTGTTATAACAATGTCATATTCACCACTTGTCCCGACAAGTTTAATGCTCCTTTTAATTTCATCAGTAATATGAGGTATTACCTGGACAGTTTTACCCAGATAATCTCCCCTTCTCTCTTTCTCAATAACTGTTTTATATATACGTCCCGTAGTAACATTGTTTGCCTGTGATGTATGCACGTTCAGAAATCGCTCATAATGTCCCAGGTCCAGGTCTGTTTCAGCCCCGTCGATGGTAACATAGCATTCGCCATGTTCATATGGATTCAGGGTACCGGGATCAACATTAATATAGGGATCGAGTTTTTGAATCGTCACATTATATCCTCTCGACTGCAAGAGTTTAGCCAGGGATGATGAAATAATTCCTTTTCCCAGGGATGAAGCCACCCCGCCGGTTACAAATACATATTTAACCTCTGTCAAAACGAAATTTTTATGTTATAGTTAAGAGCCTACTCATTATTTAAACCTGACTCGTCGATCAGCCTTATTTTTTCTTCCAGTATTTCAATTGTTTTTTTTGCATTATCAATCTTGGACTGTACTTCCTGGATCATGGAATCAGCATTACTGGATTTGGAAAAGAACCCAATATTGTTTTCCCATACCACAATATCGTTTTCCAGCTGTTTTATTCTGCTCATAAATTTCTCTCTCTCACCTCTTAACTTTCTTGTAGCCTTGGGTGTTTCCTTAATATTATCGAGCTTGGTCTGGTATTTGAGAATTGCCCTTTCTTCCTCATCGATTTTCAGCCTGTCGAATTGTTTATTGAGAGCACTTCTGTACCTGTTCCCTATTCTGTCCTTATCTTTATAA
>DRFJ01000068.1 GCA_011050615.1 Bacteroidota bacterium
CCGGTAAGCCAATGCAGCATAACCTACCCAGTGGCAATCTGTTGCGATGGCAGTAGTACCCATACCCAGGTCTTTTACCGGTAAATGATCCGAAGTTATACTTGTTGAATAACCAATAAATTCACCATTCAATTTACCGGTGTCATTCAGGTAATAGGCTGTATAAAGTGCTACCGGTACGCAGTAGCGGCCACACCATGTCCATTTGTACTTATTGTGATCATAGTCATCAAGAGTATATTCGCTGAAAAGCCTGAAATTAGCAGGGTCCACTTCTCCCTCAAGGCAATTATGAATAATTTCATGTTCATATGCCCTGGCTCTTTCATTTCCCTCATTATCACAGCCATATCTTGCATAATCATTTTCTCCCCAGTCCTCATTGCCATAATGAACCGCATCTGTTGTGACCACTATTGTGAAATCTTTCCCCCACTCCCATTCATATTCTTCTGCAAGAGCATCTATGGCTTCCGCCAGTGCTTGCCATCAGGCTGTCCGTCTGCCAGTCATACTGAGCAAAACCTACTGTATCAACCTGTTGCCTGACCTTATTTACTGATGATTCCTCATTAGTTCCTGTATTGCACGAAGCAATTATTACCATTCAACAGGTAATTAATAATGATAAGCTTTTCATTATCGTTATGTTCTTTCCTTACTTATTCTTTAGGTCTGTATATGGCCTTTTTGAATTCTTTCCATCCTTCTTTAGTCATTCTTGAAGGAGTAAACAGGCATATGCCGGCTGCCCCGTTATCTATTGATTCAACTATGGCATCCTGTATTTCAGAAGGTACCAGTCCATGGTTCTCAGGGTCAGGTTCAGCTGCCTTGGCTGCAGGGTCAGGGCAAATAAATAATCCGCTGTACAGAGGCACTCTGTCTTCTATTGCCTCAACACCTTCTTTACAAACTTCACCTATCCACTCTGTATCTTCCAGGTAGAAATCGTTATAATTCATGGGATAAAAGGCATCAATATTCCATTTGTCCCATTCCTGGCGTACAATCATTTTTGCCACCGAGTTTGGTCCGGGAAATACTGCGGCGGTAATAACTTTATCCTTCGCGTGCACCATATCCGCCAGTCTGTTTACTATGCTTGTTATCTGGTCATACCTGAATTGTTTCCATTCCTCAACACGGGAAGGATCTTCCACTTCGAGTATATCAATGCCTGATTGATCTTTGAAATGTTTTACGCAGCTGTCACAGTAACAATAGTCGAATTCAGGATATTCCCTGTCCATCACCAGCCCGTATTTATCCCACAGGCCGCGTGCCAGTATCACATCCGGGAAACGTATATAGTCCAGGTGTATACCATCAACCTGGGGCAGGTCAGCAACTTTTGCATACATTCCTTCAAGAAAATCATACACTTCCTCTCTTTCCGGACACAGAAACTTATAATAAGGCACATATGCAGGGTGTGTCCAGGCAGACTGTCCCAGTCCATTAACGGCATAGAGGCTGGTATCGAGCAATCCTTCTTTCGACTGCACCATGGTAGGTATCCATGCATGGAATTCGAGACCTGCATCCTCTGCCAGGGCTCCCACCCTTTCGTATACAGCAGGGTCCTGACCGCCATTGTACATCAGCCCGTCAACGCCTTTCTTTTTCAGGTCTTTAAAGTCTTTAAGTATTTCTTTATCTGTCTTGTCCCTGGGACCGGATTCCCAGGCATATACAGGAATTTTATTTTTATTGCTCTGGCAGCCTGCCAGTGCAAAGGCAACGACTAATAGGATTAATAGCTTTTTCATAATATTAACTTTTTATCTGTTTATTATACTCCCGATAAATTTATTTATTAAATACAAATATAATGAGAATTTCACGAGACGCACGATTATGCGTCTCTACGTTGCAATAATGATTTATCTTTATGTCATGATTTACAGGATAGCTGATATTGCTTTTGTTGTTTTTCACACCTCGGTCATATTGTTCAATATGTTCGGCTGGATATGGAAGAAGACCAGGTTTGCCAATCTTATTGTCATACTGCTCACCCTTGGATCATGGATCCTTCTCGGGCCGATTGTCGGAGTTCCCGGTTATTGCCCGTTCACAGAGTGGCATTTCAGGATACTGGAAAAGCTGGGCCATAGCGGGCTTCCCACATCATATATCAAGTATCTTGCCGACAGGCTTACGGGAATGGATTTCAGCCAGAAACTTGTTGATGATCTTACACAGTGGGGATTGGTGGCAGCTTTCGTGGTTTCACTTGCACTTAATATTATTGCCTGGGCAAGAAAGAGACGAAAAAAACGAACCGGAATACTGGAACCTCCCAATATTTAACATTCTTACTTTATAGGATCCATTACTGTCATAAACAAGTCCTTATTCTGTTCAATCTTTTCGTTATTCCCATAAACGCAATAGTAATCCTGGTTCATAAGCTTTTCAACCATCGCTTTCATGCCCGAAATATCTTCAGCAGTAGTACTCAGGACCTCATTCCTCTGTTTCTGTAGAAATTCCTTTGTTGTGCCGTTAAAGTATCTTGAAAGGGCAGTGTTTGCTTTCATTGCGGGTGTCTCGGGGTAATCCATATTTGAAATGGTACCGATGATATATCTTGTCATCGTCTTATCATCAGCCTCAAAGCCTTCCAGGTAACGGGGTGTCTGATCAAATACTTCAAGGGATTCCTTAAGATTAGGGTCGCGGTATGAGCCAAAATACATATTCCCTGTTGGATTAAAACTTGCAAAGCCACCGTAAGCTCCTCCAATGACCCTTACCTGGTTCTGCAGCCAGTCGGTTGACAATACCTGGTTAAGTACAAGCAGCTTACCTGACCATTCGTAGCCCAGGTCCTTAAAATTAGCTCCTTTCAACACATATTGAACCTTGGATGTAGTTTTAAATGCCTCATTTTTCTTTTCCGGGCTGAGATCCCATTCCATTAAAACCTTCTCTCCTTCCGTCATGGATGAAGTCATTTCTGCCAGAGCTTTAGCAAATATCTCATAATCTTTTTCACTGCAGCTAATATTGGCAATCATATTCGAGCTTGTGAATAATGCAGTATATACTTCGCTAAGGTTGGTAACAATCTCGTCGGCTTTTGCTTCAAAGTTATTGATAAGGTCAGCAAGGAACCAGTAGTATTCCAATCCTGACATCATCTCATTATAAATACCTGTAGAGCTGAAATAGGAAAACATACGCCGGGCAGCGTAATTAAGCCCATTATTCTTCACATTTGCGTCGATCTCTGCATAGTGTCTGACCAACAATGTTTTGAGGCGTTCCAGGTCATTGAAGTCAGTCTTGTTCAATATCTCAGATGTAAGATCCAGCATTTTGCTGGTCTTATCCCTCAACGCTTTGGATTGAATTACGAATTTAGGGAGCACCATATTGTCGTCCATATCTGAGTTATAGACAGTTACGAATATATTAAATCCGCCTGTGTGTATATTCAATTCATTATCCAGCTCACCGTAAGTATAATTTTCAGTGTTGAACTTAGCCAGGAGGTTTGAAAGCAGGGATATATACTGTATCTTATCAACCGGCAGCACTCTGAGGTCAAAGAGAAGCTTACTGTAAATTATCCCGCTGGTAAACTCATCCAGGTACAAAGTCTTTATCCCGCTAATATCCTTCTCCACTACCTGGTACCATACTACTTCCCTGGTAATATCATCCAGTGAGAGCAAGGGGATTGTCTCCAGTGCTTCCGGTGAATCTGACCTCTGCTGGTATTTAATGAGTTCGTTTGTTTCTTTAATCAGTTTTTCTCTTGTCTCATCGTCCATATTTGCTTTGATGGAATCGAGTCTGGCTTTTATTTCAGTATCGATTTTCGACTGCAGTCCCGGTTCAGGTTTAAGTGCAAGCAGCAGGCAATGGTTATTTGAGAGGATGTCGCCGGTTATTAACTGTTCCAGATAATCCTCTGTAAAAGCACGCTTAACTTCAGCCAGGGGTACTTCATATTCGAGTCCTGCAAAAGGGTCTCCCTCGAAAAACCATCCGCCCAGAAGCTGAAACCCGTATGTCAGCCCTTTTTGCGGGCTGTCTCCTTCGCGAAGCATAAACTCCATGCGGTTAAGTGTTCCCTCCAGCGCTTTTTTATCCAATCCTTCTTCTGCAGCATTATTCAATACTTCCATGGTAATCTGGTAGAATCTTTCCATATCCTCTTCGTTTGCATTCCGTACAGTTATGTGAAAGGCCGTTTGTTTATTACCATCGAGATATGCGGAAACATTGCTTCCTATGCCTGCCTCCTGCAAAGCTTTCTTCAGGGGTGCTGACTCCTGGTTAACAAGTACATCCGACATTACATCATATGCCATTTTACGGGCATAATCAGTAGCCTCGCCCACAACAAAACTCAGCTGCAAGAAGGTTTTGTTTTCAGTAGCAGAGCCGTCAAGTACAGGATAGGTGCTTACCACCCTTTTCATCTGTTCAAAGGGTTCCTGTTTTTTGATTTCCGCCACCTCGTCAGATCTTTCATATTCCGACAGGTAATTTTCATGAATAAATTTCAGTTCCTCTTCCAGGTCAGCATCCCCGTAAAGAAGTATATAGCTGTTTGAAGGATGGTAATGTTTCTTATGAAAAGCAAGAAAATCATCGTAGGCAAGATCCGGAATCGCGTCTGGGTAGCCACCTGAGGAGAAACGATATGAATTGTCCGGGAAGAGGTTACGGTAAACCTGGTAACTCAGTTCCCTTTCAGGGCTTGAAAAAAATCCTTTCATTTCGTTGTAAACCACGCCTTTATATATCAATGGCTCATCTTTACCGGTTAACTCATAATGCCATCCTTCCTGCTTGAAAATTCTGGGGTCATCGAAAATAAGCGGCTTAAATACAGCATCAAGGTATACATGCATGAGGTTGAAATAGTCTTTGTCATTCATGCTGGCAACAGGGTAAATTGTCATATCAGCCCCTGTCATCGCATTCAGGAAAGTATTGAGCGACCCCTGCATCAGTACATCAAAAGGACTTTTCACGGGAAAGTTTTCAGAACCGTTAAGTACTGAATGTTCTATTATATGTGGTGTTCCACAATCAGAGCCGGGTACGGTTTTAAAACCTGCAGCAAATAATTTATTTGGATCGTCGGCCTTGATCTTGAAAATCCTGGCACCGCTCTTGATATGCTCCAGGTGAATACATTCAGCATTAACTTCATCTACAAAGCGTGAGTCAAGTATTTTATAACCGTCGTATTTGGCCTTGCCTTTACAAGAGTTGATGAGTGAAATAAGGGCAATAAATGTGGCTGTAAACAGGAAAATCCTCTTACAACAGGTAAAAATTCGTTTCATAATTAAAGTTGGTTAGTGTGTGGGAATTAATATAAGTGTCAATGAAATTAAGAATTAACTGTGTAATTGTCAAGATTATCTCTAAGGTGTGGTCAATACTTCTTCAGCTGCTGTGATGCCGGCATGATCATCAAATCTGTAATTACATTTCTTCAAAGCTGTTTCAATGGAGGTAACGGTATTAATGGTATCCTCAACTGTTATTTTACCCATATGTCCTATCCTGAAGTATTTATCCTTGAATACAGGATGGAGTCCGCCAGCCAGTACAACTCCTGCATTGTTTACTTCCTTCAAAAATTCAGATGCCTGCACCCCGGTGGGATAATAAGGCGCTGACAGGGTATTTGCCACACAGTCATCAGCAGGTACCTGTTTTAAGCCCAGTGCTTTTAAAGCTGACCTGAATGCCATTCCGGTACGTTTGTGTCGTTCAAACCTTCTTCCAAGTCCCTCTTTCAGTATTTGCTGAAGACTTATATTCAAGGCAGCTACCAGGTTCACTGCAGGTGTACCGAAGTAGGCCGGTTTTCTGTTTTCATAGGCCTGCATTATCGGCAACCAGTTTGTCCAGTCAGCATAGTAATTCTGTACCCGGCTTTTTCTATTCCTGAATTTTTCCATTGCTCTTTCTGATGCCACCAGAAGGGCAAGACCCGGAGGAACCCCTATAGCTTTTTGTGAGGCTGTAATAACCACATCAATTCCCCACTCCTGCTGCCGTATTTCCTCGCCGGCAACTGAACACACTCCGTCAAGAATGGTAATTACATTATATTTCCTTCCAAGCTCACCAATTGGCTGAGGCTCAACTTTTACTGCAGTTGACGTGTCCACATGTGTAAATGACAGCATTTTATACTTCCTGGTTCTGAGTTCATTTTCTATTGACTCAGGAGTTACTGTGCGGCCGGGTTCAGCCCTTAATATGCGATAGTCGGCTCCATAGCGATCAAACAGGTCGGCATACCTTTCGCCAAAATATCCGGTTGAAATAACCAGCACCCTGTCATTTTTCTCGACCAGGTTAGCCCCTGCCATATCCATGGCAAGTGTTCCTGTTCCAGCCATTATAAACGGCTGGCCATCGGGACACATCCATACTTTTTTCATCATTTCCAGGGATTCACCAAATATATCAATGAATTCCTGCGACACGTGGCTCGATGTTTGTTTTCCCACTGCACTGAGCACATCGTTATCAAATTCAACAGGTCCGGGAATCATTAGCAGTTTTTTCATAACATTGAGTTGTTTTCTTGTTTTTATTGGATCATTGTTCCAAAGTCCTCTCTATTAATTCAATAAGTTGTTTCCTTATTTCATCACTAATTGGAAGCAGGGGTTTTCTGACAGGCCCCCCGTAAAAACCAAGGTAATCCATTGCTGCCTTCAATGCGGGCACTCCCCATTGCCTTGTCACGGCTGTGTTCAGTTCCACTGCAGCAAGCTGGTATTCTTTTGCGCTCTCATGCTTACCCTCATAAAATGAATTGTAGATATTGAGACATAACTCAGGGGCGATGTTTGCCAGAGCCAGTATCCCTCCCACAGCTCCAATGCTGAGAGCCGGAAGGAGGAAGCTGGCAGATCCGGCAAAAACCTGGAATCCGGGCTTTGCATTTTTTATCACAGTGGCCATTTTTACCAGGTTTCCCCCTGAATCCTTTATTCCGATGATATTATGATGCTGGGAGGCTCTGAGGATTGTATCTGCATCCATATCCAGCCCTGAATTAGCCGGCATATTGTATATTATAACCGGGGCAGGTGAATTATCTGCCACGTCGTGGTAAAACCGCACCAGTACCTCACTGTTCATCTGTCCTTTATAATATGAAGGGTTCAGAACCAGTACTGCATCTGCACCGCTGTCATAAGCCATGACTGAGAGACTGATGGTTTCGCGTGTCGATTGGGCACCTGTGCCGGCTATCATCAGTTTACCGCCTGGAATAGCCTTCCTTGCAGTATCGTAGACTTTCTTTTTTTCCACATTGCTCAGCATCACCATTTCCCCGTTTGAACCAAGAACAAGTATGCCGGCAAGGTCATAATTACAGAGTTTTTGGATGTTTTCTTCATACCTGGAAAGGAAAAGATCTTCATCTTCTGTAAAAGATGTTGGCAAAGGCGGATATACTCCATTAAGTTTAATCATGGTGAATTGATTTATTAATGTTTTTTCTTATAAAAGGGCTTTACATATATTGGTTAATTCAATGAATCATACAGCAGTCTAAGAAATTCTGCCAGTCTTGATGGTTCAAGCCATCTCGTGACGGCAACTATCTTATTTTCTCTGTCAATGATTATGTAGTTGCCTCCGAATCCGGATGCATAGAACAGTGATTCAGAAAGCCCTTCCACAGGCCTCTCACCTTTGTTTAGCCACCACATATAGCCATAAGATGTATTAGCAGGTGAGGGTTCAGTGGCCATGTTAATCCATTCTGAAGAGATAAGTTGACTGTTTTTCCATTTACCATTGTTCATAAATAGTAGTCCGAAACGGGCATGATCAAGGGTATTAATAAAGAGTCCCCCCCCTGAATGACCGCCTCCACTGACTGATTGAATCCTGAGTCCGTCCAGCTCAAGCCATGAATTTGAATAGCCATACCATCTCCAGGTAGAAGAGGCGCCGATTGGATCCATTATCCTCTGTTTAAGAACCTGTGGAAGCGGTTTGCGCCATACCTGCAGGGCAGCATATGCCAGCAGGTTAACCCTTACATCATTATATTTAAAATAAGTCCCCGGTTCGTGCAGTTCACGGTATTTCCAGTCATCCAGCTTTTCCCTCCTGGACGGCCTGTCGGCCCAGTCATACATCCCGAATAATTGTCCAGACCAGTCGGATGACTGGTTCAGAAGGTGCTCCCAGCTTATTTTCATGTTATGTTCACCATCAAAAGTGCCATCCCATACATATTCATAAACTTTGTCCTTCACTGAAGAAATAAGGCCATCATCAAAGGCAAGGCCGACGACCGTTGAAAGATAGCTCTTTGTTACGCTGAATGTCATATCAACCCTGTCAATATCGCCCCACTCTGATATAATATAACCATCCTTCAGGATTATACCTGCAGGCCCGCCCCTTTTTTTGGCAGGCCCGACTATCTCCATACCCGGTTCATAACCAAACGATTCTATGATGGCCACCCTGAGATCCCTGTCCCCGGTATATTCATTGGCCAGGGCAAAATCAAGCGCCTCACGCAGCTTCTCAGTTTTAAAACCCATTTCGGAAGGGTTTTTACGTTCCCATATATCCTTATCGGGAAAATACAGGTCCTGCCCCATTGAACTGGTGCAGAGAACAATAAGGGAAAGAGTAGCAAGAGTAATTTTTAGTTTTGGGAGAAATGACATGGTGATAAAAATGTTAATAAGGTTAATAAGGTTTATAAGGTTTATAAAGTTTATTATAGAGTTTATAGAGTTTATAAAGTTAGGTATAAATTAAGGAAAAGCTCGGGAAATGTACTATTAAAGCAAAGGAACCATTACACATTTTAACAATTAAGAATATTTAAAAATTTGATTATCTTGGCATCTGT
Source organism: Bacteroidota bacterium (assembly GCA_011050615.1). GTDB lineage: Bacteria > Bacteroidota > Bacteroidia > Bacteroidales > VadinHA17 > UBA9300. The sequence continues at coordinate 8,882 of DRFJ01000068.1, forward strand.
AATTTAAAATTAATGCTATGAAAAAGCTTATTATGATTTCATTAGTGTTATCATTTGCAATGATGACAGTTTACCCGCAGAATATGAAGGTCGAAGTTGGAAATAAAGTCCCCGAGTGGGTATTGCCTGATGCCAGCGGACAGGATCATTCGATGGACACATGGAAAGGTAAAGTTTTGCAGATTAACTATGTTGACCCTGATGAAGAAGATTTGAATGACCATTTTAATGATGAGGTTGACAAAGCCACTGATATTGATAAACGCATTGACAGTAATTATTTTAAGGGATTTGGCATTGTGGATTCCAAATCGACATGGAAACCCAACGGTATCATAAAAATGATAGCTAAAAGAAAAGAAAAGAAATACGGTACTACAATTCTCTTTGATACCGAGGGTTTATTACATGACATATGGGGTGCTCCAATGGATAGTTATACCATAGTTATTGCCGACAAGGAACGAATTTGCAGGGCTGTATATACAGGACGTGTTCCGGATGACGAGGTTGAAGATTTAATTCAGCTTATAATTAAATTAACAAAGGAATAAGCATTATTGCCTGTTTAATAGTGTGCTGTACAATAATAATGCATTCAGAAAGTTATTATTCTGTAACTTTGTTTTATCATTTACGTATGATTTGAGTAAATCAAAAAACAGAATCAGCATTATGAAAAGATATTTAATTACTTCCAGAACTGTTGTTTATCTCCTGATTATATCACTTACATTTTTTAATACTTCATGTAAAAAGGACAAAGCAGGAGAGAAGCCCGAACTGCCTCCTGAAGAGAGTCTTTTCATGGACTTCTCAGATTTTGATTCCCGTCCTGACCAGAAGAGTAAGGGAACCACCTATAATAATTTTGTGTATTCCTATCTCAATGTTGTTTTCTGGAACACGGTATCAACAGCTTCACTGGCTGTCCCTGCAATAGCTTACGGCCACATGCTTAACCAGAATGCCAGGTACCTTGGAGATAATGTCTGGGAATGGGTTGACTATTTTACATATGTCCAGACAGATTATGTGGCAACTCTTACAGCGACAAGGCTGAATAATGAAGAATTTTCCATGGAAATGGTAATAGCGGAAGAATCAAATCCTGAAGCAGGATTCAAATGGTTTGAGGGTATAGTCAGATATGATCATACTTCGGCCACATGGGATATTTACAAGTATGACGGAGGTTCCCCTGTTAAGATACTTGAAGTTGACTGGACCAGGGATTACGAGGATGATACTTCATCACTTACTTATATTTATGTTGAACCCGGTCAGGCCGAAACAGGCAGCTCGATCAATTTTGGCATTGACCCCTCCCTGGATTATAATGCATGGTATACTATTAGCCTGTCAACTGAAACAATTGAGATACAATGGGATAGGGCAACAAAAGCAGGCAGGGTAAGAAATCCGGATTATTTTTCTGATAATAACTGGCATTGCTGGGATGCCTATCTTGCTGATATTGAGTGTCCTGTTTTATAGGTATCTTAATTTACACTCATCGGGATAACATAGAAGAATATTGCAAAGAAATGTGATATGCTTCCGGCAAGGACCATCAGGTGCCAGACAAGGTGGGCATATTTAAATTTGGCCTTCCTGTAAAATATTATACCAAAGCAGTAACAGGCTCCGCCAATCAGTATCCACAAAAAGCCCATAAGGGGTAAGGCTTTAATTATAGGCACAACAGCTATAAGGAACATCCATCCCATTGCGACATAGATTATAATATCTATCAGGCCGGCTCCGTGTTGCACGCTGTTTTTTCTTAAGACCTGCATTATAATTCCTGCTATTGCCATAGCCCACTGGAGGCCGAATAAAATCCATCCGACAGGGCCATGAAGGGCCACCAGTGCAAGGGGTGTATAGGTGCCGGCTATGAGGAGGAAAATTGCTGCCTGGTCAATTACAAAGAAAACCTGCTTGAGTCTTCCCCCGGGAAGTCCATGAGCAATGGCAGATGAAAAGTATAAAAGTACCATAGTTGACCCGAAGATGGCCGTACTTACCACATGCCAGGCATTACCCTTCAGAGCCGATGCGACAATCATTAATGTCAGTCCGGCACTCGCCAGTATAGCGCCCGTAAAATGAGAAATCCAGTTTGCAATTTCCTCTTTCTTCGTAAATCTTCCTATTAACTCACTCATTATTAAATATTTTATCTTTCAAAGATATAATTTATGCTCAAGGTACAAATAAGTCTAAAAACTGATTTTCCGCATCCTGAGGTTTTGCGGTGTTACTTCAAGGTATTCATCTTCTTTTATATGCTCCATAGCCTCTTCCAGTGAAAACCTCACCGGAGGGGTTATTTTCAGGTTCTCATCAGATCCTGCAGCTCTCATATTGGTAAGCTTTTTACCTTTTGTCACATTTACTTCAAGGTCGCCCACACGTGTATATTCTCCAACAACCTGACCCCTGTATACCTGGGTGCCGGGAACAATAAAAAAAATTCCCCTGTCCTGCAGTCGGTCAAGGGCATAGGCACTCACCTGCCCGGTTTCAAGAGCAATAAGTGAACCATTTTCCTGCATCCCCACTTCCCCCTTGCAAGGGCCATAACCCCTGAACCTGTGATTCATGACTGCTTCTCCGGCCGTAGCCGTAAGAAGATTATTCCTGAGACCTATCAATCCGCGTGCCGGGATATCGAATTCAAGGTGGAGAAGGTCTCCCCGTGGCTCCATGACCAGTAAATCACCTTTCATTTTTGTAACCAGGTCAATTGATTTGCCCGAGTATTTTTCAGGAACATCTATGACAAGTATCTCAAAAGGTTCGTTCCTTACCCCATCCACTTCCTTGAAAATAACCCTGGGTTTGCCAACCTGGAACTCATAACCCTCCCTTCTCATTGTCTCAACCAGTATTGAAAGGTGTAACAATCCTCTTCCATAAACATTGAAACGGTCTTCATAATCTGTTTCCTCAACCCTTAGGGCAAGGTTTTTTTCTGTCTCCCTGATGAGTCTTTCTCTTAAATGCCTTGATGTTACATATTGACCTTCTTTACCGAAGAAAGGAGAGGTATTAATAGTAAAGAGCATACTCATGGTAGGTTCATCAACAGAAATCCTTGGCAGGGGTTCCGGCTTATCCGGGGCAGCCAGTGTATCTCCTATCTCAAAATCCTCCAGTCCGACTATTGCACATAAATCTCCGCTTCTTATTATTCCGGTCTTCTCCCTTCCCAATCCAACAAATTCATATAGTTCTTTGACTCGCACCTTCTTGTGTATATCGTTCTTTTTGCAGATGGTATAGTCATCTCCTGAAATCAGTTCCCCTCTGAAAACCCTCCCTATTGCTATTCTGCCAACATAATTGGAATAATCGAGAGAGGCGATCTGCATTTGTAGTGAACCCTCACGGTAGGGAGCTTCAGGTATTTCTTCCAGAATTGTGTCAAGCAAAGCCCTTATGTTATCAGTTTTTTTCTTCCAGTCCGGGCTCATCCAGCCCTCTTTTGAAGATCCGTAAACAGTCTCAAATCCAAGTTGTTCATCCGAAGCATCAAGATTATACATAAGTTCAAAAATATCCTGCTGCACATTTTCGGGCCTGCAATTGGCTTTATCAATCTTATTTATTACAACGATGGGTTTCAGACCCAGTCTGACGGCCTTATTCAGCACAAACCTTGTCTGTGGCATCGGTCCTTCAAATGCATCCACAAGCAGGAGAACACCATCAGCCATTTTCAGCACTCTTTCCACTTCACCCCCGAAATCAGCGTGACCAGGCGTATCAATAATATTGATCTTCACGCCCTTATATCTTACCGAAACATTCTTTGAAAGAATCGTTATACCCCTCTCTCGTTCAAGATCATTACTGTCAAGTATGAGTTCCTGTATGCCAGAGTGTGTATCAAGGACGTTACATTCCTGTATAATCCTGTCTACCAGTGTTGTTTTACCATGATCAACATGGGCTATTATTGCGATATTTCTTATTGACTGCATTGTTTTTTTATTAGCCTGCAAAGGTACTATTAAAAAATGGATTAATATGGATTAAGCTCCTTATGATTACCGGCCGCGGCCATGGTTGGTCTCACTACAAGTGTCCGGGTTCTGAGAGAAGAAAAGTCATAATGGTTTGGCGGATCCGGAGACCGGCACCAGCGGGATGAGGCAAATGCCAAACCATAATCCCTGAAGACAGAACATTGAATTCAAAACTTCTATCTTTGCCTTAAAATCACAGTGTGAACAGACCAGTATACAATAATCTTTTAATCATTGCCGGCACCGGTCGCAACGGCGGCAAAACCACACTTGCCTGCATGGTAATCAGGAAATTCCGAGAACTGAAACCCATTGCCATTAAGATCAGCCCTCATTTTCATAAACCGTCCGGCGGGCTGGTTAACCGGCATGCAGACGATAAGTTCAATATTTACCCCGAAACCTCAACTGCAGGCAATAAGGATACAGGCAGGATGCTGGAGTCAGGTGCATCTGAAGCTTACTATATACAGGCATATGATAAGAATGTAATGGAAGCTTTCATACTATTAATGAGCAAGATACCGGAAGACAGGCCTGTTATATGTGAATCTCCTTCACTGGGAAAATACATTGAACCAGGAGTATTATTCATAGCTGACAGCATGGAAATCAAGGTAAAGAAAGATTTGACCGCACTACTGAAAAAAGCAGACCTGGTCTTATCCCCTTTAGCCGGCAAAGTGGACATTGACAAGCTGTATTTCTCAGGAGGATACTGGATCTTCAGGTAGTTCAGCTTTTTTCTGCTTAAGAATGTCAAGGTCATGCTTCATCCTTGCAACCGTACTTATCAGTTCTTTTTCGGGTAAAACAGGCCCGGGCAGTTCAGCGCTGATATAATGAACAAACCTCCATACTTCCCTCACCTCGCTTATCCTCACTTTAAATGGCTCATAAACAGGATTAAGTGAATACAGGATAAGTTTTCCTTCGCTCTTGATCCTGTTTTCTGCAATTTTAAACATAATACCATCATCCATGGTAAATATAATATATGCCTTTCCATCCTTTATTTCGAACCAGTCCTGCACATATTCACCGGTAACCCATGAGCCGTCAGGTACAGGCAGCATTGAATCACCTTTAAGCTGGAAGGTTCTGTATTTCCTGTTTGACAGGAGAAAGGGCAGTTTGAATACAGGTAATTCACTTATAAACTCAGGGTCGGCATATCCTGTCATATATCCTGCCTTTGCTTTTTCGGGCACCAGTTCTATATTATCCCTGTTTTCACCGTCAACGGTGGTAGCCAGCACTCTCATATTACTTCCGCTGAGGTAGGCATCAAATCCCCGTTCCAGCTCTCCCAGCTGACTCTCGGTAAGTTTACTGAGATCCATTTTCAGGAGGGTATCAACGGCAATCCCAAAATATCTTGAGAATGCTATAAGCACTTCAATACCCGGCTCAGCGACATTATTTTCATATCCGCTCAGCGTTGAACGCTTCAGGCCAAGGGCCGATGCTACATCGTCCTGGGTCCTGCCCCTTCTCTTTCGAAGAAACTTGATATTTTTTGCAAAATTCATAATTAATGATTATATTATAGTCACAAATTTGATTAATTTCTAATCAAAGATATGATTTTGTAGAATAATATACAAGGGGAAGAAAAAAAAGTTGAGGATAAGTTTAGAAGAACGGGTTGAGGTATTGAGGAATGAGGGGGTTGAGATCGTAGTGTGTTATATCCGTGGCAGCAGGCTCAGTCAAAGCCGGAACATGAAACACTCTTCCCTGCTCCATGCTCCCTGCTATAATTATGGAACGCACAATTTTACATATGGATATTGACACATTTTTCGTGTCGGTAGAGCGGCTGAAGAACAGCAGGCTGAACGGGCTACCCGTGATCATTGGCGGGGTGTCAGACCGGGGAGTGGTGGCCGGATGCAGTTATGAGGCCCGCCGTTATGGTGTAAGCTCTGCCATGCCTATGAGGATGGCCCGCAAGCTCTGTCCCGACGCGGTTTTTATCAGGGGTGACATGGAATCATATTCGAAATACTCGAGAACGGTAACGGATATCATTGCCGAAAAGGCTCCTGCATATGAAAAGGCATCTGTGGATGAGCACTATATCGACATGACGGGGATGGACAGGTTTTACAGTATTTATAAATGGGCAGGGGAACTGAGGAAGAAAATAATAAATGAAACCGGATTGCCCTTATCCCTGGGCCTTTCAGTTAACAAAACCGTATCAAAAATAGCAGCGGGCGAAGCCAAGCCCAACGGAGAGAAGCAGGTGGAGGCAGCGCTGGTCAATTCCTTCCTGGACCCTCTCTCCATACGAAAAATACCGATGGTGGGACAAAAAAGCTATCATCTTTTACGTTCAATGGGCATTGCAAAGATATACACACTCAGGCAGATACCCTCTGATATGGTGGTGAGCCTGATGGGCAAGAGCGGCATGGATATATGGAAAAAGGCAAACGGTATCGATCACAGCCCTGTCATAAGCTATTCGGAGCAGAAATCAATAAGCACTGAAACTACATTTGATAAGGATAGCACCGACCTGATAAGGCTAAACCAGGTACTGGCGTCAATGGTGGAAAAAATAGGCTGGCAGATGCGTAAACAGGAAAAACTGACCTCCTGCATTACCGTTAAGATAAGATATTCAAATTTCGACACTCACAGCCTGCAGAAAAGAATACCGTATACATCATTCGACCATGTACTGATAGATGCGGCAAAGGAACTGTTTGCAAAACTCTACAGGAGAAGAATGCTTATAAGACTTATAGGCGTCCGCTTCAGTCACCTCGTCAGGGGTGTGCAGCAGTTGAACATGTTTGAGGATACACCCGGGATGGTCAGCCTTTACCTTACAATGGACAGTCTCAGGAAGCGTTTCGGGCAGAATGCGGTAAAAAGAGCCTGCGGGGTATGGACCAGGCAGGAAAAAGAGGAAAAAGAGCTTAAAAGGCTTCAAAATGAGCTGAAAGAGCATAAGGAGATGGAGGAAAGACTGATGAGGCCCAAGCATCTGAACAACTGAATATCTAAACAAAAGAATGTACATCTGCCATTCATATTACAGTCTGCGCTACGGGGTACTGTCAATTGAGAAGCTGATAGAAACAGCACGCAGCATTGGCATCAGCACCCTCGCTCTTGCTGATATAAATAACAGCACAGGTATACCTTATTTTGTGAAAGATTGTAAAAAAGAAGGAATAAAACCGGTGGCAGGTATAGAGTTCAGGCATAAGAACAAACACCTTTATACCGGCATTGCACGAAATAACGAGGGAATGAGGGAATTGAATGAATTTCTGTCACAGCATAATATCAACAAAACACAGCTGCCCTTCCCTGCTCCCGGGTTCAATGATGCGTATATAATCTATCGCCTTGATAATTACCCTGAAAGGAAGCTTAAAGAAAATGAAAGGATAAATATCAGTCCACATGAAGTTAACAGTCTGCTGAGACGGGAAGGCCAGTTTGATAAAGATAAACTTGTTGGTTTTCAGACTGTGAGCTTTGGAGATAAAGAGGGATGGGACATACACAGGAACCTGAGGGCGATTGACAATAATACGCTTATCGATCATCTCAGGCCCGGTCAGATGGCCGGTGAAAGCGAAGTTTTCATTGGCACAGACAAGCTGAAAGAGACCTACGGCAACCATCCGTATTTAATCGGCAACAGCACCAGCTTGCTTGATGACTGCAGTATATCATTTGATGATAATGTACCGAGAAATAAACAGGTTTTTTCCGCAAGCAGGTACGATGACAGGCTCCTGCTGGAGAAACTTGCATGGGACGGTATGCAATACAGGTACGGTAATGATAATAGCGTAGCCAGGCAAAGAATAAAACACGAGCTTGATATAATAGACAAACTTGGTTTTTCTGCATATTTCCTTATCACATGGGACATCATAAGATACTCAATGTCAAGAGGGTTTTATCATGTCGGCCGGGGCAGCGGTGCAAATTCCATTATTGCTTACTGCTTGAAAATCACTAATGTTGATCCGATCGACCTGAACCTTTACTTTGAGAGATTCATAAACCCTGAAAGGAGTAGCCCGCCCGATTTTGACATTGACTATTCATGGAAAGAAAGGGATGAGGTACTTGACTATATTTTCAAGCGCTACGGCTACAGTCATACGTCACTGCTCGGAACAATGAGCACTTTCAGGGGAAAATCAATTATCAGGGAAATAGGAAAAGTATATGGTTTACCTAAAGAAGAGATTGACAGCCTTGTCGAAAATCCCGGAGACAGATTAAATCATAACAGCCTGACTGACAGGATGTTCTATCTTGGAAGCAAGATAGCCGACTTCCCAAATCTGAGGAGTATACATGCAGGTGGCGTACTGATATCGGAAAAACCAATCACCTATTACACGGCACTGGATATGCCTCCCAAGGGTTTCCCAACCACGCAGTGGGATATGTATGTAGCCGAAAAACTGGGATTTGAAAAGATTGACATACTGAGCCAGAGGGGCATAGGGCATATTAAGGAAAGTGCAGATATAGTAAGTGAGAACAGGGGCATTGATGTTGATGTGCATGCCATACAAAAGTTTAAAAATGACCCCAAGGTGAAGGAAGCCCTTGCAAAGGGCGAAACAAAGGGCTGCTTTTACATTGAAAGCCCGGCAATGCGCGGTCTGTTGCAGAAGCTGAAATGCAGCGACTACCCCACCCTTGTGGCAGCCAGTTCGGTTATACGTCCCGGCGTTGCCCGATCCGGCATGATGAAGCAATACATACAGAGGTTTCATAAGCCGGAAGATTTCAAATACCTTCATCCCGTAATGAAGGAACAGCTCAGTGAGACCTACGGGGTAATGGTCTACCAGGAGGATGTGCTGAAAATATGCCATCACTTTGCCGGTCTCGACCTGTCGGATGCCGACACCCTGAGGCGGGCAATGAGCGGCAAATACCGGTCGAAGGAGGAGATAAGTAAAATAACCTCAAGGTTTTTTGATAACTGCAGGAAGAAAGGTTATCCTGAAGAAATAACGAAAGAAGTATGGAGGCAGATAGAGTCATTTGCAGGTTATTCGTTCTCGAAAGCTCATTCGGCATCATACGCTGTTGAGAGCATGCAGAGCCTCTACCTTAAAGCGCATTACCCCCTGGAATTCATAGTGGCGGTGATAAATAATTTCGGAGGATTCTACCGTACATGGGTATATGCGCATGAAGCTTTGAGATATAAGGCCGGTTTGCACCCGCCCTGCGTGAATAACAGCAGGTATAAGACAAGCATTAAGGGGAAAGATATTTACCTGGGGTTCATACATATACAGAATCTTGACAGCTCTGTTGCCACGGTAATAGAAACAATAAGGGACGAAGGCGGTAATTTTAAGGGTTTGAATGATTTCATAGACAGGGTACGGCCCGGACTGGAACAGACAATACTCCTTATCAGGGTCGGGGCATTCAGGTTTACAGGTAAGAGCAAGGCCGGACTGCTGTGGATGGCTCACCTCATCCTAAATAAAAAGAAAACAGAAAAATCACATACCCTGTTTGAAAGCCCTGCCAAGGAATACAGACTCCCAAAGCTTGAAAACCATGAGATAGAAGATGCCTATGATGAGATTGAGCTGCTGGGCTTCCCCGTAAGCCTGAGCTGGTTCGGACTGCTTAAAACATCCTTCAGGGGTGATATAACAGCACAGGAAATGGCCCGGATGAATAGCCGCAAAGTGAGAATGGTGGGCCATCTTGTAACCGTGAAATACATAAAGACAGTAAACAGGCAATGGATGAACTTCGGCTGTTTTATTGACCATGAAGGACAGTTCTTCGACACGGTGCATTTCTCCGGTTCACTCGGGAAATACCCTTTCAGGGGCAGCGGAACATACCTTATGCTGGGTAAGGTTACCGAGGATTTCGGTTTCCACCAGTTGGAAGTGGAGAAGATGGCGAAACTACCTGTGGTACCAGATCCGAGGTACTGAAGCAGAGAGATAACAAGATTATCAGGGGATTACTGTTAAATATTTTCACATTTTTCAAAAAAAACTTTGACAAAAAAAAAGCCTAATTTTATTATGTCTAAATACAAGTAACGAAGGATTTGACTTTGTTTGAATAATCATTTCATTTTAAGTTAAATAGGCATATTGTTATTTTTAACATACTAGAGATATACCAAAATATCACCTTGCCTATGATGTAAACAATCTATCTGTACCGCTTTCCATGGTTAATATAAATAATCATTAGTGTCCGACTAAAATAATATAAAGAAAGAGAAGGGTACTCCCGTGAGGTTTCCCCTTCAATGTTGTAGTTTTGTTTTTGCAGAAACAAACACAACATGAACAAAAATACAGAAATTAAATTTGTCGGACAGCCGAACCTTTGGATTGACTTTTAAGGAGGTTCTTTTAATCGATTCTACCACCATACGCTTGTTCAGTGATATACTCAAGGGCGTTGGACGTAACCCAAAGGGTGACGGGAAGAAGAAAGGTGGATTAAAAGTACATATGCTGATAGATGCAGTTCAATCGGTTGGACGGTTTATCAAAATCACGGAAGCCAAAGTACATGACAAGAACTTTCTAAAAAGCCTGGAATTAATATCCCACAGCATGATTGTATTCGACAAGGCTTATAATTACTACCACCAGTTTGCTATATGGACACAAAAGCAGGTGTTCTTTGTCACTCGCCTTAAAACAAATGCAGTATATACCGTTATAGAGATTAACCGAGTGCATTATCGAAAGAAAGGGAAAGCGAAAGTGCTCAGGGATGAGATCATAGAGATGGAATACCACCCTGAAGACGAAGCTGGCAAGAGACAAATAAAGGTAGTAAAACAACTACGCTTAAGAAAGGTGTGCTACCAGGATGAGCAGAACCGTTATTATGAGTTTCTGACAAACAGTTTTGAGATACCA
>DRFJ01000060.1 GCA_011050615.1 Bacteroidota bacterium
AAAAACCGCCATAACATCTCCTGTTTCACAAAGCCTTCAATGAACTTGCTTCTTCTAAAAGCGGCTGCAAAAATAGACATCTTTTTTGATTCACAAAAATAATGTTGAAAAATATTTCCTTATCCACATCCAAAATTACTGTATCCTTGATATTTCATAACTTTGTAAGAGAGGGAACAAACCTGGTAATTTCAAAGCACCATGGTAACCAGGAGGAATATAATAAAATCGATCTTGCTTGCTCCGCTTGCAGGATTTACATCTTATATAAACTGTAAAATGTCAGGTAATACACAGAAAACATCCATTGGTTTTGAGCCCGCCTATTTAAGCATGCACCGGAGTGGTGAACTTAAACGCCGCGGAGAGCAGCTATGGGCTATGATGGAAAGCTGCGATTTATGTCCACGTATGTGTGGTGTAAACAAATTAAAGGGTGAAAGAGGCTTCTGTGATGCAAACTCCATACTTGAAATATCAGCTTTCCATCCTCATTATGGTGAAGAAAGACCTCTTGTTGGGAAAGGAGGATCCGGAACAATCTTCCTTACAAACTGCAGCCTAAGGTGCGTTTTCTGCATCAATTGGGAAATTAGCCAGGGAAGGGAAGGGAGAGAGAGGACAATTGACGAATTTGCACAGATGATGATTAACCTTCAGAAGAGAGGTTGTCATAACATAAATTTCGTCACTCCAACACATTACTCACCTCATATCCTTCTGGCGGTCGACAGGGCTGCTTCATGGGGACTGAATGTCCCGCTCGTCTATAATACCTCCGGATGGGAAAGGGTTGAGATTCTCAGGATTCTTGATGGAATAATTGATATTTACTTACCTGACTTTAAATATTCCAACGGGAAGATGGCAGCCAGGTACTCATCAGGAGCAGATACCTACCCCGTGTTAGTAAAAGAAGCCTTGCTTGAAATGCATCGCCAGGTTGGTGTTGCAAAACCGGGAGACGACGGACTGATGTACCGCGGGCTGATGATAAGGCACCTCGTCATGCCGAATGATGTTAGCGGAACAAAAGAAGTCATAGACTGGATAGCAGCTAAGCTTCCGAAAGACACTTACCTTAACCTGATGTCACAGTACAGGCCGATGTATAAATCATATGAATATCCCGAAATATCACGGACAATCACAAGTGAAGAATATGCTACAGTTGTTAACCACGCAAGGCAAAAAGGACTTACCAACCTCGATATCCAGGGTTATTACTGGTAACAGGTAAATGTAATACGGTCATCCTTTAGTCCGGATCCGGGTATTCAGGTCAAGATCCCCGACTATTCCGGCAAGTAAAGTGAGAAACCTCAGATTATCTTCCATGAAATCATAGTCCACCACGGACTTGAAAAGACGCATTTCGAACAGGTTTTTAAACATCCTGATGGCTATATATACTTTTGAATCGCGGAACGAAAGGCAGACAGTGGTATTCCACTTACGATTGAAAGTGAGAATCCTTTCCATGAGTGAGGATGTAAGTAAATACCTGGCTTCAACCTGGTCATCGTCATAAACACAAAACTCCTTTTCAAATTCAGGATCTTCAAGCCGGATAAGTTTTCCCCTGGTCAGGGACATTGACTGCAATGCCTGGCCGAATTTCCCGAACAGCCTCCCGGGGTGTAAACCAGGCCCTCATCAACGAAAACTGCTATTTTTAAAACAATCCTCTTCTTATATTCCTCTCGGCAGCTTTTGCTAAAGATACTTACTTAATATAAGTCCGGGGCCATACCTGTCAGCATTGGTATCATTACACACAGAGCTTCATTGTCCCTGGGAAATAAAGTGACTTCTGTCATTATCGCGTCTGTTGCAATTAACAATTAGGCCCTTAATTAAAGTCACCGGTTTTCAAGAAGGGTTTCAGCACTCATTTTTTCCCTCTCTGCGTCGGGTATTTTTAAAGTATTCTTCTCCGGAAATTCATTATTGAAGCGAAAGCATTCTCAACATCATTCTTCTTCCTTACCAGGGAATTATAAAGGGCTATCCCAATAATCAGGATAAAAAAGACAAGAGATATATTTATAATTAGGTAAGACATTTTATAATTTTTTATAGCTAAACAACATACCTGGCTAAATACGGTGATACAGTAAAAATAACTTATTTTTGAATAAGCCAAAAAAGATGAAAATATGAATAAGAGTTTATCAAGAGTGATTGCACTATCATTTATCATGCTATTAATATCAGTGTCTATCGTATCACAGGTAAGCGTGGCAGATTATAAGAGAGCTGACAGCCTGGCTGAAAAATTCAGAGACAGGATGTGGTATGGTAATGTCAGCCCGTCATGGGCAGGTGAAACAAACGTTTTTACCTATGAAAATCAAACGCCTTCGGGTACTGAATATATTATTGTTGACCCCGCGAAGAAAAGCAAGAAGGAAGCTTTCAGCACGAAAAAACTCGCCAGGGAGATGTCGGAAATTGCAGATACAATAATCGAACCAAGTAATCTGCCCGTCAGGATGGTGACTTTCAACGAAGACCTGAAGAGCTTTACTTTTATCTGGAATGAGGTTGAATGGACATGCAAACTTCCATCCTATAAACTGGAAAGCGGGGAAAGGCAAAGAGACAGGCAAAGAGGAAGCAGAGGCTGGGTGTGGGGCAGCAGGGATAAACTGTCCAACGACCCCGTTGCTTCTCCCGATAATAAATGGGAAGCATATATTGAGGATTATAACCTGCATATCAGAGATAAAAAAACCGGGGAAGAATTCAGGCTCAGCCATGACGGCGGAATTGGCTCGTACTATTCTTCTTATATGGAATGGTCGCCCGACTCAAAAAAGATTATGGCCTACAGGGTGAAGCCTGCCGAGAAACATATCATTCATTATATAGAATCATCACCCGATGACCAGATCCAGCCAAAACATCATTCTTATGAATATACTAAACCAGGAGATGCACTGCCGCAGCATTATCCCCAGATATTTGACATCATCTCAAAAAAGCATATAAAGGTAAATGAATCAATTATACCAAACCAGTATTCAGTTGGCAGATACAGGTGGAGCGGGGACAGTAAATCACTGACATACGAATACAATCAGAGAGGCCACCAGGTCTACCGTCTTATAAATATCAATTCTGAAACAGGAGAACAAAAAATTATAATAAATGAGGAAGCGGAAACATTTATTGATTACAGCGGCAAAAGATACCGCTATGATGTGGATGACGGAAAGGAAATTATCTGGGCTTCCGAAAGGGATGGATGGAACCATCTGTACCTCTACGATGGAGTAAGCGGCAGGGTGAAGAACCAGATTACAAAAGGAGAATGGGTGGTCAGGGATGTAGAATATGTTGATACACTCAACAGGCAGATAATATTCATGGCAAGCGGTAAGGAAGAAGGTGATCCTTATTTCATACATTATTATACAGTGAATTTTGACGGATCAGGCATGCGTAGGCTTACTGAAGGACATGGAAATCATAAAGCCCGGTTCTCGCCTGACAAAAAATATTTTGTTGATACCTGGTCAACTGTTGAAAGTCCTCCTGTTGCGGTTTTGAGAAAAACTCTGACCGGTGCTGAAGTAATGAAGCTGGAAGAAGCTGATATTTCAGAGCTGGAAGCATCGGGATGGAAGGCTCCCGAGGTATTTGTCGCAAAGGGAAGAGACAACGAAACTGATATCTGGGGAATAATTATCAGGCCTCTTGACTTCGATCCATCAAAAAAATATCCTGTGATTGAATATATCTATGCCGGTCCGCACAACAGCTTTGTGCCTAAATCATTCAGGCCATATCTGGGCAACATGCACTCGCTTGCTGAACTGGGATTTATCCTGGTGCAGATAGATGGAATGGGCACATCAAACAGGTCTAAGGCCTTTCATGATGTTTGTTGTAAAAATATCAAGGATGCAGGCTTCCCCGACAGGATATTATGGATAAAGGCAGCAGCTGAAAAATATCCTGAGATGGATATTTCCCGGGTGGGTATTTACGGTACATCGGCCGGTGGCCAGAACTCAACAGGAGCCCTGCTTTTCCACCCGGAGTTTTATAAGGTGGGAGTGTCATCCTGTGGCTGCCATGATAACCGTATGGATAAGATCTGGTGGAATGAACAGTGGATGGGATGGCCTGTTGGCCCTGAATATGCCGAATCGTCAAATGTTGAGAATGCCCACAGGCTTGAAGGCAAGCTTCTGTTAATAAACGGGGAGATGGATGATAACGTCGACCCTGCTTCAACAGTGCAGGTGGTTGATGCCCTGATTAAAGCCAACAAGGATTTTGACTATCTCTTTGTCCCCGGCATGAAGCACTCAAGCGGCGGAGATTATGGTGAACACAAGCGCAGGGATTTCTTTGTCAAACACCTCCTGGGCCTTGATCCTCCCGAATGGAATCTCTTTGAGAATGAGGAAGAGAGAGACCAGATATAAAGACTAAGGTATGGCTTGAGAGTGGGTTGAGGGTTTGAACCTGAAACTTGAAACATTAAACTTGAAATAAATAATTAAAAAAATGCTAAACCTGGAATACATCAGATCACAGTTCCCGGGACTCGAAACCGACTGGGTACTTTTTGACAATGCCGGTGGCTCACAGATAGCCAGACCGGTTGTTGACAGGATAAACGAACATTTCTATACTTCAAACGTGCAGCTGGATGGCTCCTACCCTCACTCTGTGCTTGCCAGGGAAAGGCACGATGAAGCGCACAGGAAGCTTGCAGAGTGGATAAATGCAGACGATCCGAAAGAATTAATCATGGGATCATCAACCTCACTGCTAGTAAGGATACTGGCAGATAATTTCAGGCGCATACTGAGGGACGGGGATGAGATAATAGTAACCAATTGCGACCATGAAGCCAACATAGGAGCATGGAGAGACCTTGCAAATTATGGATTTAAGATTAAAGAATGGAGGCTGAATCCGGACACTCTTGCACTGGAAAAGGAAGACCTTGAGGACCTGCTGACGAAAAAGACGAAACTGGTGGCTTTCACTGCAGCTTCCAATGTGCTGGGGATGCTCAACCCGGTAAAGGAATTCACACGAACAGCACATAAGTACGGAGCACTGGTATGCGTTGATGCGGTAGCATATACTCCGCATCGCCTGATTGACGTAAAGGAAACTGATGTCGACTTTATTGTTTTCAGTTTTTACAAGACATACGGGCCCCATTATGCAATGATGTATGGCAAAATGGATATTCTAAATGCCCTGCCGGGCTTTAACCATTTCTTTATAAGGGAGCCTCCGTATAAATTTCAGCCGGGAAATTACAATTTTGAGTTTTGCCACGGACTGAGTGCACTTCCTGATTATTTTGCTGATCTGGCTGATAAACATGGGTATAAAGGTGAAAATAACCGGAAGGAAAGATTTAAATATATATATAGTCTGATAGCCGGGCATGAGGAAGGATTATCCAGGAAAGTCCTTGACTACCTGAATGCCCGAAATGATATTAAAATTATTGGCCCTGTAGAATATAATGCTGATATACGTGTACCAACAATAGCTTTCGTACAGAAAAACCGTGATAGCAGAGAGATAACGCTTAAAACTGATGAGGATAAGGTTGCAATACGATGGGGGCACTTCTACGCCTACAGGCTTATTAACGACCTTGGTTTACACAAACAAAACGGTGTGGTAAGGATATCCATGGTGCATTATAACAGCCTGGATGAGGCTGACAGGTTGATAAGAGCACTTGACTATGCCTTATAGTTGGGTTAATTACTGTTTATTTACCGTAACCAGGCTTTGAGAAAAACTTATTCAGCTCAGGATCAGTAATTACTTTTTTCAAAGCGCTCAGGCTTCCAGATAAGAGAGTCAATTGCTTCTTCAGAGGGACCTCTTAGTTGCTTCTCTATTTCAGCTATCTTTCTTTTCCTGAGTACTTTCCTTATTTTTTGCCTGTACTTGTTTTTCTGATGGGTCATAATAGGAACATAGTCACCCTTCATCAGGATTTTCTGACCGCTCCATGGGGGGTGTATAACCACTTTACTGTCCAGGTCAACAATCATCACAAGGCCATCCATCAGGCATACTTCCCTGAAGTCTTCATCAAGGCCTACCAGGACCTTATTGCCAGATTTATACAGTGGTTTAATATTCATAGTATATTTTAGACCATGTTTTGCCGTGAATTAATCCCGCCAGGCTCAAAAATAATAAACAAAAAGGATATTCAAATATGACCGGTAAGGGAAAAATTCCGGACAATCCCGCGATTATTCTTATATACTGTTGATGTCCAGTCGCTTATCCAACTCTGTCCGGCATTTCATACAGAAATCCATTTCTTTCTGGTCGAGATCTTCCACGTATGTGCTCGAGCGCATTATGCAAACGGGGTTATGACAATGGATAAGACCGAAGGCATGGCCAAGTTCATGTATGATAACTTTTCTGAACCGTTCTATAAGTAAGTGATTATCCTGTTCAAGCCCATACAGTTCATTTCTTAGTCGATAGAGTGATACAATACCTGTACTCCCGTTAAGCATTGATTGCCCGAAAACATAGGTAAGGATGGGGATAAACAGGTCAACTCGAAAAAGGGATATTGTTTTTATTGCATCGGGAGATGAAAGCTCAGATACAGCATTGATTAAAAGATTCGCATCGTACTGTCTCCGGGTAGGATTATAGAAACTGGTGAGGTTAAGGGTACATTCCTTCACTTCGAGAGGGAAGTAGAAAAAATTCAATATATCTGCTGAGATTCTGTCTATAACACTTTGTTCAAAATGTCCGCATAAAATCAATATTATTTTTTTTCTTTCCAATAAGCTCCAGTTAAGAATTGTATGTTGACTTACAATTATTCAGCATCAAGAAGAAATATCCCTGAGGATTTACCGGGATCCTTTCTTCAGGTCATATTTTTTTATCTTGTTATATAAAGTTGCCCTGTCTACATTCAGGGCTTTTGATGCACGTGATATGTTCCAGTTATACTTATCGAGTATCGATGATATATGCTTTCTCTCAAGATCATCCAGGCTTTCAATAGAGCTACTCATTACTTCTTTGCCCATCGGCAGGTCGTTCAGCCGTATTTCTTTACCATTTCCAATAACTATTGCTCTTTCAATCATATTTTCCAGTTCTCTGACATTACCCGGATACTCCAGTTCCTGCAGGTGTTTGAGGGCGGCTGGTTCAACGGCTATAAGGTCCCTGCTCATTGATTTACAATATTTCCTTATAAAATGATTTATCAGTAAAGGAATATCTTCCACTCTTTCCCTGAGGGGAGGTATCCTGATATTTACCACATTCAGCCGGTAATAAAGATCCTCTCTGAAAGTCCCGTTGTCAACCATGCTTTTTAAATCCCTGTTTGTAGCACATATGACCCTGAAATCGGAACTTATTTCCTTATTCCCTCCCACTCTCACAAAAGACCTTGTTTCAAGTACACGCAAGAGTTCAATCTGCATTTTTGGTGATATAGTACCTATTTCATCAAGGAATATTGTTCCACCGTCAGCCATTTCAAACCTGCCCTTCCTGTTAAAAGTTGCCCCTGTAAATGCACCTTTTTCATGTCCGAAAAGTTCACTTTCAAGGAGGCTTTCCGAGAGTGCGCCACAGTGAACGCTTATGAGAGGGAAGTACTTTCTCGGCGAATTGGCATGTATTGCCCTGGCTATAAGCTCTTTGCCCGTACCGCTCTCCCCTGTTACTATAACAGAAGAGTTTGACTGGGCAACGCTTTCCACTTCCCTGAGCACCTGTTGCATTGCTTCACTCTCCCCGATCAGGTCGTCAACATCCTCAAGGGTAGTAATACGGTCTTTAAGGCTTTTATTTTCTGCCTCAAGTGTAACGTGTGATGCTGCATTCCTTATCAGGTGAGACAGGTCATCAGGGTCAAAAGGCTTGGTAACATAATCATAGGCTCCATTTTTCAATGCCTGCACTGCCGTATCAACCGATGCAAAAGCAGTCATAATAATAAAGATTGGCTCTTTTTTAAGGATTTTTATGCGCCGGTGCATTTCCATCCCGTCCATCCCGGGCATTTTAATATCAGCCAGGATAATATCAAAATCCCTTGCTTCAAGCATAGTGAGAGCTTGCTTGGCATTCTCTGCACATTCAACGGCATAGCCGTCATCAATAAACCAGTTATAGAGGGAATCCCTCACTGATTCCTCATCATCAACCACCAGTATTGATACTTTCTTTTCAGTCATAACATATTAGTTTATTCCCTCGTCAGAGGTAATATTATTGATATTGTTGTTCCCTTTCCCACCTTTGAATCCACCTCCACCTTGCCCTTGTGGTTCTGTATTATACCATGTACGATTGAAAGTCCGAGTCCTAATCCGCTGGTATCTCTTTTGGTAGTATAGAAGGGTTCAAATATATGTGGAAGATCTTCGGCAGTTATACCCGTGCCGTTATCAGAAATTTCTATCTTTATTTTATCATCTTCTTCATTTATGGTTCTGACAATTATCTCACCGTTCTCCCTGATTGCTTCAGCAGCATTCACTAAAATGGCAAAACATGCCTGCTTAATCTGGTTAGGGCTGCAAAATACCAGGTCCTCATCTGCCCTGAAATCCTTTACCAGTTTAATATTGGCTATTTTTGCTGAATGAGTTATCAGGTTGCAGGTTGCTTCCAGTACATCATGAAGCTTTTTCATTTCAAAACTATCCTGGTCTTTCCTTGAGAAATCAAGCAGTCCCTTAACTATTTCCCCGCATCGTTTTGTTTCCGATTCAATGAACCTGAGATGTTTTAGCATTGCATCCTTTTTGGGATGATAATAATCGGCATTATTTAAGAATTTATGAACCAGCTTGGTATATACCAGTATTCCGGAAAGGGGATTATTGATTTCATGAGCCACTGATGAGGATAATTTGCCCAGGGATGCAATTCGTTCCACATGTATCAGCTCGTTCTGTACTTCCGATAATTCTTCTGTTTTTTTCTGCACCTTATATTCCAGTTGATGCGACCAGTTTTGCAACTCATCTGTTGCAGATGCAATATTGTCAAGCATATTATTGAAGGCTACTGAAACCTTCCTCATATCGTCAAGCAGTTTGGGCTTCATTTCAAGTCTTATGCTGGTATCCCCCTTTGAAACAGCCTCGCTGGCACTTATGATCGCATTCAGCGGATCTTTAATTCTTTTACGGGTAAAAACAATAAGAAATGTAACCATCAATATAATAATAACCATGGCCAGGATAAGGAAATCACTTGATGATTTATCCACCACTGCATCAAGATCTCCAAGGGGCAGTTTAATGATAAGGGAACCGAGCACCTCATCATCTTTCTCATGGAAGTGACAGGCCGCTGTATAACATGATTTCTCGTTGAGTATTGGCTTCCTTATTAAAAGTTGTCTGGTATTCTCTCCGGCCTGCATCACGCTGCAGTCTGCGGTATCGCCAATTATCCTGTAAGCCTTTTCCTTTTCAGGAAACATCGTTGAGAAATCATCATGGCAATTTCGGCAATTGGGATCTATACCCAGTTCGGGATTTGCTGATAGTGAAGTAAATGCAAGGCTGTCTTTATCGTTATACATATTCACCTCGTCGATATTCGCCATTGTGCTTATTATATCGAGGGTTCGCTGCAGCATGGCTTTATCATTCTCAAGCATTGAATAATACAGCGAGCCTTCCACGAGTGAGCTTATATTATCACCGCTCTGTTTTACGGTGGTATTAAAAAAATCGACATAGACAGATCTGAAAATTATATTGAACACAATAAACAGAACAACGAATGATCCCGTTATAATAAATACTACGCGTCCGTATATAGTGGACTTGAAGCGCACATACTCTTTAAACAGGTTCAGGTTGGCAATATTCCTGAAGAATCTCTTGATCTTTTCCTTCATTTTACAGTCAGCATAAAAAGTATCGATCAACCCATCCTACTGAAGTGCATGAAGCATGGAGACCATCTGAATCCGGCCTCCATGCCCGCACCTCTTTTCCTGAGCTTTTTATAAACTTCTAATTTATAAAAAAGGAAGTCAATACACTATAAAAAACTCTTTATTTTAAACTTAAACCGTCAGGAAGCCGTCCTGAAAATCTTTCCATACTTCTTCCGGCATACCGGCAAGGGGATGGTCGGTTAGTTCACCACCTTCCTGTAAGATTACCATTGAAGTTTCAGGATAATGTCTTTGCAGGGAATGAGCCACGAAATCCTTGAATTTCAGGAGTTCTCTCTCTGACCACTTCTTCGCATCTCCGGCAACGACATGATCAGCTGTCTCTTCTGTCCATTTATCAGGCTTTATTTTATACAGCCATCCCCTTCCATAAGGATCTTCGTTCAAAACTTCAGGTTCTGAGCTTACAAGTTCATTAACATCACGTATCTCCCCTGAAACTGGTGAGGCTATTTTCAGCTGCTTTCCATCCTGGGTTATTTCAGCTATAAGATCACCCTTACTGATTCTCTCTCCGGGTTTCCTGAAATTTTTCAGTTCAACCCTGCCCGTTATATGCATCAGCATATCATCCAGTCCCAGGCTGACTTTACCCGAACGTTCCAGGTGTGTCCATACATGATTCCTGCTGTAGAATAATCCCTCAGGGATCCTCAGGACAGCAGCATTAAGTATTCCAAGCGTTTCACTGATGGCTTCTCTGACCCTGAGGGGTTTATTCAGAGCCCTCCAAAAAGGTATGATCAATATCAGGAAAGCGATTACAACCAGGTATTCTATACCCTTCGTATCAAAAATATTAGTGTAAGTAAATCCGTCCATCTCAATATATTTTTGTTATTAGTTTAATCTTTTGCCCATGAAGGGGCTTCGCGTAATACAGGCATGCGGTTAATGACCCATCTGAAAACCCATATTTCAATGGATATTATCGCAAGGGTAACAACAATTTCTTTCCATGTCGGGTAGTATTGCACAGGGGCATCCCAATTGTAGCCAATAATTGTAACATTCATACGGTTTACTATAACACCGAGCATTGTTAACACGGCTGCAATCTTAACCAGTAACAAATTTCTCCTGCGGTAACTATGGAAGAAGAGCACCAGGGGCAAGAGTACAAAACCGATAACTTCCACAAGGTACCAGTGTCCCATTCTTGTACCCAGAAATTCATAGTTTTTACCATGTACAAAATTGAGAACATGCATAAAGAAATAAACGAAGAGGGTTACCGCACATATTTTGGCCAGACTATGGATAATATCATGATGTGATTTATGGTCTTTTTCACTTATCTGGTCTGAAAAGACCTTGTAGCTTATCGAGCCCTCGAAAATCACCATTGACAGTCCGGCAAAAATACTTGAGATAAAGAAGAGTATCGGGATCCACTCTGAATACCACAGCGGATGGATTTTCTCCCGTGCCGTAAGATAGAGGGCTCCAAGTCCTGACTGGTGCAGGGTTGACAGGGTAATACCCAGTATAACCGCTCCAAGTGTCATCCCAGACAGTATTTTACGGGCCCGTTTCGCTCCCAGCCATTCAGCAATGGCCGGAGAAAATTCAATCAGCTCCGCTATCATATACAGGAGGAAGTGCCAGGCTACCAGGAACAGTACCGAACTGACGCCAAAACTGTTGCCAATTATAGGATTTATCACATTCCATGGCTTACCCAGGTCCAACAGAAGGGCTCCGGCATAAAATACGTAGGCCAGGAAGCCGTTCAGAACCGTTACCCTCACAATCGTATGGTATTTTTTTAGGTTTAGTATATATACCATGAAGGTGACCACATAGGCACCACCGGCAAATGCGACTCCTGTAACCACATCAAAGCCAATCCATAAGCCCCAGGGAGTCTCCTGGCTGAGATTGGTAACAGCACCGAGTCCTTTAGCAAAACGTATAACAATAAGTATGACACCGGTTATTATTACAGGTATGGAAATAAGATTAAAAGGTGTGAATAATTTCCCTTTAGGCTTGAATTCACTTGCCAGGAAACTCCATACCGATTTCCTGCCATTCTCTCTGTTAAGTGCAATATCAGTATTACTCATTTTCTTCTTCAATTTGATTGTTACTACGACTGGTTGCTTTATTTATCCCCAGCAGTATTGCCGGCCAAAGAACAAAGATTGCAGGAACACTGTAGAGGAAGCCCCTTGTCAGTTCAGGATATGGCTTGTTCATCACACTGGTATTGAAACCAATTTCCTCAAAGGGAACGGGTGAAAGATATAATACGCTGGTGCCACCAGCCTCATACTCACCATAAATATGATCATAATACTGATCGGGGTTATCATTGATTCTTTTGCGTGCCTCTGCTATCATTTCCCTCCTTGTTCCAAATGTCAGTGCACCGGCAGGGCAACCTTCAACACAGGCAGGTAATTTTCCTTCCTTTACCCTGTCCCAGCACATATCGCACTTAACTATATCCGGATTAGAACTGTGATATTCGAATTTTGGAACATCATAGGGACAGGAAACCATACAATAACGGCAACCCATACACTTTTCATCCCTCCAGATCACAGGACCATCCTCCGTCTTGTACATCGCCTTGGTCAGGCAGGCCGTTGCGCAAGCAGGCTGATTACAATGCTTGCAGGAATTTTTTACATATACTTCTCCTTTTGATGTTGAAAAGACGTTAATGACCGTTCTTCTTGTCTCATTTGTTTTCCTGATTTTGCCAACCTCCGGGATATCCTCAAGATCGGGGTCCGGCAGGCCGTGTTCCAGGGCACATTCCCATTCGCAACCCTGGCATCCTGCACAGAGCGTCGAATCATACAGAATGGCATAAAACTCTTTATCATTGTCCTTTTTCACGGCAGCTGCAGCATTCAGTTTTTTCCCGGTTCCCACAGCGACACCGGTCAGGCCCAATGCTTTCAGAAAGTTTCTTCTGTTTATACTCATAACTTTTAAAATTTATTTGGTGTAACTATCTATTTTAAATCTGTTTATTCATTCTAATACGGCAGGATCAATAAACCCCCTCTGGAATTCCTCCCATACATTCGGGCCGAAATTCTCCATTACCCTGTCTTTTATTTCACCGCCATCCTGCAGTACAACCTGGTAATAATTCAGATCATTCAACCTTACAGCCCCTGCAATAAAATCTTTTAACCTTGTAAATTCAGTTTTTAACCACTGGCGGTAATTATCCACCATGAAATATTTACTTGTTTCTTTCAGCCAGTTATCAGGTTCAATGGTATAAATCCATCCTTCGGAGTACGGTGAATTATTTAACACTGATGCGTTAACGGCTAGTTCATGGTTGGTCTCAGTTATACGACCTGATACAGGTGAATATATATCGAGCTGTTTGCCATTCTGAACAAGGCTGATAACGGTTTCACCTTTTTTTATCTTCAGCCCGGGTTCTTTCATTTTGATTTTTGTTACCTTACCTGTTACATGCTGAAGAAAATCATCTATTCCCACTTTAACCTTGCCGTCTTTCTCCATAAAAACCCAGGTATGCGTTTTATCATAGAATAATCCGGCCGGAGCTGTTACAGAATCTTCATTAAAGACAGAAGATTCATTGCTGAATGCAGCTTCCGGCTCTTTTGCTGAAGCCTTAACAAGCTTCACCACCAGGAAGATTAGGAATCCTGCCAGCAGGACTGTTCCGGCTATAAATAATATGACAGCTGCCTTTACCGGTTGCTCTTTGCTCTTAACAAGAACCACATCAGCCGCGTTTAAAGCCTGTATCTTAGGTTGTCTCTCACCGGGTATAAGCTCGGAAAAACCAGCTTCTGATATATAAGCCTGCCCTCCCGAAAGAACCCAGCTGATAAAGCCTTTTTCCTTAACGTCGACAGGTGCTTCAGATGACACAATATGTATATTCCTGCAAAGTGAACCCGGGTATTTGCCTATCCAAACGCCCCTTGTAAAATCATTAAGACATGAATAAATGTTCTCATTATGTTCCAGGATACCATTCCCGTTTACATCAACAGGCACAATCTGTACGCCTTCTGCTATACTGTGCTTCTCAAAATCAATTATCCCGGAAAGCCTGCAGAAACCAATTGCATATTTATCATTCTTTATATGCTCGATCAGTTCACTGTTGTCATTCACTTTCTTAATATTGCTTCGCAGGTTTTCGGCCTGCAGGAACTGAGAAAGAGAAAATTTAAGTGCCTCATCATCCAGGCAATAACAATTAACGGTTGTGTTATCCCCGGTATCCAGGACTTTGCCCCACGTAAGCATGCCAGGCTCAGTATAAATACCAGAAAACTGTCCAGGCGATATGCCCCGTGTATTTATCTTTTCGCTGAATGGATTCTTGGAGCTGATTACAGGAACAATTACATCCCTTGCAACAACCATGGTCCATAATGAAGCTCTGTCAAGAGAACGAAGGTATTCCTCAGTTACTATACCCAGTGTCCCCTCCTTTTTAAGATCATTTATACCACGCCCGTTTTCTATATCTGAACCCTTTATTACGGCATCAGGATTTGCGGTTGAGTATTTCGTAATCCACATTGCTACCAGTTCAGATAATTCAGGACTGATAATTAAATGCACCGTATCTCCGGGAGATTGTGCATATGACGGTGACACATTTATGCCATTCATATTCAATGCTGACATAAGTGCCACGAAAACGATTAAAACAATTAACTTTTTCATGATTATTGGCTTTTGTATTTATTTAATTCTTTAGTGACTATGTATTCTTTCACTCAATTATGCCATGCCAATTATAGTGCCAAAGTCCGCATCTATCTGTTTATCTGTTTGTTATACAAACCCGGCAAGGTTATAAAAACATTTTTGTTGTGGTGTTTTTCAACACTTTTAAACATACCCGGGTGTGAGTAGTCTTTTTTTCAGTGCTTTAGAAGATATGTATATTTATTCATCACATGTTGTATTTTTCAACATTCACCTGAAGCCTAATTGCTAAGTTGTTAATTATTAAAGTTATGGAACAATAAAATATTGGAATAATGGTACTTTTGTCGTTTGTCGCTTATCGTTTGTTGTTTTTCTTTTTTACTTTTATCTTTTGCCTTTGAATAAGACATCTCATGAATAAAACCCTCAAACGCACATTAGCAGTAATGGCAGTGGTTGCCGGAATCTTTCTCGTTTTTGTAATTATAATGATTCTCAGGTACTCATACGCGCTGAAACAAATGAGCCCTGCAGAAACACAGGCTATTAACGACACGGTCTTTTGTATCAGGGATAAGTACGTTAATGCCTATATCTTCAAGGGCTATGACGGGTATATGATGATAGATGCAGGAATAAACAAGAAAAGAGTCATCGAAGAATTGACCAGGCTTGAAATAAATCCTGATGATATTCTTACTGTTGTCCTGACCCATTCCGATCCTGACCATGCAGGAGGACTTAATGCATTTGAAAATGCCAAGGTATTCATGCATGAGGAAGAAGAGCAAATGGTGACCGGTAAAACAGCACGGTTTGTGTTTAAATCAAAATGGAGGAATAAGGATTATAACCTTATAAGGTCAGACGAAGTTCTTAATATAAACGTTTTTCTTGTCAGGGTACTGCACACACCGGGCCATACTCCTGGTTCCTGCTGTTTTATTGTAAATGATGACTACCTTCTGACAGGAGACAACCTCATCATTCAGGACGGGAAATACAGTAATTTTTTTGACATGATAAACATGGATACGGAAATACAGATCGAATCACTGAAGAAACTGCCGGATCCCTCGCAGTTTGAATACATCCTGACAGGCCACACGGGAATCATACTGAGAGATGAATTATAAACCGAGCAGCTGGTTATTGTGGCAGGTGGGAGCCGGCAATTATGAATTAATTTAACGATTTAATGATTCAACAACCACTAAACATCTAAACAAATGAAACACCTCACCCCCCTGACAATCCTTCTCCTCATTCTCCCGTTATTTTCCACTGCTCAGATCCCTGAGGACAAACTTAAAGCTATTGATAGTCTCTTCCTTGAATGGAACCGTCCAAATCACCCCGGGGGCACTGTAGGTATTGCAGTTGATGGCAAACCTGTACTTTCGAAGGCATACGGCCTGGCCAGTATGGAATACCTGGTGCCTAACACTTACGCAACAAAATTCAATATAGCCTCAGTCTCAAAACAGTTTACAGCCCTGGGCATCGTTAAACTCCACATAGAGGGGAACCTTTCTGTAGATGATGATATCAGGCAATATTTGCCTGAACTTCCGGATTTTGGCCATAAAATTACATTCCGGCATATGCTGCATCATACCAGCGGTTTGCGAAGCCTCCATACCCTGCTTGCCCTGGCAGGCTGGAGGGACGATGATATGAAAAATAACGACGACCTGCTCAGGTTCATGACCAGGCAACAGGATCTGAACTTTGAACCCGGGTCTGAATATTTGTACTGTAATACAGGTTACATATTATCTGCCATAATAATTGAAAAGATTACGGGCGAGAAGTATGCGGACTGGATGAAGAAAGAGATATTCAAGCCTCTAGGTTTATATGATACCTATGTTGAGGATAAATACAATAGGGTGGCTCATAATTACGCCACATCTTATAATGGATCATATAACAGGGGCTTTGTAAGGGAAATAGAATACTGGGCATATACCGGTTCAGGGAACATTCATTCAACAGCAGCTGACCTGCTCAAATGGATGAGGTATTATTATGATTCGCCTGAAGGATGGCAGGAAGCCTTTTCAATGATGCTGACCCTGGATCCCTTTAATAACGGTAAACCAAATGATTATGCCTTTGGTGTGATAATAAATGATTATAAAGATGAGAAACGTATCTCCCATAGTGGATCCATAGGTGGTTTCAGGTCATATGCCTGTACTTTCCCTGAGCACCAGACTGAAATTGTGGTACTTTCAAATTTCTCTTCATCAGATGTAACAGGAAAAATAAACAGTATATCCGATATACTCCTGGAAAAAGAGAAAGAAGAAAAACCTGCCGTTAAATATGAAGTCATGTCTGTGGACCCGGCTTCACTTGATAAATTTTTCGGCGCATACGAAATAGAAGATCTTGACACCAGACTATTTGAAATTTTATTTGAAAACGACACGCTTTACTGCCAGTATACTGGAGGCAGGAAAACAGAAATTTATACAGCTAGTGATACTGTTCTGTTCAATAATGAGAGAGATATTAAGATAAGTATGATCGATACATCGCCGGCATCCATAATAATCCATAGCGGAGGACAGTCCAGGAAAGGAACAAAAACAGTTAAATTCCTTATCACAGATAAGTATCTCGAGGGAATAGCAGGTAAATACTGGTCGCCGGAACTTGAAACACAGTACAGATTCTACATAAGAGACGGGAGACTCTACGGCTACCAGACCAGGCACGGGGAATTTGAACTCGAGAACCTGAAGGAAGATGTTTTTATCTCAGACAGCGGGTTTATTAATAAGATAGACATAGTACGTAAAGGGAAGAAAGTCATCGGGATGAAAGTCACTAACTCAAGAGTCCGGAATCTCTGGCTGGAACGGATCCTCCTTTGAACCGAGTCCCCCGTTAACGGGACGAGGTCAACGATTAAACGGTTGAGCGATTCAACAACCCTATTTAACAATTCAATTACTCAACAATCCACTAATCCCTAAACTACTTTAAAACTATAAACAAAATCTGTTTAAGCATGAAACAAATTATATATCTGGCAGCACTGGTTATTATAATATACGGATGTAACACTCAAGAAGGAAAAGTTCCTCCGGGCAATGAGGTTATTCTCGGTATCTTCGGAGGAATGGGACCGGAAGCAACGGCTGACCTGTACAGGCAGATCCTGGAAGTTACATCTGCCGAGAAGGATCAGGAGCACATTCCCACCCTGATTTTCAGTAATCCCGTAGTTCCTGACAGGATGGAATCGATAGCCGATGGTGGTAACCTGATAAAACCCTATCTGAGGTTCAGTGTTAGGAAGCTGGAGTCAGCCGGGGCATCATTTATAGCAATCCCCTGCAATACAGTTCACTATTTTTATGACTATATGCAGGCAGCCGTTAATATTCCCATTATTCACATGATAAGGGAAACAGCAAATGAAGTAGCCGGCAATTATCCTGGTATTAAGAAAGTCGGCTTGCTGGCAACAACCGGGACCATAGAATCGGGGCTGTATAATAAAGAACTGGAAGCCAATGGTTTTGAGGTGCTTACCCCGGTCGACTCCATAGAGATCAACCTGGTTATGAAGGCTGTCTACGGCATAAAATCAAAGACTGATCCTCAGCTAAACGAGGACCTGCTGGCCATGGCAGGCCAGCACCTTGCAGACCTGGGAGCGGAAGTGATTGTACTAGGTTGCACAGAAATACCACTGGCCTATAATCCTGATCGTGTCAATCTGCCGGTTGTCAATGCAACAAGGGTACTGGCGGAACGTGCTGTGGAGATTTACAGAGAGATGAAAGATGGAGATGAATAATCGAGCTTCAGGAAGTAATGACTTAGAGCCGAAGGAACAAAGTGGACCTACCCCCTGTATATAACGGTTGAAAACCATACCACTTATCAATGCTTATCTTCACTCATTTTTCACAAATGAGGGAAGACTAAAAAATGACAAGAATGAGTACAAAGCAAAAAATTATCCTACTCAGGTACCGGGACGGTTATTCAGAACGTAGAATATCCCGGGAATCAGGGATAAACCGTGAGACGGTACGTCGTTACCTGACAGAATACAG
>DRFJ01000009.1 GCA_011050615.1 Bacteroidota bacterium
CTGTATTATTCTGTCTGTTGAAGGGGAATATATCCATAACTGATCTTCGAGCTTAAGCATCTTTGTGCCATGCTCACGAGGTGGTGAGAGGTATTCCGTGAATGATTTTTTGTCGCCCTCAGTATATGATATTGCTGTTATCGTTCTGCTGGCACGTCTCCCGTGAATTGTCATTTGTGACTCAAATATCTGGTTCTCCGCGGACATGTTTTTATCAACCCTGTCAATAATCTCATCTGCAGTGGGCTGAGCTACTGAAGCAACGGAAATCACGGATAATAATATTATTACAACATTTTTCATTTTTTGGATCTGATTTGAGTTTACTGGTATGTTTGTTTATACATTAATAAGTATTGTTAAGTTCGTTCATGAGATCGATTAGCCGTTTTACTGTTCGTTTTATAAACAACGATTGCAGGAACATCCTTATTAAGTTTCCAGTTCCTTGAACAGCCGGGCTGTTTGTCTTTTATAAATACCTATACCAGCAAGCATAGTGCCTGTTACTGTAGAGAGTATGCCTGGTATGAAGCCGATATAGAAATCGGGGGGAGTTATCCTTGCCCTGACAATATTGGGCATCATTATTCCCGTTGTGGCATTTTTTGTAAACTCGCTTATATCGAGTCCGTATGTCTGCATCAGCCACGACAGTCCAAGTCCGAATGCTGTTCCAACAATAGTGCCGGCAAATCCTATCATAACGGATTCGATGATCATCAACCTGTAGATATGTCCTTTTTCTTCACCGATGGCCAGCCTTATGCCAATCTCCCCGTAGCGGCGTAATCCGCCAAGCAGGCCGGCGTTCCACAGCACCAGGGACATGGCAACCATGAATATAAAGGTAATGATAGCTCCCATGCTTTTTGTCATATCAACATATAATGACAGTCCTTCCTGATCCCTCAGTCGCAGCATTACCGGTGAATATTCATCGTTTTCATCCGTGTATTTTTCCTCAAAGCTTTTAATAAAAGGGGCTGCAGTTTCATCCTCGTAATATCCGGAGGCGAAAAAGCCAAGTATTTCACCTGCAGCATCATGCATATTAAGAGCCTCCTGCACATCATGCAGGTCGGCAATAATCGTTCCCCTGTCCATTCCTGTATTGCCAAAACGCACTGTTCCTGACACCCTGAAATTATAGATGGCCATACCACCGTCCATGGTTGACCCGATAAGGGTTACATCCTTGCCCGGATCCACATCCAGCTTACGGGAGAAGTCCTCGCTGAGCAATGCCTCGCCCCGGGCGTCCGGCAGCCTGCCTCTTACCAGTGATCTGCCCAGATTAAGGCGTTCTGCTTCATCTGAATTGCCGGACAAAAGATCCAGCCCGATACCCATGGCCGGACCCTGACTCTTTGTTTCCCCATTTTCATCGGGCACGTCTATCAGTCCGCCGAATTTGATACGGCTTGCCCAGTCCATAGCCGGGAAGTCGTTTTTAAGATTCTTTTCCAGTTCACTTACTCCGGTAAGTGCCAGGTCGTTTGGTGCCTGGTCCATATTGTCGGCATAGGCCTTTGTCATTATCTTTACATGGCCGGTATTAAAGCGCGCGGTTTGTTCTATCATATCAACCATAATGCCGTTAATGTAGCCACGCATAAACACAGCCAGCATTACTCCTATGGCTACCACTATCAGGGGGAGCAGGCTCCTGCTCCTGTCGCGTAACAGTCCTTTCAGTAAAAATTTTATCATTGTAATTTCCCCCTTAAAGCTTCTGTTGGATTCATTTTAGCAATTTTCCTTGAGGGCCAGTAACTAACTATTGTTGTGGCCAGAAGAACCAGTGTGGTAGTCCCGATTATCAAAGCAGCGCTGTAAGCCGGGTACATGGTGTCGGCTATGGTAAAACCATAGTCTGATGAGGACAGGCCCAGTGATATTCCCTTTTTTGCAAACCAAATCAGGAAAGGAATGCCGTATATAGCTCCCACAAAGACTGCCAGTATGGCATGCATGGCTCCCTCAACGGTAAAAAGACCTACCACTTCGCCCCGGGTATAGCCAAGAGCCACATAAGTTCCGATCTCTTTCTGACGCCGGAAAATTGACAGCACCTGGGTGTCGAAGATAGCCAGCAGGGCAAGGATCAGCAGTATAACATAGAAGATTGACTGTCCAACGGATTTTGTCTTTATCATCTCCTCAATATCGCTAACCAGGGCTTCATATGACATCAGTTTCCATTCTCCTGTTTCCTCCCTTGATTTTTCCTTGTCGAGGAAAGTCAATGTTGTTGCCTCTCCGGGCATAAGTAACATTGATTGCAGGCTGTCCAGGGGTATCCACACCTGCCCGGCATCAACTGTGGGTACATTGGTTGAGAAGATGTCAGTTATGCAAATTTCCGCAGCGTCGAATGTGCCGTTTACATCGCGCCAGCGGATAGTTACATAATCCCCTTTTTCCAGCTTATTTGCCCTTGCCATATTTGAGCCTATCACTGCCGGTATTGCTCCTACCGTAGTGTCAAGTTTATGGGCAGGCAGTTCCAGCAGCTTCTGTCGCGGGTCAATTCCCTTTATCAATACCGGCTGCATCATGCCACGGGGATAAATTGTACCCCGGATTATCAGAACGGGAACCATATTTCCCTGTTCTATCTCGGGGGTGAACTCCGGAGGTATTTGTGCATGTGATTCTTCCAGGGAAAATGCATCGTACGGGTCATAATTTTCATGCCAGTACTGTCCGTTTCCTATTTCCCATGCAGTCATGTCGTTCCTTGCCTGACGGTCCCAGCCGACAAGAAAACCTTTGACTACAATTATAATAACAAAGGAGAAAGACAGCACAATCACATTGAGCCAGGTTCGTAATCCTGCCCCTATGAGGTTTTTAAATGCCAGTTTAATTGCCAGTTTCATCGCTTTTGTTTTTTTATTCTGTTAAAGCAGATAATATCTCTTAAGCAGTTTTTAATTCCTGCTTGCCTCCCATCACTTATCATCAGCTATTGGTTCAATTTTATCAATCATTCCATCCCTGAGGTAGATCTTCCTCTTCAGGTAGGCTATCACTTTTTCGTCGTGTGTGGCAAAGAGGAAAGTTGTTTTCAGTTCCTGGTTCAGCTTCTCCATGGTTTGTAATATGTTATGAGAATTTGCAGCATCGAGATTAGCCGTTGGCTCATCAGCAAGCACAAGAGAAGGTTTTTTGACCATAGCGCGGGCAATTGCCACCCTCTGGCATTCACCTCCTGACAGCTGAGGTGGTTTTTGTTTTATTTTGTCAGTAAGACCAACCCACTCCAGGGCATCCTGTACCATCTTTTTGCGTTCCCCGCTGCCATATTTAAGCAGCAGAAGCGGGAGCTCAACGTTCTCATAGACGGTGTGGACCTGCAGCAGGTTATATGTCTGGAAAATAAATCCCAGGCTTTCCTTGCGAAGCCTGGCCGCCTCTCTGGCGTTGAGATTTCCTACTGATTGTCCCAGAACAACGGCCTTGCCCTCTGACGGGATGTCCAGCGAGCCAATAATGTTAAGTAGTGTGGTTTTACCTGATCCGCTGGGCCCGATCAGGCCCGTGAACTCACCAACACCGAGTTTAAGATCAATACCTTTAAGTGCCGTGAACTCACTCTTACCCATCGGAAACCTTTTGGTAAGTCTTTCTGTTTTGATGATTAGATTGTCGTGCATTTTTTCTGTATTACTGATATAAGTATATGTTATTTAATGGTTAAAGACAAATATAAGCTGTATACCACTGCCCGCATACAGCAAATCATCTGATCCGGGTGTGGGTATATTATAATCCTTTGGATTTATATAAGCCATAAGGTAAAGGGTGTATTTATTGAAAACCCTCTGCCAGTTGAGAAAATTATATGCCTTATTATTTGCCCAGTCGAAATAGACAATGGCGCTGATTTTATCGAACAGGCCCAGCGGGTATGATAAGTTCAATAATGAAAATGTTGATACATTTTCGAAACCGAAAGGATTTTCATCAAGAGAAGCTATCAACTGTTCATAAATCACAGTAAGCCCATTTCCCAGACTGAAGGTATAGTCGGCACCGAGATTAATAATTTCCTGGTTTGAAAACATGCCGATTTCTTTATTATAAGCTGACCACGAGGCTTCAATCCACCAGCCAATATTCATGTCGAATTTAGCATCGAAACCGAAACGGTTTTCCGTGACATTGCCTATAATATTGAATGAGTCAGACAGACTGCTGCAGTCGGCTATCCTGTGGTGATAGGAGAAGCCGGCTTCGCCATGCGGCACAGGAGACTGAAGACGTCCGCCGAACTCAGGGATTTTCTTATCGGAACTGAATGTTTCCCATCCTTTCAGGTTTTCATTACCATAGAGCCCCCATAGCCAGATATTGGCATTATTTAAAAAATAGTAGCGGGCAAGCACACCCCATACTCCGTCGGTCAGTTTGAGGGGGTCGCGTGGATCAATCTGGTCAAACCACATCAGGGGCCTTAAGATGGAGGCTGAACCAAAATTGATCTTTTGCAGCCCTGCGCGTAATTCAAATTGATTGGTCGAATACCTTGCCCAGAAGCGATACGGTTTTATGTCACCGCTGAAATATGAGGAATCGAAAAGTGCCAGTGCTGCATTACCATAGAGGTTGGCCGAGGCTTCAAAGCCTATCCTGTGTTTATCGGAAAGGCTGTATTGATAATTCACCTGTGGTATATAACGCAACCCGTTTTGCCAGGACAGCTCATTGGAGGGGTTCAGGAGTGTATAGGCCGAAAGCTGCCCCTTGAAGTTCAGCTTTTCCTGCCCCTTCGCGATAAAGGAGGAAATGAAAAGAAGAGGAATGATCAGTATTTTAAGACGCTTTTTCATTTTATTAATTATTCCCTGGGTGCTATACCATATATTATCAGGTTAACAAATTCCATTATAAGTTCCTGGCGTGTGTCGAACATAGCGGTTATATTCTCATCTTCAATTATTCCGATAAGCATGTTTTGTATTATTACCATAAACTCAGGTTTGAAATCCTTCCGAAAAATCCCTGCTTCCTGGGCCTCCTTAAAATCGTTGATAAGCAGATCCCATGTTTTTTTTGTTCTTTCTTCCACGAATGCTTTAAGCTCAGGCTCAGATCCGGTATAAAAATCCTGAAGAAATTCAGGACTTATACTATTTGTACCCTCCATTTTCAGCAATATGATCTTTTCTAATTTCTCAGCAGCGGTGGAATCTTCCTTCATGATCATCCTGAATTGCTTCTCTCCCTCTTCAACGACATTGTTGAACATTGTTTTGGCCAGTTCAATTTTATTGGGGAAGTACTTATAATAAGTCATTTTGCTTACATTGGCCTTTCGGCATATCTCTTCAACGGACATACGCTTGAAGCCGTGTTTCCAGAACAACTCCCGTGCTGTCGTGATAATATCCTTATGCTTTTTACTTTCCCTTGCCATTTGATATTAATATTACGATAATGATGTAAATATACGAAAATAATATAAATATACAACAACCGTATATTAAATAATTATTTAATATTTTTCTGATGTACAAATTCCTGATCTTATTAATATTTGAATTAATATTTGTTTAATTTAGTTATTCGAAAATGTAAGATCATAATATGAGGATTATTTTTTCCCTTCTACTGGCACTGATATTAAACCAGTGCATATACGCCCAAAAGATCAGGGTAAGGGATTACGGTATTTCCCCCGGGGTATTACCAAGCGGGAAATTTAACGCCATTACGGATGTCAGGGGGGTCAGAGTGGGACATACAACGCTGATTTCAGGAGAGAATATACGAACGGGTGTTACTGCCATTCTACCTCATGATGGCAATATTTATAATCTTAAAGTTCCCGCTGCAATTTATACTGGCAATGGCTATGGCAAACTGACGGGGATAAGCCAGGTAAGGGAGCTGGGGAATATTGAGACACCTCTTGTATTAACCAATACCATGAGTGTGCCGGTTGCCTTTGATGCACTTATAAGCTATACGATTAACAAAGCCGGTAATGAGAACGTGCGGTCGGTCAATGGAGTTGTAGGAGAGACTAATGATGGCTTCCTCAATGATATAAGGGGTAGGCATGTTAAGGAGGAGCATGTGCTTGATGCGATAAGGAATGCTGTGGGTGGTGAGGTTGAGGAAGGTAATGTTGGTGCAGGTACGGGAACTGTATGTTTCGGATTTAAAGGAGGCATTGGGACATCATCGAGGCTTTTGCCTGAGTCGCTTGGCGGGTATACGGTGGGTGTGCTGGTGCAGACCAATTTCGGCGGCATATTGCAGATTGATGGTGTGCCCGTGGGTGAAGAGCTGGGTCGTTTTTCATTCAGCCGCAATATTAACCGGGGGGCTGACGGTTCATGTATGATTGTTGTGGCTACAGATGCCCCTGTGGATGCCCGTAACCTTGAGAGGCTTGCAAAAAGAGCATTTATGGGGCTTGCCCGTACAGGAGGTATAGCCTCAAATGGCAGCGGCGATTATGTTATAGCATTTTCCGTTGCGGAGGAAAACCTTATTGACAGCCGGGAAGGCTCACCTGTCAGGGAGGGGAGCTTTCTTGACAATGACTCTGTTTCACCTCTTTTCCTGGCTGCTATTGAAGCTACTGAGGAAGCGGTACTGAATTCGCTTTTTGCTGCTGAAACAATGACCGGCAATCAGGGAAATAAAGTTGAAAAACTTCCGCTGGATGAGGTTTTGAAAATAATGCAAAAATATAACAGGATTGAAGAATATGACTAAAATTATTGGAGTAGTAGGAGGCATGGGAACTTATGCGGGAATTGACCTGCTCAGGAAGATTGCTGACAATACAGGGGCTGTAAAGGACCAGGAGCATTTACCGGTGGCCATGCTATCGCTGCCGGATAAGATACTCGACCGCAGTGAATATTTTTTCGGTGAAGTTGATGAAAACCCGGGACAGGCAATAGCTGAGGTAGTTAAAAAATTGCACAGTCTTGGGGCCTGCGTTTTTGGAATCCCCTGCAATACCGCCCATGTGCAAAAGATACTTAATCCCGTAATTGAGATTATAAGGGATGGCTGTACCCTGGTAAATATGATCCGGGAAGTGTCACAATATATATCAAAAAGCTATCCTGATGTAGAGAAAGTCGGCATAATGGGAACAAACGGTGTTTTTAAAAGCAGGGTTTATGATGATTACATGTCGGCTGAAGGTCTTCAGACTCTTTATCCCGATGAGGATGTTCAGTTCAGTATGGTTCACCCTGCAATTTATGATATGGAATACGGCATAAAAGCAATGTCAGAACCTGTAAGCGAGAGGGCCAGGGTTGACCTGTTGACGGTCCTCCGTATGCTGATACATGAGGGAGCGCAGGTAATTGTATTGGGATGCTCTGAAATACCACTTGCAATAAAAGAGAAAGCCATTGAATATATCCCTATCATTGATGCCAATGATGTGCTGGCAAAGGCAATCGTCCGGGAAGCGAAAGGGGAAAATAAATTATGAACCGGGCAATATTTCATCGCTCATAACTCATCGCTTTTCAATACCGCCAGCTGGTGAGATCTGCCCCGGGAGGTGCTGATTCTTCAATACGCTTGAGTATCTTAGGCACGTACATTTCGTTATACCTCAGCCTGGAAATATAATTAGGCAGGTTATGGTCGCCGTTCCAGCAATGCTCTGCCCTGTCACCGTAATCAACCTCGCCCCTGTAATAGGGATCAGTGGTACTCCCGAGGAATTCTTCCATAAGATATACAGCATTGTTCAGGTAGTAATTATCCATATCGCCGCAGTAGATATGGATCTTCCCCTCCAGCTTTGGACCCAGCCTTGCCCAGTCGCGTTCCAGTATATACCTCAGGTCATAGTTATTCTTCCAGTATTCTGCAACCTCAGGGTTTATTTCCCCTGTCAGTTTATCAAAAATACGTTCCGGATAACCATCCTCGCCCATTGGAGAGAATACTGCTTCCCAGATATCCCACTGTCCTCCAGATCGTGATTTATTACCCAGGACAAGCTCATGATGGTTCTCTCCCATTACCGATGAACTTATATGCCCTAGCCAGTTACGCCTGCCGGGCCTTATAAGTTTTGCAAAGGGACCTTCATAATAGTAGGCATTTTTATCTTCGTAAATATTTATCAGTTCATAGGCCCTGAAATCAATAGGATCGGGGCATGCGGCAAAACAACCGTTATATTCGTCGGGATAAAAAACCTGTACTGCCAGTGCTTCCCATCCACCTGTTGAGCCACCATACAGAAAGCGGGCCCATCCTTCGCCTATACCCCTGAACTGCTCTTCAATATAAGGGATCAACTCGTAGGTGATGGCATCCCCGTAAGGACCGAGGTTGGCTGAATTAACGGCGTATGAATCATCGTAATACGGGTTTGAATGTTGTATCTCAACGATAAGCATCCGGGGGAAATCATCTGAAATCCATTTCCTGTAAAAGTCATAGGCTTCCTGTTGTTGTATCCTGTTATAAGCCTGAATATTGAAACGTTCACTGTAATCGGCTTCCATATCTTCATCGGGTGGTTCAGTGCGGAAGCCTCCAAGATCATGCGGGTAGTGTCCGTGAAAAATACAAATGGGATATCTTGCTTCAGGGTACTCATCAAAGCCCTCGGGAATAAGTACATGCGCTCCAAGATAAACCGGTCTTCCCCAGAATTCCGATAAAAGATCACTCTGTATCCTGATATGCTTTATATATTCAGTGTCTTCAGGCGCCTCAATGGGGGGATTGACCTGGCTTAATTCAATATCAATGGTATTATTCTTTGAAGGATCAATGGTAATCTTCACAGGTTTGCTGTAGAGATTACCCGGTGCCCGCCTGAGATTTTGCCCTGCGCCGCGGTTCAGAGGCAGCTTAACGCTGTGTCCGGTCAATAGTGTAAAAGTTTCATATTTATGCAGTAAGGCCTGTACAAAATATTCCCCCGGGGGAAGGTCTTTCATGTCAGCCAGGGGATAGCCGAAGACACCGCTGCCAAAAATTTGTGCCTCCCCTGTCCATTGCTCTACATCAAGACCGAAGACCTGCTGGGAACTGTATTTACCCCCGCTCTGGTAGCGGGGCTCAGGTTCGGCCTCCTTTGAGATAAACAGCAGCAGGCGTCCGTCTTCGGATTTATCCAGGACGGAATCATGGGCAGTGATGGAAAAGATTGTTTTTGATCTTTCTGATTTGGTGCATGAAAGGACCAGGATGGGGATTATTAACAGGGTGGTGATTTTTTTCATTTCAGGTAGGGTTTAATTGGTTGAGTTCAAGGTGAAAATAAAGATAGTAAAAATGAACCAATCATAAGGTAAATGAGGGCAGCAATAACAATATTCATAGATTTTTTAAAGCAGGGTAGGGTAAAAATGATCATGTTCGGTATACTAATGG
Organism: Bacteroidota bacterium; assembly: GCA_011050615.1. Lineage (GTDB taxonomy): Bacteria > Bacteroidota > Bacteroidia > Bacteroidales > VadinHA17 > UBA9300. The sequence goes on from DRFJ01000009.1 coordinate 9,385, forward strand.
ATTGATTAAGTGAAACAAAAATGAGCACATGAGTATAATGAGTTACCAATGTTTTAGTAATTTTGAGGAAAACATTACAGTGGTGCCCTTAATTTCAAACAATCTAAAAGTTAATTGACAGTTTGACACGGGAAGAATTCAAAGGCTTGTTTGATAAATATTTTGACTCCATCAGGTCATATATTTATTACCGTTGCAGCGACACTGAACTGGCGACAGATATAGCCCAGGAGGTTTTTATGCAGGTGTGGGAGAAACAATTTGAAATCAGGAACGGAAAGATAAAAAGCCTTATATACAAGATGGCGGGCGACCTGTTTATAAGCAGGTACAGGAGAATGGAGCTTGAGCAAAGATATATGAATTCAATCGAGCTTGATTACCTGGGGGACTCACCTGAAGAGCAGGCTGAGCTGGACGAGCTGACTGCAAAGTATGAAAGCTCACTGGCCGCACTCCCGGAGAACCAGAGATCGGTCTTCCTGATGAGCAGGAATGAAGGTTTAAAATACAGTGAAATAGCAGAAAGATTAAATATAAGTGTAAAAGCAGTCGAGAAAAGAATGAATAAAGCATTGACATTTTTACGTGATGCACTGGAATATAAGGGATGAAAAAGAACGAAATAAATAAGGACAATAGGAGTTTCCGGAAACCGGATGTGCTTGACAGACTGCCACAATCAAGGATACCCTGGGAAAAAAGCAGGGAAGAGGTGTGGAACAGCATGCAGGCACGTATGGGTGAACTGCCGGCAGCCGGGAAAATTTCGTTAAGCTCATATATATTAAGGCTCAGTGCAGCAGCACTTATTATACTCCTGACAGGGACTGCTTTTTTCATGAGATTTTATTCAACAACTATTATCACCGGCCCGGGGGAGATGGTAAACCTGTTATTGCCTAAAGGCTCAGAAGTGGTTCTGAATGCCGAGACAACAGTAAAATATAAGCCGCTCTGGTGGACTTTCAAGAGGGAATTAATGGCGGAAGGTGAAGCTTATTTCGAAGTAAGCAGGGGGAGTGAATTCACTGTAATTTCAGATCCGGGCACCACAAGTGTTCTTGGCACCAGCTTTAATATTTATTCGCGAAAGGGAGATTACGAGGTAAGTTGTTATACAGGAAGAGTTATGGTTGGATCTGCCATATCAGGTAAGGAAGTGATACTGGAACCAAACCAGAAAGTCATACTCGACAGAAAGGGAGAACCGGTTTTAAGGGAAGAACCTTCTGCAACGTCAGACCGCGACTGGAGAAACGGGTATTTCAGGTTTACCTCCACACCTGTGACAAGGGTTTTTGATGAAATAGCCAGGCAGTACGGGATTACCATTCAAGGAGCTGATAGCCTGGATCTTATATATACCGGTAATTTCAGTAAGGAACAGAATGTAAATGAAGTAATGAACCTGGTATGCAAAGCATTTGGTATTGATTTTGTTGGAGAAGGAGAAAATATATACCGGGTAGTGATTAATGCAAATTGAATCCACAATAAGGGCATTACTGATATCCCTGATAGTCAGTTGTTCCCTTATACCATTGTACGGGCAGGAAATAAAAGCGGAGTTTGAAAATGAAGCTCTTAACATTGTCCTTACGTGGTTGAGGGATACTTATGATATTGAGCTGTCATTTGATGACAGGGGACTGTCAAAATATAAGGTGAAGGTTGACAGTTCTTTTAGTTCTTATGATGAGATTCTGATATTCCTCCTGAAGGGAACAGGCTACGAATTTGAAAAAAAAGGTAATATTTACCTTATTTACCCGGCTCAAAAAGAAGGGGCTGAAGAAATAAAACAAAGATATATATTAACAGGAAGGGTAATTGACAGGCATACGTCTGAAGCCCTTCCTTTCTCACATGTCTCGATAAACGGTAAATGGATTGTAACAGACTTCAAGGGCAACTTTTCCTTTTCTTCGGTTAGCGACAGTGTTTTTGACATGAAAATATCTTACCTGGGTTTTTATGTGCTTGACACTACATTAAATCATGGCATAAACAGGGTAATAAAGCTTGAGCCGTCGAAGATTGAGATTGAAGAAATAGTAATAAAACAATACCAGGTAGAAAAATCCGTCCAGGCCGGTGCAAGCCCGGGTGTGCTCAGACTGAATCATCAGGTAAGTTCTTACCTCCCGGGGAACGGCGATAATTCAGTCTTTAACCTCCTGCGTCTTCAGCCCGGAATTCTGGCTGCAGGTGAGCAATCGGGCGACATGATAATCTGGGGCAGTTATGAAGGACACAGCCAGGTCAGGTTTGATGGTTTTACAATTTTTGGTCTGAGGAATTACAATGATAATATAAGTTCCGTGAATCCTTATATAGCGAAAGACATAAAAGTGATGAAGGGCGGCTTTGGCCCGGAATACGGAGAAAGGGTAGGCGGAATAGTTGATATAACAGGGGTGGATGGTAACATAAATAAGCCGGGACTAAAATTAAGCATCAACAATATGACGGTTAATGCCCTGGGGAGCGTGCCCCTGGTGAATAAGGCTTCGGTGGTCGCAGGTTTCAGGCATACTTATTATGACCTTTATAATTCCACAAACCTGAGCCTCCTGAGTACCAGGTCGAGAAAGCCCGGTTCAGGCGGTAATGTGGATGTGAACGTATACCCCGATTACGTGTTCAGGGATATGAATCTGAAAGTGTCAGGAACAAACGATAATGGTGACAATTACTATCTTAGCCTCTTTGCCGGAGCAGATAACTTTTCCTATTCGGTTGAGGAAGATCAGTTGAACCAGTATTTGTTCAATGAGCTTGATGAAAAGAATATTCAGCAGGGAGCTTCAGTGTTTTACGGAAAGAAATGGAGGGAAGGGGGAGTCAGCAACCTTACCCTGGCCTATTCGTATCTTAATAACAAAAGCAGTGAAGTAAGGCAACTCATAAAAGGACAGAATGACAGAACCATTTTTGATATGGACAGGGATATTGATTCAGATATAAGTGAATTAAATGCCATGCTTGATAATAGGCTGCGACCCGGTAAAAATCATGAAATTGAATTTGGAGCAGGAATAATAAAGAACCGGATAAAACACAATGAAAGTGTTACTTTCGGGGAGACGGGAATAACAGGTCATTTAAATACCAGTAATAGTATCTTAATACCAAACGGCTATTTCAACGGCATTTTTACTGTAATTAAGAAACTGACACTAAAAACGGGCCTGCGTCTTGATTATCCCACGACACTTGAAAAAGTGTACATCCAGCCAAGGGTGTCTGCAATACTGCGTATAAATGACAGGATGAAAATCAATTCGGCCTGGGGTGTTTACAACCAGTTTATTACAAGGAGCCCGGTTATAGATGAAAACGGCAATTATAATTACCTCTGGGTTGTTTGTGACAATAAGGAAGTACCTGTTTTAAATGCCCGGCACTATGTGACGGGACTGTCATGGTCTAATAATAACCTGCTTGTCAGTCTTGAAGCTTATTATAAAAAAACAGATGGAATAACCAGGTATGTTGAGACACTGAGCGAAAGAACAATTTACAACGGCGATTCCCGGTCCGGGGGGGTTGACCTGTTCTTCAAGAAAGATTACAAGGGTCATTCGGCCTGGATCTCATATTCATTAAGCAAGACAGAGGAAGCTTTTCCCTATTTCGTGGATGATGAATACAGGAGGGCACTTCATGACCAGCGACATGAGTTGAAGCTTGCAGCGATACTTAATCTCCGGCCTGCATATATCTCAGCAAATTATGTTTACGGTTCAGGTTTTCCCGACCCGGGTACATTTGATGCGGTACAGACTGATGATTTTGATTACAGCCGGCTTGACATGGCCCTGGTATTTAAATTTTCCCGTAAGAGCTATAAGCTTGATGCAGGTTTATCCCTCCTCAATGTTTTCAATACCGAGAACATCAAGTATTCCAATTTTGTTCGTATCCCCTCGGACGAAACTGAAACTATTGATCTGCATGCTGAAGCGGTTCCACGGACACTGACCCTCTTCCTCAATCTGTCTTTTTAAAGCCACATAATACACCTGAACACTTAAACAACTTAAACCTTTTATCAACTGTATGTTTGGATGTATTGTGAAAAAATTACAAAAAATTACACTTCAGTGGTAGGGTGCTGTTAAAGTAATTCGGTATATCAATGAAGATAAGGCAAGAAAGTGAAGAAAATTGTCACGAATATTTAATAATTAAAACAGAATATCATGAAAACTTATTTTAAAGCTTTATTCGCAATCGCAGCCGTAATAATTCTTGCAGGCGGCACGGTTATGGCACAAACTGAAGAAGCCACAGAAGCAAAAGAGCAGACCAGAAACAGGAAGCAGGTCTCTACTGCTGTTAAGGAGCAAAGTAAAGAACAGAACAGGTACAGGGTAAATGAACAGCAGCAGGCTATGATCCGGGAGATGAGGCAGAACGTCAAAATACTCAGGGACGAGTTTAAAGCAAGTCTGAGCGAAGAACAGCTTGCAATTCTTGAAAATACCGAATTAAGTATGCAGGAAAGAATGGAAGCATTGAAGGAAACTCTTACTGAAGAACAACTGGCTTTGCTTGATTGCAGCCTGGAAGGAATAAAAGAACAGAGAAGGGAAATGCGTGGCGAAATGGCACAACAGCAGAGAAATGAGCATCGCAAAGAAGTGCAAAACAGCATTGGTGAAGGTGGAAACAGAAAAGGAAAAGGTAACGGAAACGGGCTCTAAGGTGTAGTTTGTATTCTTGAATTCCCGGGATGAAATTAAACATCCCGGGTTTTTATTAAAAATAATTGAAGTGAAAATTAAATACAGAAATATATTATTCAGGCTGGCCCTGATGACAGCCTTGCTGCCTGGTAGTTTCTACCTGTCGGCCCAGGAAGATAAGATAGATGCAATACTTGATTCCATGTTCTTCAGTAACGATGAAGAGATTTTACTTATGTTTGCCGAAATGAACAGGAATCATCATTTCCTGTATACAAGGATTGGCTACGACAGCAAGACCACCTATGCAGGCCGGGAGATAGGCACGGAACAGTATAACCTGACCGGGCAGCTGTTTTACATCAATTCCCTGGGTTTCAATATTGGTGTCTCCGGAGCCTGGTACAGCCAGATGTATCCTTCCTACAGGTCTACGGTTGTAACGGCAGGCTACAGCAATGGATTGAAAAAGAACAAATGGCTGAGGTACAGGATTTCATATAACAGATATTTCTATAATATTAACGACAGTGACTATGAACCTGTTTATACGGGCTCGGCGGCTGTTGGAATAAGCTTAAAAGCCGGACCTGTAGGTAGCAGAATGGACTATTCATTGCTTCTGGGTAAGGAATATGGTTCACAGGTGTCGGCTGATCTATATGGTAATTCCACCCTGTTAAAAATTGGTAAGAGGGCGAAAATCAGGATTTTACCTGAGATATCTTTTTATTTTGGCTCAGAAACGGTAGAGTATGAAAGATACAGCTACCTCGACGGCAGCATGCAGTCACCGGGTGACGCGGAGCCGGTGTATGAAGACAAGTTCGGGTTGATGAACACGCAGTTGAGCCTTCCTCTTGAATTTTCGATTGGCGACCTGGACATTGAAGTAGCATATATATATAATTTAAACAGGTCGATCGATCCTGATTATACATTCGATAATGTTCCGGTGATAAGTTTTTCTGTAGGGTATTTCTTTATGCTTAAGTAAGGTAAAAATGGCGTGAGGCTTAGCCCCACGCCATCAGGTAAGGTTTAACGTGTCAGGTATAAACCAGGTATTAATCAGTATCCTTAAGTTTCCCTTCTGTCATCTTCCAGTATTTGCCTCCTGCTTCCCATGAATATATTCCGCACCCGAAGTAATCATCATGCATGAGCGTTTCAAGGTCTTCCTCAAAATGAATTATCATATTGTCGGGTATATATAGCCTTACTTTCATAAATGCCCCTGACCATCTCCTCCCGGCGGGTAAAGTAAAGTATTCGTCCAGGTCAACGGCATTATCATTAATATTTACATCATAAATCAATTGTTCAGCCTTGCTTATGGCATCGGTGCGGGAATGCCCGCTTGAATATTTAACTACCTGCATATGAGGATCATCGTCAGTATGGTAAATGTTTAGCTCAGGGCTGACATAGATGATGTCCTCCTTTTCATCCAGGTACATATTGCGTGGTTCAAAGGGCAGATGGACCTCTCTGTGGTAATCAAGCGAAGACACCCTGTCATCAAGCCGGATCATCAGGGTATCACTCGCGGGTATTGATAATTGCTGGACAGTCCTGTGCGAATCTGAAAAACTTATTCCCTGGGTAAAGCTTATTATCGACAGGGCTACGCAGCTTAGTATCCAGATAATAAGCATTGTCAGGTTGAGGACAAGATCCCTGGCCCTGAACTGGAATACCATTCTAATACCCCAGTATATTAAAGCCAGCAGGGGCAGTCCCACGACGAGGCCGGTTAGAATGGTCAGCCATACTGACAGGGAAGGATCGGCTATAAAATATAAGAAATCAGGAAGGTAGAACATTGAATTTTCAAAAACAGAGGGTACCAGGAAGCTTGAGTGGAAAAGTGAAAGAAAAAGAAAACTGAACAAGGTGCTGAAACCGGCTATTATGAAAGCCACTCCGATTATAGCCACTATTACCCTGAAAAGGATGACGAAAAATTTACAAAAAGCCCTGAATATTTCATTAATGGCACTACCCACAGCTGATGAACCATTGCCTGTTCTTATGTCTGCCCGGGGAGTACGGGCGGTTTTTTCGCTGCGCACCCTCTTCCCGTAATTTACCGGAGTTCCTTTTCCAGGAAGGACTATCCATAAAATGACATATACCAGGGCACCTGTTAAATAAAGGAGGGTGAATAATACAAAGACTAATCTTATCCAAACGGCGTCAATCCCAGTATAATCGGAAAGGCCGCTGCACACTCCCCCTATTATTGAGTTACCGGTGTCTCGATACAGTTTTTTAGCCCTTCCTGTATATGACCCTTCCTCAGGCTCTGAATCAAGGTCTCCTGCAATGTCCTCGGGGCTTCCCATCGTTGAGATCATCTCTTCAACTTCCTCCTTTGAAATGACGGCTGTCTGCCATGAAGGTTTAGACTGGAACAGTTCGGCTATCCTGCCTTCAATGTCATCAATCATTTCACTCCCCCCGGGCAAGGTACTGAGCCTGCCTGTAACAGATTGCAGGTAATCTCGGAGCAATTCGTAAGCTTCTTCATCAATCTGAAAAATTACTCCCGCTATGTTTATTTTAATCGATTTTTCCATTGTTGATATGATCTTTTACTTTAGGCTCTTATTTTTTTCTTATAAGTTTTACTGATTCAACCAGTTCGTCCCATGATTTATCCAGTTCGCTAAGGTATTCACGTCCCTTATCGGTAAGTTCATAGTATTTCCTTGGAGGTCCCTGTGACGATTCTTCCCAGCGGTAACTCAGGAGACCAGCATTCTTTTGCCGCGTAAGAAGAGGGTAGAGTGTCCCCTCAACCACTATGACCCTGGCCTCCTTGAGCTTATTGATTATATCGCTGGCATAGCAGGAATTACCCGATATTACAAGTAAAATGCAATATTCAAGTATTCCCTTCCGCATCTGTGCTTTATTATTTTCAACATTCATGATATTAAGTATTAACTGTTATCCCAATTTAAAAATGCCAGGTTCCGGTGTCCCTTACAGGTTCATTTTTTCTTTAACATTATCGAATTCCTGCCTTACGGAGTCTTTAATATTATGTATGTTTACAGGATCTCCTTTCATCTCAATTTTCTGAGCCGTTGTTTTTGCCTCGGGCAATACTATCCACAGTATTACATATATAAGTATACCTAGTCCTCCCGGCAGACTTATTACTATGAAAATAACCCTCATTATCCAGGGGTCTATCCTCCAGTATGCAGCCATCCCCGAACACACCCCTGAAATAATCCTGTTATCAGGATCGCGGTACATCCGGTGATAGCCTGTGCTGCCCAGCCTTTCGTAAGCCGAACCGCTGTCATCACTTATATCTTCAGGTGTCCCCAGAGTGTTTATTACCTCTTTCACATCCTGTAGTGTCACCACCTGCTTGTAGTCATTTATCTTTGCCTTTAGCAGGTCAGCTATCCTTGCTTCAATATCAGCCATAATCTCGGCTGAACTGGGCTCCTTTGCAAAGTACCTGTCAAGGCTCCGCAGGTATATTTTCAATTCAGTATAGGCATCTTCGTCAATGTGAAACGCCATTCCGCCGATGTTAATGCTAACTGTAATTTTCATTTTTCTTGTATAATACCTTTTTGAACAATGTAGTAACAGCTACAAAGATATATATAAATATTAATACTATGCAATACATAGTATTAAAAATTATGAATAATATTTTAAAGAATAACATATATCTGTTGGATATCAGTGTTTTAATAAAAGAGTAAAAATGCTAATTTATATTGATTCTATTCTCATCCTGGCATATCTTGCTTTTCATTTTACAGTTCAGCATGTATAAATACCTGCCAGTTGGATTTTTGTGTCTTGTCATTCACAGGGGAACAGAAGTACAGACCAGGCATACTGTGCCCTGCCAGGATATTGAAATAAATTCTGACGGGTAGCCTGATGAAGAATCATGGAATAAGGCACTGTCTTTCACTTTTATAATGCATCAGCCGGTATTCGGGAAAGAACCAACCGAAAATACAGAGTATATGATGTTCTTCA
>DRFJ01000019.1 GCA_011050615.1 Bacteroidota bacterium
AAAGCTGTCCCGAGCTCTATTGAGTGTATTATTTTGTCTTCCTTGCTATATTCGAAATTGAGACCGGCTTTGGCGAAGAGACCGGGATAGACTTTAATTTCGCTTATGCCCTTGAAGAAAGAGGCCTTATTATATATATTGGTAATATTCAGTATGTCATCGTTGAATTTTTCCTGTTTAATCTGGTATGTACTTGCAGGGGTATAGTAGAGGACATTATAATAAATGGGTTTTGCCAGTGCCAGGGCAGCTCCTCCGGAATAAAAATACCTGATGGCTACACCCCCGAGATCCATTTTTCTAAATATTTCATGCTGGTGTCCAATGGCTCCCCTGAGCGTATAAAGTTCATTTTGTTTTCCGAAAACAAAACTGCCACCGGCCTGCACCCAGGGATTTGACAGTTTTACTTCCTTTGGATGTTTGACGATATTGAAATCAATATCTATGATTCTTTTGTTAAGAAAGTCAAGACGTTTTCCTTCACGATAGCTAATTCCAAAACCATTTGAATTGAGGTTTATACCAACAGTACGTTCATTCCTGTAGAATATCTTATTCTGTTCGTCGATATCACCCTGGGCAAATAATGCCTGAGAAACGGCTACTATAAACAATATAGTCAGCAGTTTTTTCATATTCCGCTGAATTTATTCGTGAAAATATCCGGAAGATTAACCGGTTTTAACCTATGTGCTCTGTTTCAGTATCTGCATTTGCATAGGCCGGGCAAACCTCATTATTGCATGAACTGAGCACCAGGGCCAAAACAAAAGCAACTGCCATAAGAACTGCAAATCTTTTCATCTTTTCAATTTTACTCCCACAAAAATAAACTTTAAAGTTAAAATACAAGTATTTTACTATAAAAGTTCAATCTACAAGCTTTGTACCAAAATATAAAATTACTAAAAAATTTTAAAAAGGAGGGGCTTGATTTCTTCCAAACCCCTCCTTTATTTTCAGGCTTAACAGTTAAATATAGCCTTTTGTTTATTTAAAAGCGGGCAAAATAGCATGTGTCCAGTCTATATTCACTGTTTTAAGATTGTTTTTAAGCTGAACAAGTTCGTTTTCATAGATTTGTTTTAGCTTATCATATTCATTTTTAATTTTCGACAGGGATATTTCATACTGTTCTCTCTGTGCCCCTGTTATATCATTTTCAGAACCTGATGTTGCGCTTACAGCGAACCTCACCCTGTTCATTATTGATGGTCCCGTTTCATCGAGCCTGACGTTTTCGTCCCTGCGCCCGCTGATGGCAAGAATAATATCATCAATCTTGTTCTCAATACTTTTGGTGCTTATTATCAGCTCATTGGTATTGGAAGGTGTTCGCATCAGTTCTTCCCTGAGTTCAGCCATTTCGTCTTTCAAATCAGTGGTATATGAATAAAGCTCATTGATTTTGGTGTAGAGGTCTGATGCTTTTTTGAGGAAGTCAAATTTGGCTTTATAATCAGGTTCTCCAAGGGCGTTATTATCAAGTGAGTTTATGATAAATTCCTTTTTTTCGCCCAGGTCTGTATATTTCCCGTTGATATATTTTTCCATAGACACAGAATATTTCCCCGGGGGCACTAAAGGTCCGCGCCTGTCCATATAGCTCATATCCCAGGTCACCGTCCCTATACCTTTCCGCAGGGGGCTTTCTATTTTCCTCATGATATCCCCGTTTTCATCTGTAAAGGTGAAAATCAGCAAGGCTTTTTCCTCCTGTGCTTCAGCCAGCAATTCCTGATCGCTTGGGTATTTTATTTCCTCACCCTTCTTTTCGGCTTCGCGCTGGGCTTTCATCCTTTTTTGTCTTAGTGTTTCATAGCCTTCCTTCACATTATATATGATTTTGACTTCAGGTTGCGGGTTGGGGACGCTGAAGTGCACTTCTCCCTGGTAGTTATGGTTATTACCGGGATAATAGAGAAGAGCATCTTTTATATCGAAGATATGTGCTTCTTTATTTAGCACTTCTTTGTTCAGCTGTCTTATATAGGAATAGTCATCAAGCACATACCAGCCCCTTCCGAAGCTTGCTACGGCCAGGTCATTTTCCCTTTCCTGAATATCAAGATCTTTAACCTGTATAGTAGGCAGACCGTTATCAAGTTTAAACCATTCGCCTCCCTGATCAAGGGTAAGCCATACACCCCACTCGGTACCAATGAACAGAATATCCGGGTTAATGTGATCTTCCTGGATAACATAAATGGTTCCATCAGGCAGGTTTGATGCTATTGAAGTCCATGTTTGCCCCTTATCATTACTTTTAATAATATAAGGGCTGAAGTCGCTGGCGTTTTTCCTGCCATCGAAGCATGCATAAACGGAATTTAGGTCATGTTGGGAGGGCAGCACATAATTCACGAAGGTCATGTCGGGTACTCCCGGAAAGCTTGAATATTTTATCCAGTTAGCACCGTCGTCATCTGTTCTCCAAATAAGTCCATCGTCTGTTCCTGCGTAAATCATTCCCTTCTTTAAGGGAGATTCAGCGAGAGCAAAAATATTTCCGAAGGGGGAGGTTGACATACTTTTGGCAATTGCCTCGGGAGGCCATATTTTACCCATCATCGGGAGGAGGTCGACATCGAGTTGTCTGGTCAGGTCAGGGCTTATTTCCTTCCATGACTCGCCATGGTCAGTGCTTTTTAAGACTTTGTTAGCTGCCACATACAATGTTTTACTGTCATGCGGGCTGATCAGATAAGGTGTATTCCAGTTGAACCTGTATACTTCATCTTTTACAGGCTGAGGTTTGATGGATATTGAGTTCTGTGTGCGGCGGTCGTACCTCCGCAGTCCGCAATATTGTGATTCAGCATAATGAATATCAGGATTTTCCGGATCGGGGATTGACAGGTATCCGTCGCCGCCTATTGTATAGGTAAAATCGGCATTCACCAGGTTCCTTCGCGTGGTCCTGTTAGGTCCAAACCATGACCCGTTATCCTGGGTTCCTCCATAAAGGTTATAAAAAGGGAGGGCATTATCAGTCCTTACGTGATAGAACTGCATTACGGGGAAATGGGATTTGAATATCCAGTTTTTACCTCTGTCCCAGCTTTCGTATATCCCCCCGTCACATCCCATCAGGTAATAGTTGGTATTATCGGGATCTATCCAGAGGGCATGATTATCGACATGCTTGTTTTTTCCTCCCAGTGGTTCCCATGTTTTGCCACCATCATTACTTACCATATTCCTTACATCCATGGATATTATCCTGTCGGGATCGACCGGGTCTGCATATATCTCAACGTAATACTGGGGGCTTCCGGCTATCTGGTTACTCATTTTTGTCCAGCTTTCTCCCATATCATTGGAGCGGTAAAATCCGCCTGAATTACCCGGCAATTCTATCATGGCATAGATAATATCCGGGTTTGGAGGTGCTATGGCCAGTCCTATCCTGCCCACATCACCCGATGGCAATCCCCGTGTCAATTTATACCATGTTTCACCTGCATCGACGGATTTATAAATAGCCGATTCAGGTCCGCCGTTTATCTTTGAATAAACCCTTCTTTCTCTCTGGTGAGCAGCTGCGTATAAAATATCGGGATTCCTGGGGTCCATTTCCATGTCTGTTATCCCGGTATATTCGCCTATATGAAGAATCCTGTCCCATGTTTTCCCTCCATCGGTTGTTTTATATAAACCACGTTCGCCGCCAGGTCCCCAGGCGGGCCCCTGCGAAGCAACGTACACAACGTCGGTATTTCTCGGGTCAATCATTATTTTGCCTATATGTTCTGATTCTTTTAAGCCCATATTGGTAAATGACTTACCTGCGTCAGTTGTTTTATACACACCATCACCGTAGGCGAGGTTTCTCTGTGAGTTATTTTCGCCGGTACCAACCCAGACCACATTCGGGTTAAGCGGATCAATGGCGAGGGCACCAATGCTGAAAACCTGTTGATTATCGAATATGGGTGTAAAAGTTGTTCCCTTGTTTTCAGTTTTCCACAGGCCTCCTGAAGCCACTCCGACATAGTATTCAGATGGATCTTCAGGATTCACTGCAAAATCTGCTATCCTGCCCGAATATGTTGCAGGTCCGACCAGCCTGAATTTCAGGGCACTCAGCATCGATGAATTAATTTTGAATTCGTCAGCAGCAGGTTCAGCATTTCTGTTTCTCCTTTGAGCCTGTACCGGATTGGTCATCCCGGAAAAGAGGATCGTTACGGCAAGGATCAAAGCCGGTGTGATAATTCTTTTCATTTCCATAGGTATCATATTATTATAATATTTGAGTTGATAATACTTTTCCCAATGTAAATCTAAGCAATAATTTTTTCACTGCCTGTAATAAAGAAATTGTTGCACAACAGTTTTAGATTTATCATGTCAGAATTGCTCCTTCTATTGCGAACAAAAGGGGTATAATAATTGTATATCAGAATGAAATCAATGATATTAATGATGAAGACTTTATATAGTTTTGCACTTATAATAATACTGGTTACCATGGGAAACACTATGAATGGTCAGGAAGATAAAAGGTATAATTTCCTGAATGAATATGAGGCATATGTTATTGAAAATAAGGGCACTGAAACAGTATGGACAGGCAGGTATACCAATCTGAAGGAAGATGGTACATACATCTGCAAGCAATGCGGTCAGGCTCTTTTCAGGTCCGGCGACAAATTTGATTCCCATTGTGGCTGGCCGGGTTTTGATGATGAGATTACCGGTGCAATAAAGAGGGTACCGGATGCTGACGGTATGCGAACAGAGATTATTTGTTCCAATTGCGGGGGTCACCTGGGTCATGTTTTTGAAGGAGAAGGATTCACAGCTAAGAATTTGCGCCATTGTGTAAATTCCGTGTCAGTGGATTTTGTTTCTGAGGAACTGGAAAAAGGAAGGTATGAGACGGCAATACTGGCAGGAGGGTGTTTCCGGGGTGTTGAATATTACCTTCAGAAGATGGAAGGGGTCAGGTCAGTTGTTTCAGGATATACCGGCGGTCATGTAAAAAACCCTTCCCGCAGGGAGGTATGCACCGGCCGCACAGGTCATGCTGAAGCCGTAAAGGTAGTATATGATCCTGGTAAGGTAAGCTATGAAGATGTGGTGCGTACTTTTCTTGAGATACATGACCCCACGCAGGTGAACAGGCAGGGACCGGACCTTGGCGAACAGTACCGATCAGGAATATTTTATATGAATGAATACCAGCGGGAGACCGCTGAAAAGTTGCTGAATATACTGAGAGAGAAAGGATATGATATTGCCACTGAACTGACCAGAGCCGGTGACTTTTATGAGACTGAGAATTATCACCAGGACTACTATTTTGAAAAGGGAACGATGCCGTATTGCCATGGCTATGCAAAGCGCTTTTAGCGATGCGAACAGACTGACCTTCTGGCTCCCTATGATAACCGGGTACGGCCCAAATTATTGGTTGGTCCTCGGTTTTAAGGGGCCACGTCCTAGATAAATCCCTGTTTCTTTAATACGTCCAGCAGCAATTTAGAGAAGGTTTCATTATCACTCTTCTTATATCTTACTTCGGTAAAGACCTGGGCCAGAGTTTCTAAATTATTTTCTTCGATGAACTGCTTTGAGTCTTCCCGGGCTTCTTTTTCAGAATAATAATTATCGATTTCCTGTTCTGAATAATCAGAGTATTTCTCTTTATGCAATACTGCTTTCAGTGGCAGCCTGTCGACTTGCTCAGGATTTTCAGCCGGCCATCCGATGGTGATTGTAGTTATGGGAACCACTCCTGCCGGCAGTTCAAGAATGTTTATTATCTGTTCAGCCATATAAGTTGTTGTACCCAGGTAGCATATGCCCAGACCTTTCTCCTCGGCTGCCACACAAAGTGTCTGCGCAGCTATTATGGCGTCAATGGCGGCAGTCATAAACGAAAGGAAATTATCATATCCCGGTTCAGCTTTACGCTGCCTGCACCATTTATTGAACCTGTTAAAATCTGCACAGAAAGTAAGCACTACAGGTGCTTCCTCAACCATGGGCTGATTAAAGTGGCAGGGAGCAAGCTTTTTCTTCATTTCCCCATCCCTCGTTTCTATAATGCTATAGACCTGCATATTACCTGTTGTTGATGCCCTGCAGGCGGCATTAAGCAACTCATTGAGCAGTTCACGGCTAACATCTTTGTCAGTATATTTTCTTATTGTCCTTCTTTTGTTAAGAGTGTCCAGCATAATTTATTATCCTTTGTATTTATTCAAATTTTATACCCAGTTCATCAGCCACTGCTTTCAGGTCATCACGCACTGCCGGTACCAATCTGATGCCTTCTTGCAATATTCTTTCTTCCGCTTCCCTTTCAGGATCGCCAGGTATTATTATTTTTTCCTGTCCCTCAGCAGGCCTGCCATTACGAAATGTTCTTATCCATTCGTCCATCCTCTTCCTGAATTCATCGCCCGGCATAAAGCCATCTATTCTTACGGCACCGAAAAAATGTCCGGTACCCTTGCCTACCTGTTTGTCTTTTCTTGGCAGGTATGCCACCCCCGGTGGAACAAAGGGTCCAAAGTTGGCACCACTGATAACACCGGACAGGATATCTACCATAGAGCTCATGCAAAAGCCTTTATGTGATCCATGCAGCCTGTCGCCTCCCAGGGGGAGTATTGCACCACCTCTTCTAAGTACTGATGGATCCTCGCTGGTGTATCCCTTATCATCCTGGACAAATCCGGCAGGCAGCTTCTCGCCTTTTTTTTCTGCCAGGGCTATTTTACCTCTTGGTATCGGGGTGGTGGCAAAGTCTGCCACAAAGGCATGTTCCCGGTTAGCAGGAACGGCAAAAGCCACCGGGTTTGTACCAAGTAAGCGTTCAACCGCGAATGTTGGTGCAACAGTAGGATTTGCGTTTGTTACGCAAAATCCCATCATATCGTGTTCAAGAGCCATCATTGCATAATATCCTGCAATGCCGAAATGGTTTGAATTGCGAGTGGCAACCCAGCCTGAACCTGTGGAGGAGGCTTTTTCAATCGCTATTTCCATTGAGCGTTTTGCACCTACCATACCAAAGGCATTATCGGCATCTACCACTGCAGTGCCCGGTGTTTCATGTATTATGCGTATTTCCGGTGAAACATTTATTCTCCCTTCCTTCCAGAGTAAATGATAATCTTTGATTCTCAGAATTCCATGAGAAGGAATGTTCCTCAGTTCAGCCTTAAGAAGTATTTCAGCAATAGTGGATGCATCTTCTTTGCTGCAGCCCATTTTGGAAAAAATAGCTGTTATTAGGTCTCTCAGATAAGTATGACTGTACATATTTTCTTATTTGTGATGAATATTCCGGGGCACTAAGTCCTGTGCACTACTGTTGATGAGGCTTGTGCTGCAGGCATAACAAGTATATCGTCAATATTGACGTGAGGGGGCTGGTTAACGCAAAAGAATATTACACCGGCAATATCTTCGCCTGAGAGAGGTTTCATTCCCTTATAGGGCACTTCAGCTTTCTTACTGTCGCCCTTAAAGCGGACATCTGAAAATTCTGTTCTTACCAGTCCCGGAGCAACATTACTTACTTTAATTCCGTGTTTGACAAGATCTATTCTCATTGCCCTGGAGAGGGCATCAACCGCATGTTTGGTGGCACAATAAACATTACCGTTTTCATAAACCTCTTTACCGGCTATACTGCCAATATTAACAATATGCCCCCTGCCTCTTTCGACCATTCCCGGGCTTATGACCCTGGTAACATACAAGAGGCCTTTTACATTGGTATCAATCATTCTTTCCCAGTCGTCGATTACACCATCATCTATGTGGTTCAGCCCGACTGCAAGTCCGGCATTATTTACCAGGACATCTATATCACGCCATTCATTATCAAGGTTGCCCAGGTTTTCTACCACTTCGGACAGGGATCTGACATCAAAACTCAGGGCCAGTACTTTTATTTTATATTTCCCGAGAAGCTCACCCCTCAGTTTATCAAGCCGTTCTTTTCTTCTCCCAGTGATAATCAGGTCATAATTATTTTCTGCAAATTTTTTTGCACTTGCAAATCCTATGCCTGATGTTGCACCGGTAATCAAAGCTATTTTACCCATAATAATATCTTTTTGAAACCGTACACAAAATTAAGCATCTTAAACGGCAATTAAAAGCCACGGAGGTTAAAGGAATCATCTAATTCATATTTGGCTTAAAGTATAGGAAAGACTCTTATTTAAATTATATATTTGCAGTCCTTAAAAAGCAAATAATGAGAAAGAAGGAGAAAGTAAGAATAATGTTTGACAGCATTGCCTGGAGGTATGATTTTTTGAATCATTTCCTGTCCTTTGGAACTGATCTGCAGTGGAGAAGAAAAGCAATCAATGAGATAGCCAGAAGGCTCAGCCCGGCAAGAATCCTCGATATTGCGACTGGTACATGCGATCTGGCCATTGAATCGTTACGACTAAAACCTGAAAAGGTTACTGCTATAGATATATCACAAAGGATGCTGGAGGAGGGAAGGAAGAAATTATACAGAAAGAAGCTGAATGGAAGAATCGAACTCATGATAGGTGATTCTGAGCAATTACCTTTTGATGATTCAACATATGATGCGGTAATGGTATCATTCGGGATTCGTAATTTTGAGGATTATGAGGAAGGTCTTTCTGAAATGTATCGTGTTCTGCGGAAGGGAGGGGTAGTCATGATACTTGAGTTTTCAATGCCCTCAAAATTTCCGTTTAAACAGATTTACGGTTTTTATTTTCATAAAATATTGCCATTTTTTGGGGCATTATTCTCAAAAGATAAGGCAGCATATCATTACCTGCCTTATTCAGTGTCTGCATTCCCGGAGGGAGATGATTTTTTGGGATTGATGGAAAGTAAAGGATTCAGGGAATTAAGGCAGAGGAGGTTAACAGGGGGTGTAGCAACTATATATACGGGGTGCAGGTAAGGCAATATATTAATAGCTTATCAGTTATTTACATTAATAAGAGAATATAAGAGCTTGAATCATTTTCACAGAAAATATTGTATCCTGATTGTTATTCTTCTTGTTTTCGCGGCAGCAGGAGCCAATGCTCAAAAGAAGAAACCACTGAACAGGTCATGGTATGATGAAAAACCTTTTCATTTTGGATTCAGCATTGGGTTTAATACTATGGATTTCAGGGTTGTGCCCGATCAGGAATACTATACCGTTGATTCATTATACCCTGAAGTAGCTCAGCTCAGCCCGGGCATAAACATACAGATAGTGATGGATTATCACCCTGCTGAATACTGGGATTTACGCTTTCTCCCGGGAGTATCCTTCGGCCAGCGGAGGCTTAACTATTACAGTTCAACAGAAGTTTATGACGACCAGCAGGTTGTGGAATCATCCTTTCTTGAATTTCCCTTATTGCTGAAATACAAGGGTATGAGGTTAAACAATGTCAGGCCTTACCTTATAGGCGGATTAAATTTAAGGCATGACCTGGCAGGAAGGAAAGGATATGACGATGATAAGGAGGTGTATCTTCGTCTGCGCCGTTCTGACCTGTACTATGAGTTTGGTGCCGGGCTTGATTTTTATTTACCCTATTTTAAGCTGGCAGTAGAGATAAAAATGTCGAACGGATTGAGGAATGTTCTTGTGGGAGATGATCCGGCACCAGGTTATCCTCAATATGTCAATGCAATATATAAACTAAGGTCACAGATCTGGGTGCTGGCTTTTCATTTTGAGTAAAGCTTGTTTTCCTGCCTGCTGTAATATCTGAATTCGTTGCATATTATTGCTGCTGATATTGCCACGTTGAGTGAATCAATTCCAGGCAGAGCTTTCCGGTATGGGGGGATGGAAATTTTCTGAGTTACATATGGCATGAGTTCCTCTGAAATTCCCCTGGCTTCATTACCGAAGAGCAGCAGGCCATTGTGTGTTTTACTGATTTTATTGACAGGTTCACCGTCAAGGGTTGCGGCATATACCGGCAGGTCTGATCCGGACAGTTCAGATAAGGTAATGGTCAGATCAGTATAGCTTACCTTTACATGTAGATGAGCACCCATTGATGATTGTATTGTCTTTGGATTATAAACATCTACAGTTCCCCTGCTGCAAATAATGAGTTCAATTCCAAACCAGGCAGCGGCTCGCATGATAGTCCCGAGATTACCGGGGTCCTGTACATCATCCAGTATAATACTCAGCTTATCAGCAAGAGATGGTAAGTGAGGACTGTATCTTTCAAAGTTAACAACTGCCATTACCCCCTGTGGTGTTGTAAGCTGGCTTACTTTAGTGAGGTCCTTTTCACTCACGGTAATTATTTCTTCAGCACGGGATAATAATCTTTTATCTTTTTTATCTATCCATTTATTAACTGCCAGTAAGGTTTTTACCGTTCTTCCGCTTTCAAGATATTCACTTACAAGTTTATCTCCCTCTATTATATAAAGGTTTTCCCTGTCACGGTATTTCTTTATACGTAATGAATTGATAAGTTTGATATTTGAGGAACTCAGCATGTTTGTAAGAGGGACTAATTTGGGAGAAAGTGAATTTTTATTTGATATATTTGTGATTAGTTTATACAAATGTTGAAATATTTTCCTTCATATAAAAGACCTTTTTTAATAAAACTATTGTGTTTATTACCTGTAGTGCTGATTTTCCATTCCTGTAATCCTACCAAATATGTTCCGCCTGACAAGACGCTACTTGACAAATCTGAAATAAATATTGACAATAACAGGGTAAAAAAGTCAGATCTTGAGCCTTATATCAAGCAGGAACCGAATAAGAAAATCTTTGGGGCACGTTTTCACCTTGGATTGTATAACCTGTCTGATATAGAGAAGACCGGGTGGCCTCACGGTTGGCTCAGGAAGATAGGAGAGGAGCCAGCCATATTTGATGCTTTTGCTGCCGGCAAGTCATCTGAACAGATAGAGAATTACCTGTTTTCCCGGGGTTATTTCAATGCGGAAGTTTCAACTGGTATTTTTACAAACAAACAAAAAACTGATATAGTATACGAGGTAAAAGCAAAGGAACCCTACAGGGTAAGGAGGGTAATATATGAAATAGGGGATGAAAACATCAGGAGATTGTTCTTCATGGATACAATAAACTGTCTCATAAAGAGCGGAGGGATATATGATGTGGATGTACTACAGAATGAAAGAGTCAGGCTTGAACGATTTATAAAGGACATGGGTTTTTACAGTTTCTCCCGCGATCATATTTCTTTTGAGGTTGACAGTACTACAGGCAAGAGGCAGGTAGATATCTTTTACGAGGTAAGGAAGTTCCTGGCCTTTAATGATGGCAATAACATAATTGAGTCGAATCACAGGAGGTACCGTATTAATAATATATATATTTACACAGGCTGGGATCCGAAGGCTGCCCTTGATGAGGGTGCTAATTATCTGCTGAGGCAGGATACAACATTCCGTGATGGTTTTCATTTCATAACAGACAGGGACAGGCATTCTGTCAAACCTGACGTGATAATACAGTCGCTTTATATAAAGCCGGGAGACTTATTCCAGGTTACCAATATGGAGAGGAGCCAGGATCACCTTAATTCATTACAGTCGTTCAGGCTGGTGAGCATACGTTACTCGGAGCCGGAAAATGCCCCGGATTGGCAGCATAATGAACTGCCACTGAATTGTATAGTAAGGCTCACTCCTGTGACATTACAGGAATTCAGGGTGGAGCTCGAGGGTACAAATTCAGCCGGTAATCTTGGCGGTGCTGTGAACCTGGTGTATCAGCACAAAAATCTTTTACGCGGTGCGGAAAGACTGAATATTAAGCTCAAGGGAGCATATGAGACCCTTTCAGAGCAGATATCAGGTTCCAGGAGTACCCAGGAATTTGGCTTTGAGACAAGTCTTACACTGCCCAGGTTCATGCTGCCTTTTCTTGAAAAGGAGGAGTTCATTAAGAAATATAATCCCAAAACTATCATTACGGCAGCCTATAATTATCAGAAAATGCCTGTATATACACGTACTGTGGCAAATGCTTCGTTTGGATATATCTGGAGGGGAAACCGTTTCACCCAGCACTCGGTATATCCCCTTCAGCTAAACGTAGTGAATCTTCCCTTTATTGACCCTGATTTTGAGATGAGTATTGATACAACATCCTACCTTGCCTATAGTTATAAGGACGTTTTTCTGGTGGGGGGAAATTATATTTATGTGTTTAATAATCAGAATATTAAAAAATCGAGAGATTACTGGTTCATAAAGATGACCGGGGAACTGGCGGGTAATCTAATGGCTCTTGGTTACAGGACTGCTGGTGTAGAACTTGAAGAAGGGGGAAATTATGAAATTTTTGGTCAGCCATTTGCACAGTATGCCAGGGCGGATATGGATATAAGGTATAATCGTACTCTTAATCAAGTAAGTTCGGTGGTTTACAGGGGGTTTTTAGGCGTAGGGATCCCATACGGCAATTCCAGGGCTATGCCTTTCGAGAAACAGTATTTCAGTGGTGGAGCTAACAGCATAAGGGGATGGCAAGTCCGTTCCCTGGGGCCCGGTTCTTATACGCCTGTTGATTCTTCCTTTTTTAATATGACTGCTGATATAAAGCTTGAGTTCAATGCCGAATACAGGTTCAAATTATTCTGGATTCTTGAGGGAGCTATTTTCCTGGATGTGGGGAACATATGGACTTTTTATGAAGATGAGGACAGGGAGGGCGCACAGTTCAGTTTTGACAGTTTTTATCGTGACCTGGCTGTTGGTACGGGGGCCGGACTCAGGTTTGACCTTAATTTTGTAATTCTAAGGGCTGACCTGGGCATGAAACTGAGGGATCCGCAATTACCCGACACCCCAAGATGGATATTGCAACGACGCAGTCTTAATTTCAGGAATGACTTTACCCTGCATATCAGTATAGGGTATCCGTTCTAGTGTAGCATGGTGCAGGTGTAAAGGTCATGGAATATCCCTTTACTTCTGAAATCTTGGCATTAGTTACCCATTCCCGGTTCGCATCATTACGCATCTTCTGTTTAATCTGCGAAAATCTGTGAAACCTGCTTCTATAACATTTGCAAATAATAACTATTCTGACGAATTTAGTCCGCTCTTTAAAGTCACTTGAACTATAACAGATAATAAATCAAATAAGATGGCAAATATCGAATTACCTGTCAGGGACAGTTTTAGCAGCAAGCTGGGGGTGATAGCTGCAGCTGCAGGTTCTGCTGTAGGGCTGGGCAACATATGGAGATTTCCTTATGTGACGGGGGAAAACGGGGGAGGGGCTTTCCTGCTCATTTACCTTTGCTTTGTCTTTGCTATTGGATTCCCGGTGATGCTGGCTGAGTTCACCATTGGTCGACGGGCAAAGAGGAATGCACTGGGATCATTCAAGAAGCTGGCCCCCGGGAAACCCTGGTATCTGATAGGTTCGATGGGCATAGTGGCAGCCTTTATGATCCTTGCTTTTTACAGTACGATAGCAGGATGGACACTTGAATACCTGGTGCAGGCATTTGCAAACGGCTTTGAAGGTAAAACTTCCGAACAGTTCACACGGTCATTCGAGGTGTTTCAGAGTGGTTCTTTCAGACCTCTCCTATGGCAGCTGGTATTTATGTTCCTGACAGCATTTATTATTTACAAAGGGGTGAAGAATGGTATTGAAAAATACACAAAAGTTCTGATGCCGCTACTGGTTGTCCTGATAATAATAATATGTATTAGATCGCTTACTCTTGAAGGTGCTAAGGAAGGGCTGGATTTTCTTTTCAGGCCTGATTTCTCAAAAATCAAACTGACAGTCGTTCTGAAAGCACTAGGACAGGCAGCTTTCTCACTTAGCATAGGTATGGGGACACTCATAACCTATGGCTCATATATTCAGAGAGACAATAATCTGCCTGTCACTGCATTACAGGTAAGTTTGGCCGATACGATTATTGCAATTCTTGCCGGTGTGATGATCTTTCCTGCGGTTTTTGCTTTTAATATCAATCCTGCTGAAGGACCCGGCCTTGTGTTTATCGTACTGCCCAATATTTTCGAGCAAATGGCGGGGGGCTATTTCTTCGCAATAATCTTTTTCACCCTTCTCGCGATTGCTGCTTTAACGTCAACAGTATCTGTGCTGGAGGTAGTGGTGGCATATTTCTCCGAAGAACTAAATATGAAAAGGGGTAAAGCAACCATAATTGCCGCTGTTGCCATAAGTATTGTAGGGATGTTTGCCACTTTGTCCTTTGGACCCCTGAAGAATGCTTTGATATTTGGGAGAACAATATTTGACTGGTTTGATTATTTATCTGCAAATATCTTACTTCCTCTTGGAGCAATATTGATAGTCATTTTTGTCGGATGGTATCTTGGCAAGAAGAAAGTAAGAGACGAGTTATCAAACCAGGGTGAGCTTAAGGGCAGCTTTGTGAATGTTTTCATGGTAATAGTGAAATTTATTGCCCCCATAGCCATCACACTGGCCTTTTTATACGGACTGGGCCTTATAAGCTGAACAGGGGAATAGATGTTTTTAACCGACCTTCAACCACTGACCATAAGTGAACGTATAAACAATGCGTTTTTACCTGTGGTCAATTTTCTTGAGAAGGTTTTTTTCTGGGACCCGGTTAAAGCCGTTGGAATAGATATGGGAGCGCAGGTGCCCATAGTTGTTCTCTGGCTTGTTTTCGGAGGTGTTTTCTTTACTTTCAGAATGAAATTTATTAACCTGAGGGCATTCAAACATGCCTTTGCCCTGATCAGGGGTAAATATGACAAACCGGGGTCCTCAGGTGAGGTCAGTCATTTTCAGGCCCTGACAACAGCACTTTCAGCTACTGTGGGTCTGGGTAATATCACCGGGGTTGCTATAGCAATAGCGGTTGGAGGGCCCGGAGCCACTTTCTGGATGATACTCGCCGGTTTCTTAGGGATGTCTCTCAAATTTACGGAATGCACTCTTGGTATTAAATATAGGCATATTGATGAAAACGGGAAGGTTTCCGGCGGACCCATGTATTACCTGAACATGGCCCTGAAGAAGAAGAACCTGGGAGCGCTTGGAAAAACCCTGGCCCTGTTCAGTGCTGTAATGATGGTGCTTGCATCCTTTGGTGGAAGTAATATGTTGCAATCGAATCAATCCTTTGCACAGTTTACCACCATATTTCCTGCGCTTGGATCTCATGGTTTCTGGTTTGGTGTAATATTATCCATACTCATTGCCATGGTTGTCTTTGGTGGAATACGAAGTATTGCACGTGTAACCGAAAAACTGGTCCCTTTTATGGCCTTTTTATACATAGGGGCTGCCCTGGTCATTATATTTATGAATTTCAGTAAGGTTGATGATGTTTTTGTCCTGATAATCAGGAGTGCATTTCAGCCTGTTGCCGTTAAAGGAGGGATTATAGGTGTCATTATTACAGGCTTCCGGAGGGGAGCCTTCTCCAATGAGGCAGGTGTTGGTTCAGCAGCAGTGGCACATGCTGCTGCCCGGACTGACGAACCGGTGAAAGAAGGGATCGTAGCCATGCTGGAACCATTCATCGATACTGTGGTTATTTGCACAATGACCTCCCTGGTGATAATATTTACCGGTTTTCATGATTCAGCAGCAACACTTGAAGGGACAGAGCTTACCTCTGCGGCCTTTGCCTCCGTCTTCCCCTGGTTCCCTTATTTGCTGGTGGTAGCAATCCTGTGTTTTGCCTTCTCGACAATGATATCATGGTCGTATTACGGTCTCAATGGATTTAAATTTCTTTTTGGTGAATATATTTACAAGGCTACCGGAAATAAGAACATTACCGCATATATCTATTATACTATATTTATTTTCTTCACAATAGTAGGAGCTTCATCCACCCTTGATAATGTCATAGCTTTTTCAGATATGATGGTCCTAACCCTTGCCTTCCCCAATATTACCGGCCTGCTTATCCTTGCACCTGAAGTGTCGGCCGACATGAAGGATTATATAGCAAGATATAAAGCGGGGCTCATAAAGAGATATAAATAGCTGATAAACCGGAGATATTCAACATCGTATTTAGCTCCTTTGTCAAAATGTGATAAGAAATTATGGCATCTTTGGGAATAATTTTCTATAATTGCGATTGAGGAATGTTTTATAAGACTAAGTGTAAGAGAATTTTAGGTTTCTTTTATGAAAAAGGCTTTAATATTTTTTTTATTTATAAAGATTTCGCTGTTCAGCTACGGCCAAATTATAGCCGATCATACCGTAGTTGATAAGTACGATGATATCCCTCAGTATTATATTGATGAAGTGAAGAAGATATGGTTATCGTACGCGGGGGAGTCGCACTCAGAAGCTATACGGCATGGATTGGAAGCACTGGAAGCTATTAATTCCATTTACGCAGTCAATGTCACCGAATCGGGAACACCCGAAGCATATACCACATCTCATTTAAGAGCAGGCAGGGCTACGTGGGGGGATTTGAACAATGAAACCGGATGGGTTTATGGATACGGTGAAGAAGATTGGTTTACGAGTGCAACAGCAATAAGCAGGACAAAGGCTGGTATAACCTATTGCAATTCAAATAATCTGACAATAGGTGCTTTTGGTTTTGGCTGGTGCTATGATTTAGAAGTTAACTTCAATGAATACATTAGTGCCACCCGGGAATATATTGATTATTGTGCTGACACTATTGAAACAAAAGTGTTTTTTACAACAGGAACCGTGGATATATTTACCGGGGAGACCGGTTATATTAAACATCTCGGTTACCAGTTAATAAGAGATTATGTGGCATCTGATAATTCTTTAGTGTTATTTGATTATGCTGATATTCTTTGTTATAATGATGCCGGAGAATTGGAAACTGATACATGGGACGGACATATATTTCCAATCATTCATCCTGATAACGAAGAAGGTGTTAGTACAGGCCATATTGGGATGAACGGGGCATTAAGACTTGCAAGGGCGATGTGGTGGATGCTGGCACGAATTGCCGGCTGGGACGGTGTTACCTCCACTGTTATACCGGTTGATAATATCGTTGTAAGCGGGGCAGGGGGCTCAAGTACAATAGGCACTGACGGCGGAACACTGCAGCTAACGGCAACTGTGTCACCACCAGGTGCCACAGATAAAACAGTTACCTGGTCAATTATCAACGGGACCGGCCAGGCAACAATAAGTTCCTCAGGCCTGGTGACAGCTGTTTCCAACGGTACTGTTACGGCCAGGGCAACAGCAAATGACGGGTCAGGCGTACATGGTGACCTTGTAATTACTATTTCAAACCAGGTAATACCCGTAACAGGTATAACAGTAAGCGGCGC
>DRFJ01000033.1 GCA_011050615.1 Bacteroidota bacterium
CCGATACAGAAATTCTTAAATATATTACCGAGTATCTCTTCTGTTGATATCTCTCCTGTTATTTCACCCAGGTAGTGTATTGCCTGGCGCAGATCGATTACCACAAGGTCCTCCGGTAAACCTTCATCAAGACCATTCAGTACACGTTCAAGGCTTTCGGAGCATTCCTTTAAGGCCTCATAATGCCTGAGGTTGGTAACTACCAGTTGTTGTGAGGCGGGAATTGAGTTCTTTATCTGTTCAGTTAATTTGGTTACGAGATCCTCAATACCTGTGCCCTCCGTAGCCGAAATAAATATACAGTTGTTTTGAGGGCATTCAAGTGAGTCTTTCAGTTCCTTTCTCTTCTCTTCAGCAACGAGATCGGTTTTATTTACAATAAGTAAAAGTGTCTTTGCTGTATTTTTGATCTGTTTACTGATCTCTGTAAATGACTCGTTAATGGATTTAGCTCCGTCTTCCGCCTCTGCAAGCAGCATTACTATATCAGCCTGCTCAATTTTCTGGTAGGTCTTTCGTATACCCAGGTTTTCAATAATATCAGCTGATTCTCTTAAACCGGCTGTATCTATAAATCTGAAAAGTACTCCTTCCAGTATTATTGTGTCTTCAATCACATCCCTGGTAGTTCCGGGGATTTCAGATACAATTGCTTTATCATCTTTAAGGAGGGCATTCAGCAGGGTAGATTTCCCAACATTAGGCTTTCCCACTATAGCTACGGGAACTCCCTTTTTAATGGCATTACCGTATTTGAATGAATCTCTCAGTGAACCTGTATAGTTTTTTATTTCTTCAACCATGGATCGCAGCTCATTCCTGTCTGCAAACTTAACATCTTCCTCGCCGAAATCAAGTTCAAGCTCTATCATGGAAGCAAAATGCAGCATTTTCTCACGTAGCTCATTTATTTCTTTTGAATAAGCTCCGCGCATCTGCTGCATTGCCAGTCTGTGGGCTGACTCGGTTTCTGAATTAATTACATCAGCCACCGCTTCAGCCTGGGTCAGGTCCATTTTACCGTTAAGAAAAGCCCTCTGCGTGAATTCTCCCGGACGGGCAGGGGAGGCGCCATGATCAACAAGGAGCTGAAGTATTTTATTCTGTATATAAGATGATGCATGGCAGCTTATTTCCACTGAATCTTCTCCCGTGTATGATTCTGGCGCCCTGAACACCGATACCAGCACATCATCAATTATCTCATCACCGTCACAAATATCACCATAAAATATGCTGAAACCCTCTGAGTTTGTTAAACCTTCCTTAGCCTTAGCCTTGAATATTTCATTCACTATTCTCAAAGAATCACTTCCACTAAGCCTTATAACTGATATAGCTCCTCCGCTTCCGGTGGCAGGGGCAACAATGGTATTTTTAAGGTCGATGTTCATAGTTCAGGAAAATCCTTTTTCAAAATTTCCAGATTCCTGTCTATCATTTCAGTTCGTTGCTTTACACAGAGTGCTGATTGTCCGGGATCTTCCGGTGTATTCTGTATATAGTCAATCAGCTTATCAACGCATGTTGTAGCCACATGCATCCGGGTGTCGGACGATGCATAGTAGATAAAAACCGTACCATCATCATCCTTTATACACCCGTTTGAAAAAACGACATTAGACACATCGCCAACTCTTTCATCTCCAAGCGGTTCAATAAAGTGGCCGGAAGGTCGTTTAATTACTTTCCATGGCTCATTAAGGTCGGTGAGCAAGAGATAAAGGGTATATCTCAGTCCTGCTGCTCCTCTCCTCACTCCATGTGCCAGGTGTATCCAACCTATCTCTGTTTTGATGGGTGGTGGTCCCTGTCCGTTTTTAACTTCTTTAACAGTATGGTACTTTCTGGGATCCATTAATGTCTCGTCGTCAATAACTGCATTTTCCATAGACTCTGTGAAGCCAACTGATATGCCACTGTCTCCTGTCTCGATGAATCCGGACTGAGGGCGTGTATATAGCATATATTTCCCCTTAACAAATTCCGGGTGTAGTACACAATTCCTCTGCTGGGCAGCCTTTGACTTCAGGTCGGGAAGCCTTTCCCAAACAACAAGATCTTTTGTTCGTGCTATGCCGCAGGATGCCAGGGCTGCTGATGAATCTTCAGGTTTACTCCTGTCCTTTCTTTCTGCACAGAACAGTCCGTAAACCCACCCATCTTCATGGTGGGTCAGCCGCATATCATAAACATTTGTTTCCGGGTCGTCAGTTACAGGCATCTGAACCGGGCGGTTATGAAAAACCCAGTTATCTATTCCGTTTGGACTTTCAGCCACTGCAAAGAACGATTTTACATCAAATCCTTCCGTTCTCACTATCATGCAATACTTACCGTTCAGCTTAACAGCTCCTGCATTGAAAGTGGTATTTATGCCAAGGCGCAGCAAGAGGCCAGGGTTAGTTTCATAATTGAGGTCATACATCCAGAAAACAGGTATATGATGCCTTGTTATCACAGGGTAAATATATCGTTCGTATATTCCGTTTCCTCTTTTTCTTGCCCTGTTCTTCCTAATTATTAGTTCATTATGCTTCTTGAACAATCTTTTTACCTCTCTGTCAAATTCGTGTCGTTCCATAATTGTTTGTTGTTTGGAATAATGGAATACCGGATTAATGGATTACTTTTATCTTCTTTAGTCGTTTTCCAGCTTATTATACCAGTTAAATTTAAGAATAACTGATGTAACAGCAAGAACAATCAGAGAATATATCATTTCCTTATATTCCCGGATAATGAGGTAAATGGGTGATATTATAAGCATCATCTGCCATACGATGCCAACAAGGGAGTTGAACATATCACGTTTAAATGCTTTATTCTTTATGAAATCAGGGTTTTCTCTTATCACTTCCCTGTACACCGGTTCCCAGAAACCCCATGGTCTGATGCTTGTGTAAAAGCTTTTGAGCACTTTCATATCATCAGGGGGGGTAAGGAGGCATCCCAGGAGTGATCCTGCCGTTGAGAGGGGAAGGATAAAGAGGGGGAAGGCCAGTATTACCGAAAGGTCGGGAAAGAGCTTGGGCAGGGCCAGAGAGGCAGCAAGGCCTGCAACCATACCCCAGAAGTAGCCATGACCGTTAAACCTCCACCATATCCATTTAAGGAAGTTGGCTGCAGCATAACCCCCAAATAGAGCAGCAGTGATCCATTGCAATAGAGAGTTGATGGAGCTCACGAAGAAGCCAACCGTAATGCCAATTACAACCATCAATACTGATGAAAGATAGCTCAGTCTCACCAGCGTTTTTGAGCTTGCATCAGGCCTGATAAAGCGCTTATAGATATCATTTACTATATATGCCGGACCGGCGTTCACATTAGCCGCAAAAGTTGACATGAAGGCTGCAATCAGGCCGGCAAGGATGATCCCCAGCACACCTGCAGGAATAAAATTACTCAGTGCGAAAGGAAGCACTTTTTCAAAATCAAGGCTTCCTTCACTGACAAGTGAATCAGGATTGAAATAAACAAGGGCAATGATAGCCAGGCCTGCTATCATCAGGTACCTCGGAATAAAAAGTACGGCAGATACAAACCAGCTCATAAGGGCAGATTCTTTCGGGGTGCGGGTAGCCAGCACCCTTTGCATGTCATATCCCGGTACCGGACCGGCTATACTTACCAGTATACCCCTGAAAATAACTATCATCAGAAATATCGAGAAAAGCTCATAACCGTCGGTGTGTATCTTCTCATTCAGTATACGGTTAATATCCTGCGGGAATGTTGACCAGTCAATATCAAGCTTCCAGCCAAAGGAAAGGCTCTTCCATCCTTCAGGTACCACTGCATCGAGCTGTTCGGGGCTAACAAGTTTAATGGCGATTATTCCTATTATGATACATGAAATGGTCATCACAATAAACTGCAGCACTTCGGTAAGCACCACGCTGTACATTCCCCCTTTAACAACATAGAGCGTAGTAATACCCATAATTAGCAGTGCATACATTCTTTCCGAAGATATATATATGCCAAGCACCGTTGTTGTAAGGTCCCAGGGAAGGAACATAACAGAGAATTTGCCTATCCCTTCAAAAGCATATGCAATAAATCCTATGACGGCTACCAGTGCGAATACTACAACTGATATATGTGACATTTTTGCACCGCGGCTTTCCCCGAATCTTGTTTTCAGCCATTCAGCGCCGGTAAGAACATTTGATCTGCGCATCCAGACAGCCAGGAAAATCATTAATATAACCTGGTTCCAAACCGGCCATAGCCAGGGTATGAAGGCGCTCTTTATGCCGTATATAAACATAATTGCAACCATCCACATTGTACCGGTAATGTCAAACATCCCGGATGCATTGGAAAGGCCAAGCATATACCAGGGAAGGCTTTTGCCACCCAGGAAGTAGGAATCAAGGTTTTTACTGGCGCGCTTTGATATCCAGAAACCAAGTATCACCGTCAATACAATGTATCCGAAGATAATGGAGATGTCAAGAGGGGATAGTTTCATCTTATTTCAAAATAAGATGCTAAAGTAGCAAAAAAAGCATTATTCCATCATACCACCATTGACTCACCCTGCTAAAGCGGGGTTTGACGGGCTCGTCAACCTCGCTTGCTTCCAGTAAACTCAGGCTCCTCGGTTCCGGTATTCCGGTATTCCGCTATTTATCTTCCCAGGCTGGAAACATTAAACATCTCATCCCTGATTTGAGTGCCCATACGTATATCACTCATAAAAATTTCCGAACTCCTGCCATTGCTGAAATTTTCAGCTGTCATATGGCTTATAATAAATTTATTGTTGCCAATATCTTCCATATCCTTTATTAGTATGGTTTTGAAATGTTCGTCGTAATCATCGTAAAAATCCATTTTGTTAACCACATAACTGGTCTTATCAATGGTGCTTATTTTTCGGCTATAGCCATATTCATCTTCTTTTTTCCTGCTAATGGGCTTGCTTTCAATTATATAATACTTATCTGATTCGTCAATAACAGAATGGTTGAAATCTTCAGTTGGGGGTGATGACATATCAGAATTGGTAAATTCGGATCCCATAAAACTTTTTCCTTTTTCCGAGCTAACTATCCTTCGTGTACGATTCAGTGCAGGCATGTAGATCCACATATCATCCTGCCCCCTGTCATAGTCGTAAATAAGTATGGTCGTTCCTTCAACATCGGCAGGTGACAGGAACCTGATCAATCTTTTCTCAGTTCCGTCTTCATAACTTTTTGATGCCGTAATATTGGAACGTTCGCGTACCCTCCCTTTTGAATCCACAATATTAAGTAAAGCCACAGCCTCGAAAGATTCCACTTTCATCACATTCCTGCTTTTATCCATTATTTCCCTGGCCTTGTCTGTCTGGGCCATGATAGCAAGTGATGTAATGAGGAGCAATGACACTACAATTGCCCGCTTAAAGTTCTTTTTTCTCATTGTATGGTTCTTGTTATTGGATTTATACTCAACGAATGAAGGTTTAAATACCAGTAGTATAGACGGTACTACAAACAGTGCGCTTACAAGGCATACTCCGATGCTTATCAGCACCAGGTAACCGAAGAACCTTATTGATGTGAAGCCTGAGAATACCAGCACGGAAAAGCCTGCCATTACGCTTAGGGCATTATACACTATTCCCCTGCCGGTAGTTCTCAGGGTCTTAATTACAGCCTCGCTGTGATTTAGAAATACAAGTTCTGACTTATAACGCCAGAGGAAATGGATTACATAGTCAATGCCCACTCCTATCATTATGGAGGATAAAAGGGCAGTAGCAGGGTCAAGTGCTATTCCGCTTATTCCCATAAATCCAAGAAGGAAAATTACTGATGCCAGGATAGGGATGGTAGAGATTAATCCACCTTTGAAAGATCTCAGGATAATTGTCAGTAGTACAAGCACTACGATTACTGCAAAGATCAGTGAATTAACCTGCCCCATCAAAATCTTATCGGAAAACTGGAGCATTATATACGCATAACCACCAATCATAACATCAATATTATCATTTTCAGCCATTGCATTAATTCTTTTCACTGCCTTCCTTATAAGCTCTGTTGCAGGATCCTCAAATCTTACCATAAGGTGGGCTTTTGAATAGTCAAAAGCGACAAGCCGGTCAAAATCATCAGGATCACCGCTCATATTGTATATTTCAAGTATCTGGGCCACTGCCTGCCTGCTATCGGGTATCCTGTCATAACCGGCCTCATTTTCATTGTAAAGAGCCTTGGTCATTTCCCGTAACACAGTGGCAATTGAATAGGAATTACCCACACCATCCATGGATTTTATTTCTTCTGTCCAACTGTTCATTGTTTTTAACAGGGCAGGATCTTTTATATCACCCTCTATCATAACGGATATGGCCTGTGATCCTCCGAAATGTTTGTTAATAAGCATTGAAGCCTGTTTCACAGGATGCTTTGAGGGAAAGAAATTTTCCTGGTTGCCATCAACTTTTATAAACAAAATACCACCGGCAAAAAGGAGAGTTAATACTGCAGATATTATAATAACACGTTTAGGCCTTTCTGTTACAATATGTGAAAGTCTGGCCAGGGATCTGTCAAGTAATGAATTTGATATTTTATCTCCACCTACAAGGGGCTTTGATTTTGGCAATAAAGAAAGCCATGCAGGAAGGAAGAACAAGGACAGTAAGACAGCCAGTGCAATACCTGCCGATGCCAGGATGCCCACTTGCCTGGCAGGGATTATTGCATGTGCGAGCAAACCCAGAATACCTGCGATGGTTGTAAGACCGGTAAAAATAACAGGTAGCCTGAGTTTTCTGACCATATTGCCAACAATAGTATCATTGCTGTCAGTGTTGTTTTCTGATACCAACTCCTGGTATTTGGCTATCATATGTATACCATAATCATTGGCCACCGCAATCAGCATTATAGGTATTATCAGGCTCAGTATTGACAGTTTCCAGCCCAGCAAGGGCACCAATCCCATGGCAAAAGCTATTGAAATTACAACAATGGTAAAAGGCAGTACCATTCCCTTCCACTCCCTGAATGCAAGCCAGAGAAAACCAAGCATGATAATCAGGGCTATCGGGACAAGGGTTAAGCCGTCGCGCCGGACATCCTTTTTAATAGCTTGCCTGATGTAGGGAAGACCGCCAAAATAAACCTCTGCAGATCCCGGATTTGCTGATATGACCGAATCAATTTCTGCCAGTATGATATTCTCATCAGTATCCTTTGAGATGGTTGCGGCAATGGCCGACATGGTAAAATCATCTGACACTACTATACCCATCGCCAGAGGGTTATCTCTTAACTGGTTCTTAATGATTTCTATATCTTTATTGCTTTCCGGAAATCTGCTGATTGCAGGATCAACGATCATCATCCCCCGGTCACCATAGATTCTCCTCGTGTTAAAAAGTGATATTGTGTTGTCGACCGACCTGAGATCTTCTATCTGCCTGTCTGTTTTCCTTATGCGTCTCAGGTTTTCAGGCGTGAGTATACAGCTGTCCCTGAAAATTATCATCAGCATATCCTGCAGGCCAAACTCTTCTTCAATCCTATCGGTATTGATACTTGATTCCATTTCAGGTGGGATATAGTTCCTTATATCGGGATCAGTCCTCATTTGAGGCAGCATAGCCAGGCCCCCGAGGCAAATGGCCACGGATAATATTATTACCAGGTACCTGTATTTCATTAGAAGCTTCGTCATTTATTAATTTATTAAAAGTCTATTCGCAGTCCGGTATATATTGAATTGAGTTTATCGTTTATCATATCAAAAAGTGAACTGGCAGAGCCTTTATAAATTTCAGCACCTGCTATTATCTCAAGGTTATCAGCAGGCTTTATCTTCATAACTGGATTTACCATGTATTCCTCAGAAGTAATATTATAAAGAAGGTTTACAGAGGGGCTGAATGCGGCTAATCCTTTTTCATATGATAAGCGCAGTGCTGCATAATGACTGTACTCATGAAGCTGGTAGTTGTACAGCCTGTTAAAGGAAGCAATCTGAAGCCTTGTGTATTCGAAAGCCTGTTCGGGTGGAAGGGGACCCATTTCAAAAAAAGATGATTCGTCAGGTAATACAGGATTAAAAGCTGCTTCTTCAAATTCAATAAGATATTTGCCGCTGTATTCCAACAGCAATTGAAGATCACCGAAAAAGTGTTCAAAACCCAGCGCCCACCTGATTTCAGGAAGCATCACATATTCCTTCTGCCTGTAATCTTTATCCGGATCTGACCATATTGCTTCTGCACGGAGTATATTATTCCCCGGCATAAACTCCAGACCTGCTGACAGAGTCTTTGTTTTAAATGATTTTTCCTCCAGTCTGACAAGAGGACCCTCAGTGTTTCCCTGAATATTCAAAGAATCAAGACTAAGACCCGGCAAAGAATTGTATCCATCAAAAAAACTTATTTCTGCATTGAAGTTTCTCAGGAAGAATTCTGCTCTGAGGCCATATGACACCGGGTTATTGCCCTCAATTGAGTGAGGCATGATTTGAATAATATCAGGCATATCCATAAACTCCGTGTAAAGAACCGAGGGTTTGAAGCGGGGAATAAGGACGGCCTGCAAAGAAATCTTTTCAGTTGGATTTATACTGAAATTGACTGAAATATTTCCCAGGTCCCGGTCTGAAGGATCAAAGGACCTGTAGAGATCATTGCGGGGATTGATAATATCCTGTAGCCTGAAAAAATCCATCCTGCTCCATTTTATTACCTGCTTCCCTGCCTTTAGTTCGGTATAAGGAGTGTACCATGCAGCCCATGCTTCCCGCAAAACAGGTTTATTGATAATATTGCCGTATTCTGAAGCGTAACGGTATCTTAAATCAGCAAATGCTTTGTATGTTGTACCGTTTCCTGCCTCGGCACTCAGGCTGAAGTCAGCAAATAAAACGGGAATGCCCGGAGCATCACCAGGCTTGTTAAAATATAAACCACTTCTTATGAATCCACCCGGTTTATAGTCTTTGCCCGATGATCCCGTATTCTCATCAAAGAGTGATTGTGCATTAAGTGTATTTGAAAAAGTAAATAAAACTATAGCGAAAAATGCCAGTGCCTTCTTCATAATATTAATATGGTTCATACAAAATAAGATAAAGGAGAACAAACCATCGCCCGAGCCGCTTATATCAAACCGCTTGTGTTGCCTCAACCGGTGCGAACCGCTGATTACGGACGTTCACTCTTCAGTTTTTCAAGGTATTGGGAAGGAGTGAGGTGGGTGATGTTTTTAAAGATAGTGTTGAAGGTTGATTTTGAATTGAAGCCTGAATCATATGCTATTGCCAGCAGGGTATAATTTTTATAGGCCGGGTTCTTCATTCTTGAGATTACTTCTTTCACCCTGTATTCATTGATGAAGGTGAAAAAATTTCGGCCATGAAGATCATTCAGAACTTGTGTGATATGATGCCGTGATATACCTGTTTGCTGGGACAGGTCATAGATTGTGAGGTTCCTGTCGAGATAGGGTTTCTTCCTATCCATGAATTCCAGGATGCTGTCAAGGTTTTTTTTTGCCTGGCTTTTACTTAAACCGCTGCGACTGTACCTTTTCTTCTTTGTATTTTGGGCACTCGCAACAGTTCCATTATCCTCCCCGGCAAGATTCTTTCGTACGTTACTTGTGGTAATCTCATCGGACCCTATCAATACACTGGCAAGCACAGGCTGTTTGATTGCATAAAAACTGTAAACAAAGGAAAATATGGCAATGAATATAAACAGGGTGTAGTAAGGATCAAAAGGAAGAAAATCTATAAAAATGTTAATACCCCCGAGAATGAAGAGTATGAAAAAGGCTGTATAAAAACTGATACTGATAATCTTAAGCCAATTAAGAGTAATCTTGCCTGACTCATAGGATACGAGGTCTTTCAAACGTCGTTGATGCCTGATAATGGTAAGGAAGGTAATGGTACTGTATGCTGTAATTGAAAGAAGGAAACACACACTGTATACTATTCGCAGGGAAATATACTTATCGGCTACCAGGAAGCCCGTGAGGTCAGTAAAAATCTTATCTGATCTGAAAATGACAGATATCACGAAAAATATTACGAAGGGGATGAAATGCAGATAATTGCTTATTTTGAACTTCCCGGCGGGTTCAGTCATGTATTTTACATAAAGGTATAAGATCGGCCCATAGGTGAAGGCCACAAAAGGAAAGGAGTAAAAGGTAATGATATTGATTTTTACGACTGCAAAAATCAGATCGAAAAAAATCATGAACAGGAACGCTGCCATAAGCCTGTCGGGTATTGAAATAGGCTTTTTGCAAGCAATGAGCAATCCTGCGAAGAAAGTCTGAGAAATGGCAATATATAATATTGGTTCAATTATTTCCATAGCCTTTTAGTAAATTTGAACAAAGGAATAATGGAATGTTGAGGTGGTCGGAGATCAGGGGTTGCAGGACTTTGATGATGGCAATCAATCCATTAATCCGTCAATCCGTCAATCCGTCAATCCATTAATCCGTTATAAAGATAATAATAAGTCATAAATTTTTATTGTACATTTGAATTCTGAAATTTAAAAAGTCACCTTAAAGGGGACTTCATTTATAACGCGAAAACTTCTCAGATATGAGTGTTCTTCTGAATAAAGATTCGAAAGTATTAGTGCAGGGTTTCACAGGTAGTGAGGGAACTTTTCACGCACAGCAGATGATAGAATACGGAACAAGGGTTGTCGGAGGAGTAACCCCTGGCAAGGGCGGAAGCAGCCATCTCGAACGACCTGTATTTAATACTGTTGAAGAAGCCGTGGAAGCTACCGGCGCCGATGTCTCGGTAATATTTGTCCCACCGGCCTTTGCCGCAGATGCCATAATAGAGGCCACCGATGCCGGTATCAGGCTAATTGTGACTATAACCGAAGGGATACCTGTGTCTGACATGGTAAGGGTAAAAGATTTCATTTCAAGGTGCGATTGTCGTCTTATAGGACCTAACTGTCCGGGAATTATCACCCCCGGTGAAGCCAAGGTGGGTATAATGCCCGGATTTATTCACAAAAAGGGGGGAATTGGTATAATAAGCAGGTCAGGGACACTGACTTACGAAGCAGTTGACCAGGTCACACGTCTTGGTCTGGGACAATCAACCTGCATTGGGATTGGAGGGGATCCTATTGTTGGTACCACAACCCTTGACGGGGTAAAACTAATGATGGAAGATTACGACACCGAGGCAATAATAATTATTGGTGAGATAGGCGGTAACATGGAAACCGATGCTGCCATGTGGATTAAAGAAAACAAGACCAAGCCCGTGATTGGATTTATTGCCGGGAAGACAGCGCCAAAGGGTAAACGTATGGGGCATGCCGGTGCAATTATAGGAGGAAAGGCTGATACCGCGGCAGCCAAAATGGAAATAATGAGTGAATGTGGTATTGAAGTTGTTGAATCTCCGGCTGATATAGGAAAGACAGTTGCTAATGCTTTGAAATAAAACGATTAACTGTGAAGAATAACTTTTGTCATTTTCTTTTTGTCTTTTATCTTTTATCACCATTTTTGTGTTTTATTAACCAATATATATCAGAATGGCTTTACTAGATGGTAAAACAGTGCTTATTACAGGGGCTTCAAGGGGAATTGGCAGGGCGACAGCTCTTAAATTTGCTTCTGAGGGAGCGAATATTGCCATAACCAATATAACCGAGGATGCCGAATTTTGCGCGGTTTGTGACGAATGTGAAAAACTTGGAACTACAGTCAGGCGTTATGTTTCAAATGTTGCTGACTATGATGATTCACAAAAAGTAGCTGAGAAGGTATGCGAAGACTTCGGATCAATAGACGTACTGGTTAATAATGCAGGGATTACAAGGGATACCCTGCTTATGATAATGACAGAAGAACAATGGGACCAGGTCCTGGAAATAAACCTTAAAGGCGTATTCAACCTGACCAGAGCTGTTATTAAACCCATGATGAAGCAAAGGAGGGGATCAATAATTAATATGAGTTCTGTTGTGGGTATCTCGGGAAATGCCGGCCAGAGTAATTATTCCGCATCAAAAGCAGGAATAATAGGTTTTACGAAAAGTGTGGCAAGGGAACTCGGATCCAGAAATATAAGATGTAACGCAATAGCACCCGGATTCATCCTTACCGAAATGACAGACAAATTAAAGGATGAAGTTAAAAAGGAATGGACAGATAAAATCCCTCTGAAGAGGGGTGGGACACCGGATGATGTCGCAAATGCAGCCTTATTTTTAGCTTCTGATATGTCGGCTTATATTTCCGGGCAGGTAATCCAGGTGTGCGGCGGTATGCTCACGTGACTGTAGTCTGTATAAATTTGTTCTCAGTTTTTGCTCAGTCTGCATGATAAAATGTTGAAAAGAATGATAAAAGACACCCTTATTAATATTGTATAATTAAAAAAAAAATAGATATTTGTACAAGAAAACATTCTTATAGGAGCAGGGCGCATACAGCACGAGGAAATGCAGCGAGACATTTTTATTCCACATTTTTTCTTCCAATCCTCGGCGCCCTGTTTTTTTTTGAGTTATGTATAATACCTTCTTTTTTCTAATAGTCATAATAATTATAATTGGCCATATTCAGGGCCTTTACCTGGATTATCTTAACAATAAGATGTGGTCTGACGATGTGCCTGAAAAACTCAGGGATATAATAAATGAAAAGAAATACAGGCTTTCACAGAATTACTTCAGGGCAAATAATAAGTTCAGTAATTTAAGTTCATCTTTCTTTTTTGTAATAATCCTGTTGATGTTGTTTTTTGGCGGATTCGCGTGGATAGATAACATAGCACGTTCAATAACCCAAAACCAGATTCTCGTAAGCATAATCTTTTTTGGAATAATTGGTCTGGCCTCAGACTTACTCGGCCTGCCATTTT
The DNA here is from genome assembly GCA_011050615.1 of Bacteroidota bacterium. GTDB lineage: Bacteria > Bacteroidota > Bacteroidia > Bacteroidales > VadinHA17 > UBA9300. The sequence goes on from DRFJ01000033.1 coordinate 12,889, forward strand.
CCTGGTATGATACTTTCATAATTGAAGAAAAATTCGGCTTCAATAAAACCAGTAAAACAACATTTTTTCTTGACCATCTGAAGAGCTGGTTACTTGCAATTATCATTGGAGCCCCTTTGCTGGCATTGATAACATGGATTTATTATGCTGCCGGTGAAATGTTCTGGATTTATGTCTGGCTTGTGATTACTGTTTTCTCGGTCTTTATGAATATGTTCTATTCCAATCTAATTGCACCGCTTTTCAATAAACAGAAGCCTCTGGAGGAAGGCGAACTCAGATCAGAGATTGAAAATATGGCAGAAAAAGCAGGCTTTAAACTTACTGATATCTATACTATTGACGGTTCAAAGCGAAGCACCAAGTCAAATGCATATTTTACGGGACTGGGCCCAAAAAAGCGAATAATATTGTTTGACACACTGATAAAAGATCTTGATATAAGTGAAATAACGGCTGTCCTGGCTCATGAAATAGGGCATTATAAAAATAAACATACACTTACAATGATGCTCTACGGAATATTACAGGCAGGAATCATGCTTTTTATTTTCTCCATACTTGCCGGAAATGAAAATCTAGCCCGCGCCATGGGAGCTGAGATACCCTCATTTCATATAAGCGTTCTTGCTTTCATTTTGATTTACAGTCCAGTGTCAAGAGTAATCAGCCTCTTTATGAATTACCTTTCCAGGAAACATGAATATGAGGCTGACAGATTTGCCGATGTAATATATGACGGAAAATCCCTTGTGTCAGCTCTTAAGAAGTTATCAGTCAAGAATCTCAGTAACATGAACCCGCACCCTGCTTATGTATTTGTGCACTACTCTCATCCGCCCCTGCTTAAAAGAATAGATAATATAGAAAACAGGGCAGAATAAGGCTAAGGTTAATGAAATACGGTTATACAATGACTTATGTTATTAGGTGAACAATAAGCTACCTATTTGTTATTTCCCAGGGATTTGTATACACTAATTTATTCTTATATTTATAGTCGATCCCAACATTTAATACTATGACTTACCAGAATCGTAATTCGAGAAGAGATTTTCTAAAGAAAATGGCCGCAGCAACTGCAGTTGCCACAGTTGCCAGTCCACTGGAATTATTATCCGGTTGCACAACAGCAGAGAAAGCCGCAGGAATGCCGCTCAGAGCACTGGGAAGGACCGGGCATATGGCCGGTATATACAGCCTTGGCGCCCAGGCAGCCGTAGAAACACCCGGAAAGGAAGAACTTGCTGTTGAGATTGTCAACAGGGCTATTGACCTGGGAATAAACTATATTGACACTGCTGCAGCTTATGGGCGCTCCACAGAGACAATATCACGTCAGGATGCCATGGGTACCAGCGAGCGTAATGTTGGCCAGGTTATGAAAACAAGGAGAAATGAAGTATTCCTGGCATCAAAAACACATAACCGGACCTACGATGGTTCAATGAGACTGCTGGAACAGAGCCTGAAAAACCTCCAGACCGATCACCTTGACCTATGGCAGGTTCATAATATGAGGGCCGCCGAAAAAGCAAACCTGGATTCATATTTTGCCGAAGACGGCGTAATAAAAGCCATGGAAAAAGCCAGGGAGGAAGGGATGGTAAAAAACATCGGTTTTACAGGGCATGAAGACCCTGAAATATTGAGAATGATGGCCGAAAGATACGATTTTGATAATGTTCTCGTAGCAATAAATGCGGCTGACAAATATTATAAATCGATGATAGAAAATTTCCTGCCTGTTGCCGTGGAAAAAGGAATGGGTATAGTGGGCATGAAAATACCTGCGAGGGACAGAATATTTGACCACGGTGGCATAATTACCATGAAGGAAGCCATGGACTATGTTATGTCATTACCGGTAAGTACAGTTGTAATTGGTATAGACGAAGTTGCTGAGCTTGAGGAGAATATCCAGATAGCACGTGAATTCAAACAGCTGTCAGCTGATGAATTGCTTGCTATTGAAGAAAAAGCAAAACCACACTATGAACATTTGCAGTTCTTCAAAGACGGAATAGGAGAATGGCCCGCAGAATGGTAAACGGAATCATGAATTACTTTCTGCTTTGTACTTTTTCCTTTTATCTTTTTATCTTTGTCTTTTATCTTCACCAGCGGGAGTAGCTCAGGGGTAGAGCATCAGCTTCCCAAGCTGAGGGTCGCGGGTTCGATCCCCGTTTCCCGCTC
>DRFJ01000067.1 GCA_011050615.1 Bacteroidota bacterium
AGCCTCAGCCTTGACTGCTTCTTCGGCTTTTTCAACAGGCTTTTCTTCCCCAGCCTCAGCCTTGACTGCTTCTTCGGTTTTTTCAACAGGCTTTTCTTCCCCAGCCTCAGCTTCAGCTTTAGCCTCTTCCTCAACGTGTTCGTCGTTTTGTAATTTTTTTTCTTCGTCAGTCATGATTTAATTAAAAAATCTAATAATTAATAAGTTAGACATTATTTTGTATAAAATTGGATGCAAAAATACTTAAACCTTCTTAAAACTCCTAATACTCAGAGTAAAATTTCGCTGTCGAACTTTATAGAATATTGCCTCCCGGATCCCGCATCCCACAATACCCTTTGTCTTTTCCATATTCCATTATTTCCTATCTTTGCTCCTGCCAACAAAAACGTGCTCGATGAAACGCATTCTTATCACCGGCGGGGCAGGCTTCATAGGCTCCCATCTATGCGAAAGTCTTTTATACGAAGGAAATGAAGTGATATGTACAGACAATTTTTTTACCGGTGCAAAAGAAAACATAGCTCATCTCCTCGGGCATCCATTCTTTGAACTTATCAGGCATGATATAACCATGCCGCTGTATGCAGAGGTGGACGAGGTATATAACCTCGCATGCCCTGCTTCCCCGATTCATTACCAGCATAATGCCATCAAGACCATTAAAACCTCAGTGATGGGTTCAATTAATATGCTTGGTCTGGCCAAACGCACCGGTGCAAAAATACTACAGGCTTCATCAAGCGAGGTTTATGGTAACCCTGACGTGCATCCCCAACCCGAGAAATATCACGGGAATGTCAATATCCTGGGCCCCCGCTCATGTTATGATGAAGGGAAGAGATGTGCCGAAACACTTTTTATGAATTACCATATTCAGAATAAGGTTAGGATAAAGATTGCCAGGGTATTTAATACCTACGGTCCGAGGATGATGATGAATGACGGACGGGTGGTTTCAAACTTCATTGTCCAGGCTCTTCAAAACAGTGAAATAAGTATTTACGGTGACGGCCGGCAGACCAGAAGTTTCCAGTATATTGATGATCTCACTGCTGGGCTTAAGTTATTAATGAACACCGCGGACTCATTTACCGGACCGGTAAACCTGGGAAATGACAGGGAAATAACTATAATTGAACTGGCTGAAATTATTATAAAAATGACCGGATCAAAATCTTCGATTACATTTAAACCCCTGCCGGAGGACGATCCTGAACAGAGAAAACCGGATATCAGCCTGGCCAGGAAAGAGCTGAACTGGGAACCGGAGCACGACCTTGAAAACGGATTAATAAAAACCATAGATTACTTTAAAAAGAAAATGAAAATATGAAAGGCATAATTCTGGCCGGAGGTGAAGGTACACGACTGCATCCGGCAACTATAACCATCTCAAAACAAATACTGCCCGTTTATGACAAACCAATGATATATTACCCGCTGTCGGTGCTTATGCTGGCAGGCATAAGGGATATTCTAATTATAAGCACACCACGTGACATAGTATTATTCAAAGACCTCCTGGGCGACGGGACCCAGATAGGCCTCAAATTTAGTTACGAGGTTCAGCCTTCACCGGGCGGACTGGCCCAGGCCTTTTTAATAGGTGAAGACTTCATTGGCAATGATAATGTTTGTATGATACTCGGTGACAATATTTTCTACGGGCAGGGACTGGGCAATACCTTGCTCGACACAGCAAAGCTGACAGAAGGTGCATGCGTCTTCGGTTATTATGTTACTGACCCGGCCAGGTATGGCGTGGTTGAGTTTGACAATTCAGGTATGGTTATCAGTATAGAGGAAAAACCTGAAAAACCCAAATCAAACTTCGCGGTAACCGGCCTGTATTTCTATGACAACACGGTTGTAAGCAAGGTAAAAAGACTCAAACCCTCGAAACGCGGCGAACTTGAAATAACCGACCTGAACAGGTTATATCTTGAAGAAGGCAGACTGAAAGTTAAATTGATGGGCCGCGGAATGGCCTGGCTCGATACCGGCACACACGACAGCATGCTGCAGGCATCAAACTTCGTTGCCACACTGGAACAACGGCAGGGACTGAAAGCATCCTGTATAGAGGAAATAGCCTATCTGCGTGGATTCATTGACAGAAAACAACTTCTGAACCTGGCAAAAAAACTGGGAAAAAGCCAGTATGGCAAATACCTGAAAAATATTGCTTCTGAGAAGCTAATAACCCCGGGTAAGTTTATGAAACAGTAAGGTGTATGAAAATTATAAAAACTGAGTTCAACGGACTTTATATTATAGAACCAGGAGTATTCACAGATAAAAGAGGATACTTCTTTGAAAGCTATAACCAGAAGCAGATGAAAAAAAATCAACTTGATTTTGAATCGCTGCAGGACAATGAGTCATTTTCATCCGGAAAGGTAATCAGGGGTCTCCACTACCAGCTAAACCCCATGGCACAGGCAAAACTGATCAGGGTAATAAAGGGCCGTATAAGGGATGTTGCCCTCGACATGAGAAAGGGATCCCCCACTTTCGGAAGATGGAAAGCCATTGATATAGATTCCGAATCGAAAAAACAGTTATTCATACCGCGCGGATTTGCTCATGGTTTCTCAGTCCTCAGCCCTGAGGCAATAATTCTGTATAAATGCGACAACTATTACAGCCCTGAACATGAAAGGGGAGTAAATCTGAATGATCCCTCCCTTGGAATTGACTGGGGTATCGATCCGGATGAGGCACTTATCAGCGAAAAAGACAGAAATAATCCACCCTTCTCACGGGCGGAAAATAACTTTGAATATATGCTATGAAGAGAATTCTTGTCACTGGGGCTAAAGGACAACTTGGAATGGAAATCAGGGCTCAGCAAGAAAAACTTAAGGGACCTGAATTCTGTTTCATGGACATCGAAGAGCTTGATATAACAAATAAGGATGAAGTTGAAAGAACCATCGGCAGAATCAAACCTTCAATAATTATAAACTGTGCTGCCTACACCGCGGTTGACAGAGCTGAGGAAGATATTGAATATGCCTGGGCTGTAAACGCCACAGCCGTTAAAAATATAATTGATGCCGCTATCCTGTCACCAGGAATGAAATTAATTCATATATCAACCGACTTTGTTTTTGACGGTGAAAACAAAATACCCTATGATGAAGATGCCAATGCCCTACCACAGTCAGTATACGGAAGGAGCAAACTGAAAGGAGAGGAATATGCCCTGTCCTACCCCGGAACGATAATAATAAGGACATCATGGCTCTATTCAGAATATGGTGGAAATTTTGTAAAAACAATTTTAAGACTGGCAGGCGAAAAGGATGAAATCAAGGTTGTTAATGATCAGACAGGTACACCCACCTGGGCGGCAGATCTGGCAGCTGCAGTCTTATATATAAGCAGGCAAATAATATTTAAAGAAAAGAAATTTCTGCCCGGAATATATCATTACAGTAATGAAGGCCGGTGCAGCTGGTATGATTTCGCATGTGAAATAAAGAGGATAAAAAATCTTGATATTGAAATTAAGCCTGCCAGCACCACCGAATACCCCCTGCCGGCAAAAAGACCCTCCTTTTCAGTCTTAAGTCTTGAAAAAATTAAAAATACTTATGATGTTGAGATCCCTTCATGGCAGGAAAGCCTGGAAAAATTTTTAAACAGTTTAAAGCCTGAGAAATGAATGATAAATATCTTGAAACAATCTATCAGAGAGCGCAGCTATGGACATCCTCCGAGTATGATGAGGAAACGCGCAAAGAAGTCATGCAGATGATGGAAAATGATGAGATAAAACTGATCGATTCCTTCTATAAGGACCTTGAATTCGGTACCGGCGGACTGAGAGGGATAATGGGCCCTGGCACTAACAGGATGAACAGGTATACTGTAGGCATGGCAACACAGGGCATGGCCAACTACCTGGTGAAAAATTTCCCCGGTAAGGATATCAGCGTTGCCATTGCCCACGATTGCAGAAATAACAGCAGGCAGTTTTCTGAAATAACCGCCGGGATATTCTCAGCCAACGGTTTAAAAGTTTACCTCTTCGAATCGCTCAGGCCTACACCTGAATTGTCATTTGCAATAAGGCAACTGGGATGCCAGAGCGGGGTTATCATTACCGCTTCGCATAATCCCCCTGAATATAACGGCTATAAAGCATACTGGGAAGACGGAGGACAGGTAACCGCTCCGCATGACAGGAACATTATTGAAGAAGTACGAAAAATAAACACCGTTTCAGAAATAAAGTTCGACGGCCCTGCTGCGAATATTATCAGTATCGGAAAAGATATTGACGAACTGTTTATCAATACAATAAAGAAAATAAGCCTGAACCGGCAATGCATACAGGAAAAAAATGATATTGGGATAGTCTACACACCTATACACGGTACTGGAGTGAAAATAATTCCGGCAACTTTAAGGGAATTTGGCTTCACAAATATTATCAATGTACCGGAACAGGACGTGATTGACGGAAATTTCCCGACAGTGACTTCACCCAACCCTGAAGAACCGGCAGCCTTTAAGATGGCTCTGGAAAAAGCCGCTGAACACGGGGCAGATATTGCCATGGCAACCGATCCCGATGGCGACAGGATCGGTGTTGCCGTAAAAAACAGGTCGGGAGAGTTTGTAGTGCTTAACGGCAACCAGACAGGAGCTATACTGACCTGGTATATAATCAGCCAGATGAAGGAAAAAAAAATGCTCACGGGAAAGGAATACATCATAAAGACGGTTGTTACCTCAGATTTGCTGGACAGAATAGCTGAAAAGAACAATGTTGAATGTTATAATGTACTCACGGGTTTTAAATATTTCGCCAGTCTCATGGGAAAGCTCGGAACCGGTAAAAAGTACATTGGAGGAGGTGAAGAAAGTTTCGGCTACCTGCCGGGTGATTATGTAAGGGACAAGGATGCTGTCGGGTCATGTGCCCTGGTGGCAGAGGTGGCAGCCTTTATGGCATGCAGGGGGAAAACACTTTTTGATACACTGATAGACATTTATTACGAATATGGCCTGTTCAGGGAAAAACTGGTAAACATTGTAAGGAAAGGGAAAGAAGGTGCAGAGGAGATAAACAGGATAATGAGCAACTTCAGAAAGAAACCGCCTGCTGAAATTAATAATACTGAAGTGGTTAAAATAATAGATTATCAGATTGGTACAATGAAAGACCTCAAGGCAGATACTGTTCAGAGTATTGATTTTGAAAAGAGCAATGTGCTGCAGTTTCTCCTAGTTGACGGAACAAAGATATCGATGCGCCCTTCAGGAACAGAACCTAAAATAAAGTTCTATTTCAGTGTGAATGACAGGCTTGAAAATAAGTCTGACTACGAAAAGAAGGAAGCCGATCTGGATGCCAGGATAGAAGGATTGGTTAAAGAGATGAGTGATAGATTAGAGTTATGATCCTGCTTAATCCCCAATAATTTTAACAAGAACCCTCTTGCGGCGTTTACCATCAAACTCACCGTAAAAGATCTGCTCCCAGGGGCCAAAGTCCAGTCTGCCTTCAGTTATGGCAATCACAACTTCCCTGCCCATAAGGGTGCGTTTGATATGAGCATCAGCATTGTCTTCAAAGCCGTCGTTATGCCGGTATTGTGAATAGGGTTTCTCAGGTGCAAGTTTTTCGAGCCACGCTTCGAAGTCCCGGTGCAATCCAGGCTCGTCATCATTTATGAATACACTTGCAGAGATATGCATGGCATTTACCAGGGCCAGTCCCTCCTGTATTCCACTTTCGGCAAGTGCAAGTTCAACATCACGGGTAATATTTATAAGCTCCCTCCTGCTGCCTGTATTAAACCAGAGTTCTTTCCTGTAAGATTTCATAATATCCTATTTTTTTTTGTTATCATGTTCAAATTTAGTCATTTCAGTCAACAATCCCCTTGTGGAGATGGTTGATTTCCGGGGTGGCCCCGGGTATTTGGCATACTTTTAATAAATATCCGGGGGATATTCGGTATGATTAATCACCGCCAAAATATGCCGGGAGGAAATTCACCAGGTACAGCCGCTCTGTTGCCCTTGTAACAGCAGTGTAAAGCCAGCGCAGATAATCCATCGCAGGCTCTTTCCTGTTAAACATCCCCTGGTCAATGAATACCCTCTCCCATTGCCCGCCCTGGGCTTTATGGCAGGTTACGGCATAGGCAAACTTCACCTGCATGGCATTGAAGAAAGCATCCTCCCTGACAGCATCATACCTTTTCTTTTTTGTGCTCAGATGTGAATAATCTTCCATGACCCCCTCAAACAGTATTTTGTTTTGTTCTCCTGAAAAAGCAGCGCTCTCAGAGCTGAGAGTATCCAGCAGGACCTTCACTTCAAGCTCAATTGAATAATCAATAAAATCAAGCACCATATCAGCAAACCTGAACCCATATCTTTCTTCTTTTCGCAGCACTTTTCTTATCCTGGCTATATCCCCGTTGGCAATAAAATCCAGGTTTTCCTCTTCGCCGGCCCAGAAGTAATTGTTCTTCACAATCATCAACATATCGCCTGAGCTTATCTCTTCCTCACGGAACAGTATCCTGTTCCGTATCCCCTGGTTATACTTATTGGCCATCCTGTTTGAATTGACTATAATCACGGTCCCGTCAATGCCGGCCCGGGAATATGACTCTTCGAGTTCTTCAAGCAAGGTCTCACCACTAATCCTTAAGATATCATTATAGCCTTCAAGCATAAACTCGGGCACACTGAGATCATTGCCGGCAACTTTCTTGCGTATGGATGTTGCATTCATCAAAATACCTGATTCCCTTGACTGCCTGACCACATCCCTCAATTCAGCTGTCTCAATATTGAAACCATACATGGAAAGATACTGCACACTGAGTGCCGGGCTCAACACCGATCCTACAGGTGGCAGCTGTGCAGTATCACCTACCAGCACCAGTTTACAATTCCTTCCCCTGTATACATATTCGACAAGGTCATCCAGCAAACGGCCACTGCCAAAGACTGACGGTTCGCTTGTTTCCTGTGATATCATCGAGGCCTCATCCACAATGAAATAGGCATCCCTGTGCATATTCCTGTCAAGTTCAAACCGTCCCATGCCATCCTTGCTGCTTTTCTGCCTGTAAATATGCTTATGGATGGTAAAGGAGGCCATACCGGTATAGGAAGCCAGCACTTTGGCAGCCCTGCCCGTGGGAGCCAGTAATACTGATTGAATATTAAAACTTTCAAGCGTATGTACCATTGCGCTTATCAGGCTGGTTTTGCCTGTACCTGCATATCCCGTCAGAAGAAATATACTGTCATTGGTGTTAGCCGCAATAAAAAAGGCAAGCCCTCGTATTGCCACAAGCTGATCTTCAGTTGGCTGATGACCAAGTTTATGCTCCAGTACCTTTTCAATATGTGAGTGTATCATTTACTTCAAAAACGGTCGGATCGATTTGGTATTCAATTTATTTTTTTATTTTTGCAGCAAACATAACCAAACTTATTTAACAATAAAAAAAATGAATGTAGTTGTACGAATTCTATTGATTGCAGCAATTGTCGTCCTCGGCTATCTTCTCGTCGACAGTATTATGAATCCTATAAGATTTAATAAGGAAAGAGACAGAAGAGAGGAAGCGATAAAAGAAAGACTGATTAATATCAGGACTGCCCAGGTAGCTTTCAAATCAAAATACGGAAGATATACCGGAAGCTTTGACACTCTCATTAATTTTGTCAAGACTGATTCATTCCCTTTGATTTATAAAGAAGGTGCCGTTACAGACGAAATGATAGAAGAATGGGGAACAAGGGCAGAAAGGGAAGCTCTTCGCAGAGGACTTATAGTGCGTGACACCTCGTATACAACTGTACTCGATTCAATATTCACTCCGGATTTCCCGGTCGACTCCCTGAGATATGTACCCTTCAGCGGTGCTACAGAATTCAAGATGGAAGCCGACCTGGTTGAAACAGCATCCAAAGTTAAGGTGGAGGTATTCGAAGCTTCTGTTTTAAACGACGTTTTCCTGCAAGGACTCGACCCGCAACTCATTATTAATTATAATATCCTGCGCGAAAAAATCACCGGTTTCCCCGGAATGCGTGTCGGAAATGTTAAAGAACCCAATAATAACGCCGGTAACTGGGAGAACTAACAGTTTTCATATGTATGAAAAAGAACTGTTTGACGAAACACTGGATATAAACTCAACAAATAACTATGAAATATCCATTCAGCTCGGACTGAATGGATTTTCTTTTTGTCTTCTGGATAAGCTCAGGAACAGGTTTGTTATGTTCAGGGATTATAAACTGAGTAGTAAGGAGACAGGTATAATTAATGAGATACGGGATATTGCCGAAAAAGATGAGTTTCTTTCAAGGGAATACCGCAGGTACAGGATCATATTCAACACAGAACAGAGCACTATAGTACCGGCAAGCTTATATGATCCCGCCGTAAAAAATGAATACTTCGAGCTGAATCATAAACTCAGGGATAATTATCTGGTAGCAAATAATAAGTTGACAGAACCCGATGCCTACCTTCTGTTTGGTGTAAAAAAAGATATTTTTGACCTTGCGATAAACCTTTTCCCCGATGCTTCCGTATCCCACCAGGTAAAACCCCTGCTGAACTCATCATTCAGGCAGGCACGAAAAAACAAGGACAGATATATAAGGGTGCACTTCGACAACGGGTTTTTTACACTGATACTGGTAGCTGACAATGACCTTCAGTTTTTCAATACCTTCAGGGTGAGAAATGATTCCGATATCCTCTATTACCTCCTGAATACCTTTAACCATTTTGAGGTAGAGAACGATCATAAAGTATATCTGAGTGGTAACATCTTTAAATTCGACGACCTGTATAATAATCTGCTCAGGTATATAAAAACACTTAAATTTGCCGCCCCCGAAGGAGATTTTTCAATGAGTTATATTTTTGATGAGATGGCCACCCATCAATACTGTAATCTTTTCAATATTGTAAATTGCGCATAATAAGCGGCAGCCATAAAGGAAGAATCATAAGTCCACCTGCAGGTCTTAAACTCAGACCTACCACAGACATGGCCAGGGAAGGATTTTTCAATATCCTGAATAATATAATTGATTACAGCGATTTGCATGTCCTGGATCTCTTTGCCGGTACGGGAAGTGTGAGCTACGAGTTTGCTTCACGGGGGGCTGAACTTGTACATTCAGTGGAAATAAATTCAAAACATGCATCTTTCATTAGAAATACGGCACTCAAACTTGATATGACATGCATGAAGGTTTTTCGTGCAGATGCAAGAAAATATGTGGAAAGCACATCCAATACATATAAACTTATTTTTGCCGACCCGCCCTATGACCTGGCATGGCTTAAGGATATTCCCTCCCTGGTATTCAGCACTGATTGCCTCGGGCCCGGCGGGCTGCTGATACTGGAACATCCGGGAATTTACAGCTTTAACGACCATGAATACTTCTCCGAACATCGCAAATACGGCTCGGTAAATTTTTCGTTTTTCCGTAGCCCCGGTTAAGGTTTTCAAGTTTGCCTTCGGTGAGCCCGGTTTCGACTCGTTTCATGTTTTAGGTTTCACATTTGAAATCCTGCTTCAACGATTTTACGATTAGCTTCGCCGATTTTGACCTGTCCATTCTGGTGCTTTAGCACCAATGATGAAATAGGGTGCAGTGTGATCAGGCCGTTCATATTTCTCCGGCATCTGAACATGTGGGGTTTCGTCAAATTCAGGGTATTTCCTGAGCAAAGGATTCACTGTCTCGTGCCAGCTTTCGTGTCCCATTAGGTTAATCTGTGTGATAATCTGAATCTATGGATTAAATATAGGAAAATTCAAGAAGATACGTCCGGCGTTTCTACATTATCAACTTTATAAACCTTATCAACACTATCAACTTGATTAAACCCTAAACATCTAAACATTTTTTGATATCTTAGTGTTAAATAAAAAAATACAATCATGAAAATAATATCACTCGACAAAGTAGAAAAAAACAAGGTCGATATGGAAGGCGCCGTTGGTGCATGGAAACAGCTTCCCCTGGGGAGCAAAGACGGAGCCCCTGTTTATTCTTACAGGGTGTTCACTGTTGAGCCGGGCGGCCATACTCCTTACCACCATCATCCCTATGAGCATATGAACTACATCATTGAAGGCATAGGTGCGCTTGTGAATGAAAAGGATGAAGAAACGCCACTAAAAGCAGGAGATTTTGCCCTGGTTGAACCGGACGAGAAGCACCAGTACCGTAATAAAGGCGACAAACCATTTAAGATTATCTGCGGGGTACCGAAGGAATTTGAGTGATAGGGCAGATTAAAAAATACCCTGCAGTAAAATTTAGTTATCAGTCCGTTTTATATTATAACCCTTTTCTCCAGCCTTACATGAGAAAAGTATTGCTCATGCTGTCCTTACTCCCTGTCACAAAACAAGCGGCCAGGATCAGTCAACCAGTCAAAATTTATAGCCTGAAAAAAACAAACAGTGTTTCGGTATACCCAGCCACAATTGTCTAAGCCTTTTCAGCTCTTAACTTCAGTTATGAATACCTGGCTCATAGAAAAAAAAGTCATATTGGCTATACAGCAGGATTAACAACAACCTTTTATAAGCTGGCAGCCTGCTATACACTCGGAGTCCACCTGGCCTTTACCTACATGACCGGTATGGGCAATAATCACTTTGAGACTCTGAAAAAATTCCCACTGTCCTCCGGAACTTCAGCAAAAGAGGAAGCCTAAGCCTTCTTGCTTTAGCCTCTTAATATTTTTGATAATAACACAGGAATTGTCTACATTTATTAATTATTGTTATCAAAAAGGCCTATGCCTGAAAAATCTGACAGTCCAAAAAAATTCTGGCAGGAACTCAAGAGAAGGAAAGTCTTCCGGGTACTTGCCATCTATGCAGGCGCCGCTTACATTATAATCGAAGTGGTTAATAATATCTCTGAACCCCTCCATCTGCCTGTGTGGTTTGCTACATTGATTATACTGCTGCTGGCAATAGGATTTCCGGTAGCTGCAATCCTTGCATGGATATTTGATTTTACTCCTGAGGGAATTGTTAAAACCGAGCCAATCATAGAAACGGAGAAAAAAGAACCTCTAATAAAGCCTTCCGGGAAAAGAAGGCTTAAGGTGAATGACTTTGTAATAGCTGCACTGATTGTTGTAATTGCAGTGATGGCCTGGCCCAAAATTTTTAAAAGAAACAGCCTGGAGAACCTTGTCTCATCAGATGGTCGGATTTCAGTTGCCGTAATGCCATTTCAAAATATGACCAATGATACCACCTGGGATATCTGGCAGAGCGGTATACAGAATGAATTAATAGCCTCACTTACGAACTCCGGAGAACTTAAGGTCAGGCAGGCCGAAACCGTTAACAGCTTAATGCAAAGCAGGGGAATTACCGACTATGCTTCAATAGCTCCAACAGTGGCCAGTAACATCTCGAAAACACTGGATGCAAACATATTAGTCAACGGTAGTATTAATCAGGCAGGTAATACAGTCCGTGTAAATGCTCAGCTGGTAAATCCCAAAAATGAAGAAGTAATTAAAGCATTCCAGGTAGAAAGTGCTGACAGGGAAGAGATGATTTTTGATATCATTGATTCGCTTTCAGCTCAGGTAAAAGATTTTCTTGTAATCTCTAAATTGAAACAGGGATCATCTATTGATGAAAAGCATACCACTACTACAAATTCGCCTGAAGCATACAGATATTTCATGTATGGACAAAAAGCTTTTAATAATACAGATTTTACTACAGCAATAAACTACTATTTGCAGGCTATAGATATCGACTCGAGCTTCTATTCTGCAATAACAATGCTGTCAGTGGCTTACTATAACATAAACAGGCTCGATCTGGCTAAACAACGGTGCCTTGAGGTTTACGAAAAGAGAAATGAGCTGGATATAGCAAAAAATATCCACCTGGGCTGGCTTTATTCTTTGTATTTCGAAACACCAAATGAAGAAATTAAATACTTGAATCAAAGCCTGGAACTTGATGATCAATATCCCGGTATTTACTATGAATTAGGCAGAATTTATGTTGCGCTCCAGCAATATGATAAGGCAATTACAGCTATGAAAAAAGTGCATGATATATATAAAAAATGGGAGTCAAAACCAAGGTGGGTTAATGACTATATTATGCTCGGATTTCCATATCATGAGACAGGGCAGTACAGGAAAGAAAAAAGACTGTATAAAAAGGCAGAGGAGGATTTCCCCGGTACTTACTATGTGCCACAGCGACAGGCAATTCTGGCATTAACAGAAAGAGATACAGTGGCAGCAAACAGGTATATTGAAGAATGCAAATCTGTAGCCGGAGACCTTTCTTTACCACCGGTACAGATAAACTTTGCCCTGGGATATATATATACCGAAGGAGGCTACCCTGATAAGGCAGAAAATTGCTACCGGGAGGCAATATCCATTGAACCTGAAAATCCAAGCTGCTTGAATAATCTTGGAAATTTCCTGATAGATGAAGATCGAAATATTGAGGAAGGCCTTGAACTAATGGATAAGGCACTTGCACTCAGACCAGACAGTTACCTCTATCTTGAAAATAAGGGTAAGGGCTTGTTTAAACAGGGGAAATACAAAGAAGCACTGGAACTGCTTGAGAAAAGCTGGTCATTACGCCCCCTTTACAATCATTCCAGTTATCTTTTAATCGAGAAAGCAAAGAAGGCTGGCGTTGATCAATTAAACAATTAATGTGCTAATTTAATCTTTCTAACCCCAAGCTGAATAAACCTTATGCCACAAAAACCGAACAAGCTGACCAGACTGTGGCAGGAGTTGAAAAGACGGAAAGTTTTCAGGGTCTTTACAATATACGCTGCAACTTCCTATATCATTGTTGAACTTGTTAACAATATTGTTGAACCTTTACTCCTCCCCAACTGGACAGCAACCCTGGTTATTGTCATACTTCTTTCAGGTTTGCCTGTTGTCATTATCCTCAGCTGGATATATGATATAACCGGGGAGGGAATTATACGAACCGGACCTGTACCAGGTCCGGAGGAGGAAGAATCTGCAGCCTTGACAGTAAAAAAGAGAGTCAGAGTAAATGATATTATAATTTCTATTTTGCTGGTCATTATCTTAGTTCTCATATGGCCGAAATTATTCAGCCGAAACAAAACAAACGAGCCGTTCCCCAAAGATGAAAGTATATCGGTGGCAGTCCTTCCCTTTCAGAATATAACAAATGATGCAAGATGGAATATATGGCAGACTGCCATTCAGACTGACTTGATTACCTCCCTTTCTCAATCACAGGAACTTCGAGTGAAACAAAAAGAAAGTGTCAACAAACTTATTCAAAGCAGAGGTTTCGATAATTATTCAATAAGCCCTGCTGCTGCGAACAGGATATCAAGGAAAATAGATGCCGGCATATTTATCTATGGCAGTATTAAACAATCAGGTACGTCAGTAAGGCTGAATGCACAGTTATACAATACAAAAACAGAGGATAACTTCAAATCGTTCCATGTCGACGGAACAGTAGATAATATTTTAAATTCAGTTGACACACTCTCTTCACTGGTTAAGAATTACCTCGTAATATCAGAACTTCAGAAGGAGGTACCTGAAGCTTTCCGGCAACTCGTAACAAGCAGTTCATATGAAGCCTACAGTTATTTTGCCTTTGGCTACAGGTCATTAATACGATTTGATTATTCTACAGCTGCACAATGGTTTGCCCGGGCACTTGAAAATGATCCGGGGCTGACTTTTGCGACTCTGTTACTCTCTTTCTCAAATGCAAGAGCTTGCAGGTATGAGGAAGCAAAAAAATGGTGTTTAAATGCTTTAAGTATAAAAGAGCAGATGCCTTTTCTGCTCAGCTTATGGACTGATTACATCCATGCCCTGACGTTTGAGACACCACAGGAAGAGTTAAAATACCTTAAGCAATTACAGGAAATTGATGAAAATTTACCTGAATTTTATTACTACAGAGGCATTTCTTATAATAGTCTGCATCATTTCGACAAAGCAATACCTGAACTGGAGAAAGCACTTAAAAAATATGAAAAATTGTTTTCAGTGCCTTTCTGGACTCCTGTATATGATGCACTGGGATTGGCGTATCACAGGACAGGACAGGTAAAGAAAGAAAATAAATTGTATAAGAAAGCGGTAAAGGACTTCCCGGATGATCTCATGTTAACACGCAGGCAGGCCATACTGGCTCTTTCTGAAGCTTACTCACAGGAAGCAGATAAATACATTAGTAAGTACAGATCACTGTGCAGGGAAAATCTCTTAAGTGAATCAGAAACAATTGCAGGAGTAGCTGGTATCTACTCCTCCGCCGGTATTCCGGATGAAGCGGAAAAGTATTACCGGGAAGCACTCTCCCTGGATCCAGGTAATCCGGAAATAATGAATAGTCTCGCTTTCACCCTTATTGAAAATGATATTGCAATAAACCAGGGCATTGAACTGATTGATAAAGCACTGGCTATAAGTCCCGGCAATTGCCTCTTCCTCCATACCAGAGGCTGGGGCCTGTATAAACAGGGACAATATGCCGAAGCCGTGGAACTCCTTGAGAAGAGTTGGAAATTAAAACCTGTTTATGATCACCGCTTATATCTTCATCTTGAAAAAGCCAGGAAGGCTGTTTTCGAATAAATAATTTTTTCTATTTGAAAAAATAAATTATTTTTGCAGCGCTTAAAGCGACGGTCTGGTAGTTCAGCTTGGTTAGAATGCCGGTCTGTCATCCCGAGAACTCGGGACGTGTTCGAGCCCAGGACGATGAAATATTTCGTTTACATATTACGAAGCACGATAGATAGTTCTTTCTATATTGGATACACTAAAGACCTTGAGCGAAGATTAAAAGAACATAATGAAACTCGTTTAAGGTA
>DRFJ01000021.1 GCA_011050615.1 Bacteroidota bacterium
CCTATTAAACAAATTAAGCTCATTCTGTTTAGTAAATCCTTTAGGACACACAGGCCGGCAGGAACCCTCCCATCCGGCATCATGCAATATGCCTGTATTTATCATACGAACCCTGACTTTAGTATCCAGGGCAGAATGAATTTGTAACCCTGTTTCATTTAAAAACTCGTAAGCAAAAGATGGTAAAATGGTCATACCTCCAAGAGCAGTTGCAGATGCCTTAATAAAAGTTCTTCGTTTCATAAATTTAAATATTTAGAAATTAAAAATCTCTTTATATACTTCATAATTTATTTTTTAATTATTTGTACTGTATGACTATTTATATTTAATGATTTTTCGTCTATTTTTTATTTTTCTTATATCGAACTCAGGTTAATAGATTTTCAAACATATTGAATAGTCGCAGGGAAAAGATGCCGGCATTTTCACCCTCAATGCATCTTTGTCCTGTACAAATTGAAGCTTCTCATTGATGCCAGCCATTTCAACACATGTAAATGCAGTGTATATTTCACTGTTTAAAGCATTAATTTCAATTTCTCTGCCTGGAATATCTCCCGTAAAAACAAAAATAGTGTCTCCTTTTGTAGTAAAACGTAAATCCCTTGCTTCACAATTATCAGGGTTAGTAAAATTATCACCTGCATTCCATGATGGTTTACCATTAAAGTGTATAAATGGTCTCGTTCCATAAATCCCTTCCCCGTTAACACTTATCCATTTGCCTATTTCATGTAAAATATGAGCTGCTTCCTCATCAAGTGAACCATCGGCTTTTAATGGAACATTAAGTAAGAGATTTCCATTCTTACTTACTATATCAATAAGCTCATGTATTATAGCGCCAGGACTCTTATACTTACAGTCATTCTTCCAGAACCATGGTCCTATTGAATCATCAGTTTGCCAGGGTGTCTGACCGATGCTTGATCTTCTGCCTCTCTCTATATCCTGGACAGCAACCCCTTCCCGGAAATCACCGTGCCAGCCCATGAACCTGTTATCACCAACAGGCCTGGCTGTATTGTTTTTAATATTCATCACAGCCTCAAGTTGTCCTTTGTGATGTTTTATATTATTGTTATAAAAATATGCTATCAATTCACGACCCGTAACCCCAAAAGGTATTCCCCCGTCAAAATAAAGAAGATCAGGCTGGTGTTGATCAATAAGGTCCTTAATACGAATAAACCATTGCTCAGGCCAGTATTCAGGCGGATCTATCGGATATGATAATGATTTATTACCATGTGTATTGAAATAAAGGTCACTGTATTCAGGATTAGCTCCATCATAATGAACACCTTTAAAAGGGCCACTTGTGTCAGCACCATGCGAGGTCTGAAACCATGACCAGCTCCTTGCAAGGTGCGTGGTAACGCCAAAACGTAAGCCATTTTTAAGAGTTGCATCTTTCCATAATGCAATAATATCTTTACCCGGGCCATGATTAACTGAATTCCATTCATGGTAAATTGAATTCCAGAGATCAAAATTATCGTGGTACACCGCCATTGGGACTATATACCTGGCACCAGCCTCTTTAAATTTTTCAACAAGCCTGTCAGGATCAAAATTTTCACCCTTCCACATCTCAATAATATCCTTGTAACCAAATTGTGATGGATGACCGAACTTTTCAAGATGATATTTATAAGTATTATGACCTTGGATATACATATTACGTGCATACCAGTCGTCATATGCTGCAACGGAATGTGGGTTCCAGCAAATAAATATGCCGAATTTGGCATCCCTGAACCATCCGGGGCATCGATAATTTTCCAGACTTTTCCAGCTTGAATCAAACTTATCATAGCTTTCAGTTCTTATACAAGAAGACAAATTCATCAACACACATAAAAAAAACAATGTTATTTTTCTCATTTTTAAATCTGAAAATTATTATATTAAACAGCCTATATTATATTATGTTATTCTCCTGTATCATTAGCTTATAAGCTGATCCACTACTATTTCAACATAAGATAAATATTGCTAATCCTTTTTTAATTTCAAAGTAAAATTATTCCACCCCTCCATCAATGTCTGAAAAGGACCGGGTTTAATTCCCTCAGTATTTACTTTTCTTCCATTTATATCATTATCAATAACCAGTGGTAAACCATTCGTTTGTTCCATCTTCATGCCTGCATATGGTATCTCACCAATATAATCTGAGCTGATTAACGGGTAATTGTCTTTGATAACTTTCCCCGGAATAAAAATATTAATAGTTGTTTTCCCATCTTCAGTAATACTTTCATATCCCCGGTCACTGTCTTCAACGAATAAATTATGACTTTGCTCAATTTCTGTAGATTCTATTGCATTCCTGAAACTATTTCCACAATCAGTTCCGGCGAAAATGTTATTAATGAATCTTATGCTTTCCAGTGAAGTACCTCTTTTACCCGCCCTTACAGTGCTATGAGGCCTAAAATACGGAACTATACGTCCGGGTGATTTTCGAAAAGTGAAAGTATTATCGCAGAACAGGTTATGAACCCACACTGAGCCATTGCCTTCTTCCATTACATGAGATCGTATTATAATATTATTATCAATGATTACAGGACCAAAATTTACTTCAAGTTTCAAACCGTCCGTTCCTTTAAAACCAAAGTCAGTAATTATATTTCCAGTTACCCTGGTATTTTGTGAGCCCCAGTCCAGCCAGATACCTTTAGTTCCATTTCTTAAACCGGGCTTACCATAAATATAATTATTCTTTATAATAACATCAATTGGAAATAGTATTTTTATAGCAGCCTGATTTGTACCAAACCACTCATTCCTGTAATTTGTTTCAGTAATGATATTACCCTCAATTATACTTGCAACAGCTCCGTAACACCCATAGATTCCTGCTTGTCCGCACCTGTAAATTATATTATTCCTTATTATATGATGTCCAATTGTATTATAGGGGGGGATATTACTGCCACCTTCAAGCAAGCCGCCTTCATTTTTCGTGGGAAAATGTACTTCATCAGTAACCCCCATAGAGATACCAATATTACGTGAATAAGCTATTGTACAATTTTGTATGATCCAACCATAACCATACCTCATTCCAATAGCACCTTTCTCTAATTTATAAATATCACCCCATTGAGGAGCAGTATGACGAATATCAAAACCATCAATTGTAATATATTTCAAACCGGATATCTCCGGGAATATCCCTGTTGCTCTTGCATTAATCTCAATAAGGTGATTATCAGGATCTTCTTCACCAAAATTTGCATAAATAGTCATCTTCCCCGAAGGAAATACTCTTATACCTTTTACAATACTTCCGGTATCAACATACCATGTATTAGAATTTGAAAAAAGTGAATCGATCGAAAATTTCTCAAGAAGAGCTTCACCATCCAGATAAACATCCCCCAGATGATGTTCCTGACCTCGAAACAACCATTCACCTTGATTCTTAATTGCAAAAGGATTATATCCTTTAAAGAAAGATGTATCTAATTCCAGTGCCCAGACATTAGCTCTGTATCTTTGCCAACCTGATACTGCCTCCGATCCTCTGATCGACACAACTTCTCCTGGAGCAGCCATGTAAACAATCGGATATTCTTTAGTTCCTCCAAAAGAAGGGGCTATCTCTTCACGGTATATTCCTTCCCTTACAAGTATTGTATCACCTGGTCCGGCTATTTTCGCAGCTGCCTGGATAGTCCTTAAGGGAAATTCATAAGTACCCGGATTACTATCGGAGCAATTACCTGCCTGGTTATTAACAATTATCTTTCTCGTAAAGATTGGAACTGAACCATAATTTTTTTGTCTTAAACCGGGAGTACTTCTCCCGGTTTCAATATACCTGTTGAGGATAGTCCTCAACTCGACAACTTTATCAGGGTACTTATTACACAGATTCGTTCTTTCTTCTGGGTCGCTTTCAAGGTTATACAACTGGTAAATTGGTAATCCATTTATAAAAGCATCTTTGTTTCTTGGTTTGCTCAAACCTCCTGATCCCGGACATAGTATAAGCTTCCACTTCCCCTTTCTTATTGCAAAATTACCTGAAATTGAATGATGTACGGTAGCCTCCCTGAAATTCCCATAATATTCTTTCCCTTGTAACAAAGGTAGCAGGCTATAGCTGTCCTCACCGGCATTATCCGGCAGGCTTACACCAATAATTTCTGCGCACGTTGCCATCAGGTCGCTAAGACATATTATTTCATTGTTTAAAGTACCCGGATCTATATTATTTATCCATCTTGTGATAAAAGGCACTCTGTGACCACCTTCCCATGCATCAGTTTTTGTTCCCCTAAAAATATAACTTGGATTATGTCCGTATTTCCTTACCGAATTATATTCACCTACCATATTCTCTCCATCCCTCCCGGGTGAACCATTATCACTTGTAAAAATGACAAGTGTATTTTCATCCAGTCCCATTTCATCAAGAGCATTAAGTATTCTTCCTACTGACCAGTCAATCTGTTGTACAAAATCACCATATGCACCAGCCCTACTACTACCCTTAAACTTATCTGCAGGAGCAATAGGTACATGCGGGGCCGACAGGGAAAAATAAAGGAAAAACGGATGCTCCTTATTACGCATTGCCCTTCCCTTATCATCTACCCCATAAATATATTGTGCTGCTTTTTCTGTTAAAGCTGGTAATAATTCTTTCCAGTCCCAGCCTTCAATCATTGGTCCTCCATTAGAATAACCAAATATACTATCAGGTTTTTGTATTGACGGCAAGCCTATTACGCGGTCGTTCTCAATAAAACAAAACGGGGGAAACCCCGGGACATCATCCCCGAAATAGTAATCAAAACCTCTTGTTATTGGTCCGTTTGAAATGGCCTGTGTAAAATCTATTTTAGTATTAAAAGAATCACGGACTTTCTTGTTATATTCCCCTATATGCAACTTGTCATTAACCCTGCTGCCGTCATTAGTTGGCCAGTCCCAGCCAAGATGCCATTTGCCGATACATGCTGTTGAATATCCTTTCCCTGATAATATATCCCCTATTGTTATCCTGTCTTCCTCTATTAAAGGTTCATCCCAATACCACAATACACCACTCTTCAATTTTGAACGCCAGTTATATCTGCCTGTTAAAAGACTGTATCTTGAAGGTGAGCAAACTGCAGCAGTGGAATGTGCATCAGTAAAAACCTTCCCTTCTGAACATAGTTTGTCGAGGTTTGGAGTATTTATTTTTGAATATTTATTTAGAAAGGAAACATCACCGTATCCCATATCGTCGGCCAGGATAATTATTATATTGGGCAGATCATCAGGATAATCAATAATTTTTAAAAACCGTTTATCCTGGGCAATAAGGTTTGTAGCTGAAAAGAAGAGATTAAAAGAAAATAATAGCACTATTACTTTTAAACACCTAGAACTGTTATTTATCAAAAGATAAATTGTCTGCATAATTATATAATAACAGTAATTCAAAATTTTTGATCCTTCAGTCAGCTATTATACCCGGATCATCTTGGGATATCATCCATTCATTAAGTTTACGCTGAAGTAATTGAATTATTTCTTCATATTCCTTTGATCCAAAAAGATTATTCATCTCATAAGGATCATTCTCAATATCATAAAACTCATACTCTGGCCGGATCATATAACGATTAATTGCTTTTACTGCAGCTGAATCGAAGGTAGCCCTGTGAATCCACGATTTCCAGTATCTCATTCTTTCCCAAGTCATAACACATTCCACAGTATAAACATTGGTATAAAGCAGGTTATGAATCAATTTATATTTCCCGTTACTCACAGATCTTATTGGGTAAGCAGAGCCCTCAGGTTTGTTATTATGACAACCAAATACATATTCACGATGTTTATCCGCTTTACCGAATAGTATCTTAAGCATACTTTTGCCATCTAAACCTTTTACAGGATTTCCACCGGCTGCTTCAACTAAGGTTGGTAAAATATCTTCATACTGTACCAATGCATTGGTTTTTGATCCGGGTTTGATTTTTCCAGGCCATCTGGCAATAAAACCAAATCGAATACCATGCTCCCATAAGGTCCATTTTTCACCCGGAAATGAACCACCCTGCTCGCTGGCAAACATAAACAAAGTACTTTTTGATAGTCCTTCCTCATCAATTAATCTGACTATCCTGCCTACACACTTGTCTAGTTCAGTTACTTCAGCAAGATAATTCCGGTATTCGCTTCGCATCTCTTTAGTATCTGCCCAGTAAGGTCTGAGTTTTAGTGAATCTTCATTATATAGCAATCTGTTACCTGTTGTATAAGGATAATGAGGATGGATGGAATAAATAACCAGGCAGAATGGTTGCTTTTCATCTCTTTTCATAAATTCTCGTATCCCTGACAGGTCGGCAGGAAGAGGCTTTTCTGACATTGCTGCCCTGGGAAAACCCTCAATATACTCAAAGGGAAAAGCTTCTTTCGGTTTAATATGAATTTTTCCTGCATGCCCTACCCTGTATCCCAAATTCTTAAGATAATGGCAAAGGCTTTTTGTTCCTTGTTTTACCGAGCTATGGTTTTTATAGCCACCATGTTTCATTGGATACATACCTGTATAAAATGAATGCAGTGTCGGAGTACACATGGCACATGATCCGGAAGCTTGCATAAACTGAAGACCTTCGGAAGCCAGCTTATCAATATTGGGAGTAATGGCCTGTCCCCCATAACAGCCAATATCATCGTATGTACAATCATCACCTATCAGAATTACAAAATTTGGTTTGTCTTTTTTCTCAACATTCGACGGATAAGCATTAAATACAGTTATACAGGTAAACAGGATAATGCAAGAAAGTAACAGTCTAAATATAGAAGTTTTGTACATGACGTATGAAGTTATGTGAATTATGAATTATTTCCAACGGACTTTTTTTGTTTTGCCTAATTTAAGTAATAAATGCATAGTTTTTTCACCTGAAATTTTTATTTTATTACCGGTCTTTGATTTGACATCCGTGTACGTTGCTGGATATCGCCTTGCAAAACAGGATAGCGATATTTCGTCACCCATACTATATGGGCTGTCAAATTACTCACGCTATGACTACCCTTCCTGTATTCGACCATACAGTAAAGCTAATATGTTTATAGAAACTAAAGTAGCTGCAATGAAATTAAAGATAATAAAAATAAAATCAGCCAGTTCAATATCCAGGGTTCTGTTCAAGGATATCATTACCTTGCAGATTTATCTGAGACTGAGGAATAGGTTGATATTCATCCTGTCCGGAAATAAATAAGAAATTTTCAACTTGGGTTAAGAATCCTTCGATCTCCCTATGAGGAGGTCAATAATTACCTATTTCTCCAACTTGATAATTTCTCTCTGAGAAGTTCTGAAGCTAAACAAATCACCTTTCAGTTTACCTGCTCTACTCCCATTTCTGTACAACGTAGGACGTGACCCCGGCCACGGATTTTTTATCCTGCAATCTCCCCCATTCTGAGACTTGATTACTACATCTCCAATTTTACCATTTTTTATTGAGGCAGAAACTATAAATCCTCCCCTTGCCAGCAGGCTGAAATCAGCATCCCATTCACCAGGCCATGCCGGGAAGAGGTAAATAACAGGCTCTCCTCCGGGTTCAGGCGGTACGCTTTGCAATAAAGCATTGTTTAGTGCTGTTGCAGCATTGCCAAGTCTCTGGCAACCTATCGCTCCTGGTCCTTCCCTTAATGTCATTCTGTTAGGCAACACAGGAGTTTCACCAGATCCTTTCCAGTCACAGAAATCTTTCTCAGGTGAAATATCAGACCTTATCTGGTTAGGGATTAAATATTTTATTGCCTCGCTTCTGCCCAGTAAGGCAGCAGCTACAGGCCTTTTATCCAGTACATGAACCGGAGTATTTTTATTCACTCCTTTTCTGTAAATAGCATCGAAAGAAGCATTGGCCCTTTCCAGTATTTCTGTATCCCTGGTACCGGCAGTGCAATAATCATAATAGATCAATAATTGAGGGCTTTCAGGATTTCCATGACCAGCAGGGGGCACGGAACCTATCCAGTAGTCAGGTTTATCCTCAGGATAATTATCAATAATTTCAGTTGAGGGCAATGGTGATATATTTTTCAGAAATTCATCCCATAATGGCCTCATTTCAGCATCTGTACCAAGTATCTCAGAGGCACGGATAAGTATAGGTGTTAAACCCCTTATAGCTCCAATATCAAGGAACGAATTATGAGCATCCCAGATACCTTCGCCAACATTTGTATGATAAATATGATATTTTCCATCAGATTCTTTCCTGAGATTGGGGAAATTACGATAAAATTCAACTGCTCCTCTAATAACCGGATAGGCAAATTCCCTGAGCCAGTTCTCATCCCCGGAGTATTCATATCTTAACCAGTAAAGGTATGCTATTTCTGGCGTGGCAGAAAAGATATGAGTCACATGCCCGAAGGGTCCCACTCCCTTTTCAGGAATAATCCAGTGACCATTCTCCCACCTGCCAACAGTAGCCCAATTCCATCTTGGATTATGCTTGGGTTTTGTTTCAGCATATCTTTTAAACTCAGGTGATCTTTCCTCCCATGGTTTTCTTGTCAGGTAAAGCTCCCGCATTTCAGATGCTATATCCTCGGGCATTTCCTCTAAACCATCAAAAAAGGTTGTCTCCGGGAACCACAATCCTGCTGAACCCCATTGCTGCCTGGCAGCCGTTGCATACGAATCCAGGTGATTGTTAAACATAGAGAATAATGGATCCATCAGTTCCAGTCTGTTTGTTGGTGGCAGGGCATTATAGTAACAACTCTGGTTATTCCACCAGTATTGCGATCCCCACTCCCTCATGTCACCATTGGTATACCAGAGCATACCACCATAGCGGGGCTGATATAAACCCCGGGAACTGCACGCCATAATATATTGAAAATATGTATAGTTCTTTTCTACATAATCAGCTACCCCATCCTCACTGTGCAGGTTAACGTAGGATTTCGACCAGAATTTATGCCACCACTTACTGTTATTTATAATACATTTATCAAAACCGGCCATTTTTGCATTATCAAGTGCTCTCCGTGCATTCTCTATTGATTCAGACAACCTCTTATCACCACCGTCCGAAGATATGTATATTGTAAACTTCCCGTTGCCCGGGGCTACTGAAAGCCTCACTGTTGATTCATTTAAGAACCTGGCCTTACTATCCCTTCCTCTTACTGAAACTGCCACAGCTGAACTGTTATAAAAATCCTTCTCCCTGAACTCCTGGGTAAGAATTACCTTATCCCCGTTTATATGCAACTGTGACTGAGCAGTATGACCCCGCCGCTTCACCCTTACAATATGATTTGAGCTCAATTCAAAGTTCTCGCCACGAAAATACTGCATTATAAACCTAAGCATCCGCAGATCAATATTTATTGCTGTTGGTTTTTGCCTGTTATCTTCAATCTCAACAGCTATCACATCCCTGTCATTAATAGCTATCATCCTTCCCTTCAGTCCATTACCTTTAACATCCATTATGCCGTCATAAAGATGCAGATGCTGATTGAAGCTATCACCTGAAAACACATCATCACCATAATCAACAACATTAATATCCACATAACCACAGCCACTGGCATAATCACTATGCCTTTCCATAAAACTGTCCGTTGATCTGTTAACTGCAAACACATCGTTTCTGTTAATCTGCATCTTAATAGCACTGGGGGTGGTCCATACTAGAGTACCCATTACACCGTTACCCAGTGGCATACCTGCTTCACTCCTGTCAACAGGCTTGGTGTAAACAAGATCGGCTTCAGATACAAGCTCACGCATATCCACCTGTTCTGCGTAATGACTTTTCGCAGCAGATGGTTTTAAATTTTGTGAATACAGATTACATACGGCAGCTAATAAAAATATTATTGTTAATACTTTTTTCATCTGTTTATATTTTTTCCGTTATAATAAAAGGTTTCCTATACGTTGGTTTTACCAGTCTGTTAGCTTCTTCTGAAAAATCACCTGTAAATTTTTCGCCCACAGGATCCAAAGTCAACATTGGCCCCAGTGTCACAGGTGTTTTTCTCAGATCAATTCTGTTTGCATACAAGTGATTATCAAATCGCTCAAAGGATTCAACAAGTTCCGGGAAACCCTTTATCCTCTCTCTTATCTCACTATTACTTACCTCTCTGCCAAGCCTGATCGAAATATTTCCCATATGGGCAAGCACCATTGACAGGTGACCATCCAGTACATGAGCATTCTGTAAAGAAGCATTCCTTTCCCTGACTGCATCTATGAAATTAATTCTTGTATCCTGCCCGTTTGATTTAAATTGCCTTATCAGCCTTCCCCTGTAATCATAAGCTGCATTATTGCATATATAACCATCCTCGCAGTATACTATTACACCAAGTGATATACCATATATCCTGTCCATGGAAATGTTTTTGTTTACAACCCAGTTTGATTTTCTGAAAATACTATCTGAAGGAAGGCCTCTCACTTCAAAAATCACTGGTGTTTCATAATCAAAATAGATCAACATCGTATTTGGTGTTTCTCCATCGTCATCATACCCAAACCTTCCTCCCAAAGCCATCGCATGTTCCGGTACTTTATCTGTTCCAAGTGCCATACGGCAACCATCTAAAAAATGAATACCCATGTTTCCCAGGTCACCATCACCGGTATCCCAGTCCCAGTGCCAGTCATAATGGAGATATTTTCTCATCAAGGGTTTCATAGGTGCCGGACCGCACCACAGGTTATAATTAACAGATTGCGGTATGGGTTGCTCACCTTTTACCTTGCCAATACTCATCCTGGGCTTAAAATTAAGGCCATGAATCCATTTTATTTTTCCCAGGTTACCGTCCCTGGCATATTTATAAGCCTCCCTGTTCCCATTGGGTTCCCTTGCATTTGAAGGTACTTGTACTATACGTTTATATCGGCTGGCTGCTTCAACCATTTTGCGGCCTTCCCAGATATTATGCGAAGCCGGCTTCTGTACAAACACATCTTTTCCTGCCTGGCATGCCATTATTGTTATAAGCGCATGGCTGTGGTTGGGTGTTGTTATGCTTACTACATCAATATCTTTATCATCAAGAAGATCCCTGAAATCAATATAGGTCTTCACCTTTTCATTCCTTTTTCTGAATTCAGCTTCTTCTTTCCTTAAAATATCTTTATCGCAATCACAGATCGCAGCAATTTCAACCCCGGGTATTTTCCTAAATTTATTGATTTCATCCTTTCCTTTCCCTCCAAGCTTGATGTCTGAACCAATACCTATTATGCCTAACCTTATCCTGTCATTGGCTCCCAGTATCTTACTGTAAACATAGCCGGGCATTGTTATAGCTGCCCCGGCTGTCATACTTTTCTTAACAAAATCACGCCGTTCCATTATCAATAAGCATTTTGAAGTGAAAGGAACAATGCACGGTAATATCTTAGGATTCGTATCGGATCGCTACTACCAGGTATCTCGGCATTGCAATAACCATTGAAGCCACTATCAGCAAGCAGTTCAAACAGCTTCCGGTAAGGATATCTGTTATCCCATAATTCGTGCATATGCAGGCTGACAATCCTGTCTTTCAATAAATTAAAGTTGTATTCCAGTCCCTCTCCTTCAGTATCGCTAAGATTGCAATTCCAGTTAACGTATACATGAGGACTCTCGGAATAATCTATAATCTTTTTAATGACAGGTACCCTTGCTGTTTTATAACCATGGACACATACCTTTATCTTTACTCCATGTTCATAACCGAATTTACCTACCTCTGCAAGGGCCTTGCCTATCTGCTTAAGTGTCTGCTCTTCCGATACTCCTTCAGGCAGTGCATTGGGAAACACTCTTATTGATTTTGCTCCAATATCTTCGGCAAGCAGGATATATTCCTTTGTGCCCTCAATATTGGCTTTTAATTCTTCCTTGTCCGGGGAATGATATTGAAATGCACTGGCCAGACTTATTTCTTCAAGTGCTGAATCCTCAAAACGCTTTCGTACTTCGGCACGCTCTGAAGCTGAAAGAGTCACCTCAACACCATGCGCATGGGTCGTTCTCAGTTCTACTGACTGGTAACCTGTTTCCGTAAGGTTTTTTATTATTGTCTCAATATCCCATTTCGCCCCCAGCATATAAGTCATAAGACCCAGCTTCAAAGGATTCTTATTAAGTGTAAACGGCATTTTACCTGCTTCATTATTCACAGGTCCTGAACATCCTGCAATAACGGCAGCGGCAGAAGACATAGTTGTTGTCTTCAGGAAATTACGTCTTGAAAAATTTTTCATAATGTAACAGGTTAAAATTTAATCGAATTATTTTACTTTTATTTTTATTTTAAAAACCCAGACTAATTGATTCTGGTGTTTAATATCATTTACATTAATTATCAAAGCTTCATCGTTTTGTGCCCATTCTACTTTGTCCTTTACACCCAGTAATTTTACTGATTTAACCTTAATTTCTTTATTTAATGACTTTACACCTAATGATTTTAGTATTATTTTATCTTCAGGGGAAAACATAGGGAATGCATATACATAGTCTCCATTAGAGGTATACCTGAAGTCTTCATTTGTATAATCCTGAAGATACTGCTTAATAATTTTTTTTCTTTCCTCATCAATCTCAGTAGGCCCTTCTCCATACACTAACCATGGGCGGGTATCATATATTGCTTCACCATTAATTTTCAACCACCTGCCCATTTCCAGCAAAACCTCTCTGGCATTTTCCGGAATGCTGCCATCTGCCATTGGAGGAACATTTAACAATAAACATCCATTTTTGCTGACAATATCAATTAACAACCTGATGAATTTAGATGCATCAAGTTGTGATTCCCCAAAACTTTTAGTATAAAACCAGGGTCCCAATGAGGTATCAGTCAGCCACGGATATTCTACCAGTCTGTTTTCCCTGCTATGTTCAAAATCCAATACTGCTATTTCACCCGGGGTTTTTTCTTTTGCCCCCTTCTTAACTGTAACAACCACCTCTTTCCCCCATTCCTGTGCTTTGTTAAAATAATAGCTATAGAATTTCTTCTGTATCTTCTCATCTATACTGGCTATACCGAAATCAAACCATATCAGGTCAGGTTTATAATTATCGATTACCTCAATTATTTTAGCCAGCCATTCATTCTGAAATTTCTCATTTGGCTTCTCACCAGGTTCATGGATATCACAATACAGATCTGAATATTGTGGATCGGATCCGTCAAATTTATAAGCCGGTTCAAAATATTTCCATGAATAGCCATGATGAAAAGTAGTAATAAACTTCATGCCCCTCTTACGTATCTCTCTTTCCAATTCACCAACAATATCAATTCCGGTAATATTATATGCATTCCATCTCGTGATATCACTTTTCCACATAGCGAAGTTATCATGGTGTATAGCTACCGGTCCAGCAAACCTGGCACCTGCTTGATAAAACAGTTCCGCCCATTCTGATGCGTCAAATTTTACCGGGTTAAACATTTTGATAATATCTTTATATCCTACTTCGTTCTGATCGCCGAAAGTTTCCCTGTGAAGATTAAAAAACTTAATCCACCTTTCTTCCTGTCTGTACATTCTGTTTCCATAAAACGTACTTCCTGATATTGTTGATCCTATGGTAAGAGGTCCCCAGTGAGTATAAATGCCGAACTTGGCATCTCTGAACCAACTTGGGGTGTGATGATTCTTTAATGATTCCCAGTCTTCCTTAAATACGATAACATCACTTTTTTTAGTGCTTTCATTACCTGATCTGCAGGCAGTAAGCATAATAATTGTTAATAAAAACAGTTTGATATATTTCATAACCTGAGTTCGACATAAGCAATATATTAAAATAGTGCGAGTTGCCCAAATGTATCTTGCGTTTCGTATTTTATTCCCGGTTTTTTAGGCAAGA
>DRFJ01000018.1 GCA_011050615.1 Bacteroidota bacterium
CTTTGTACTTTTTCCTTTTATCTTTTTATCTTTGTCTTTTATCTTCACCAGCGGGAGTAGCTCAGGGGTAGAGCATCAGCTTCCCAAGCTGAGGGTCGCGGGTTCGATCCCCGTTTCCCGCTCAAATAAAAAGGTCTGTGCAGGCAGCTATTATTTTTTAATCCCTTTCTTGCCTGATTCGTTCTGGCCGCGGCACATGTTCCATTCTTTCATGAATTGGAGAAGGAAGCTTTCCATAAAATTGTGTCTTTCACAGGCAAGCTGCCTGCCGGTTTCCGTGTTCATCATAGACTTAAGCTTAAACAGCTTTTCATAGAAATGATTTATTGTAGATGATTGCGATGATGCATATTCGGCAATATTTTTATAATTTCCGGGTAATTCATCCGGGACAAAAATTTCGAGGCCTCTTGATCCACCGTAGTTGAAAGCCCTGGCTATACCTATTGCACCTATCGCATCAAGACGGTCGGCATCCTGAACAATATCAAGTTCATCCGTGTGTTCACAGGAAGGGCCATAAGTGTCCCTGAATGAGATATGATCGATTATATAGATAATTTGATCTGTCTGACGGCTGTCAAGCCTTAAACTATCCATAAACTCAACAAGACCATGTTCAGGCCCGGATTTGATCTTGTGATCGCCTATGTCGTGCAAAAGTGATGCCATCTCAATAATAAATGGATCGCCCTGCTTTTCAATTGATAAAATATGCATGGCGATGTTTCTAACCCTGGAAATATGCCACCAGTTATGACCTGACTCAACTCCCTCCAGGTAATGTTTCACAAACTTCTCAGTTGCTTCTATTATTTTCCGGCTCATAATTATTTACAATATTTTAGAAACTGAACATACAAAAAAATATCTTTACAATTTAATAAATACTGAATCCTTGAATCGCTAAACTGTTTAATCGGGAACAAAAGATTCAACAATCCGATTGAACAAACCGGTTCAACCTTTAACAATTAAACAGTTCAAGTTAAAAAAATATGCAGGCAGAAATAATCTCAATAGGCGACGAGCTACTTATAGGCATGACCGTAGATTCCAATGCGGCATGGATGGGCCGGGAGCTTACCAATCTTGGTATTGAAGTTTTTCAGATGACTTCTATTTCAGACAACAGGGAGCATATACTTAAAGTAGTAGATGAATCCTTGAACAGGTCCAACCTGGTCCTGGTAACAGGCGGTCTTGGTCCTACAAGCGATGATATAACGAAAAAGACTTTGAGTGAGTATTTTGATATGAAACTCGTACAGGACGAAAGGGTATTGGAGAATATTAAAAATTTACTCAGAAACAGGGGCTTACATCTGAATGAAAATAACATAAGGCAGGCAGAAGTGCCTGAGGGATGCAGTGTACTGAATAATAAGCTGGGTACGGCACCCGGTATGTGGTTCGAAAAGGAAGGAAGGGTGCTGGTATCAATGCCCGGCGTTCCTTA
This sequence comes from Bacteroidota bacterium, assembly GCA_011050615.1. Classification (GTDB taxonomy): domain Bacteria; phylum Bacteroidota; class Bacteroidia; order Bacteroidales; family VadinHA17; genus UBA9300. Next base: position 1,460 of record DRFJ01000018.1, read on the forward strand.
TGAAATGGAATATATTATGGAAAACCATGTGATTCCCCGTATAATAGATCATTTCCAGCGACCCTATATAAAGTACCGCCTGGTTATGACCTTTGGAACTTTCGAAGCACACCTGGCTGAGATACTTGAAGACTTTGAAAGGGAAATGCCAAAAATGGTACGCCTGGCCTACCTGCCTGCTTCGGGTATTATAAAATTGCGCCTGACAGCAAGGGGAGGGGATGAAGAGGAAACTGACAGGATTCTTAATGAGCAGATAGATAAACTTTATGAAATTATTCCGGATTACATTTACGGACTTGACGGAATAAGTCTTGAAGAGGCCACAGGGAAGCTGCTGAGGGATAATAAACTGAATATGAGCATTGCAGAAAGCTGCACCGGGGGGAATATTTCGCGCATGATCACATCTGTTCCGGGCAGCTCAGATTATTTTACAGGATCAGTTATAGCATACGATAACCGTATCAAAAAGGAGGAACTGGGTGTAAGTCAACAGGATCTGGATAAATACGGAGCCGTGAGTGAAGAAGTTGCCCTGCAGATGGCCAGGGGGATAAGGGAAAAATATCGTACAGATTTTGGTATCTCAACAACCGGCATTGCCGGACCTGGTGGCGGAACTGGGGAAAAACCCGTTGGCACAGTCTGGATAGCCGTAAGCTCAAGGAAGGGCTTTTACACGGAGAAGCATAATTATGCCTTCACACGAAGCAATAATATAAGGAGGGCGTCACTGGCCTCAATGAATTTATTACGTAAGACCGTAATTGAAGAAATGCAGAAATGTTAAGGATAAGGCTAAGGTTAAGGATGGGGTCTGAGATGAGTTATGTGACACTGATTCAGCATATTCTAAAAAATTCACTAAATATTGTTGGATAATTGAATAAAAATCACGTATTTTGCGCTTCGATTTAAAAAGTGTCATTATATATAAGAATTTAAATAAACTGAGATGTCAAGGATATGTCAAGTGACCGGCAGGAAGGTGTTATCAGGAAATAATGTCTCGCACTCAAAGAGAAGAACAAAAAGGAAATTTTATCCCAATCTCTTTTCCAAGAAATTCTATTATCCTGAAGAAGACAGGTGGATTACATTGAAGGTGTCGGCAGCCGGGATCAGGCTGATCAATAAGAAAGGCCTCCATGTGGTTCTTAAGGAAGCTAAGGAAAAAGGATATATTGTTAAGTACTAAAGGAGATTTATTATGGCAAAGAAAGCAAAAGGAAACAGGGTGCAGGTAATACTTGAATGTACTGAACATAAGGACAGTGGTATACCAGGAACCTCAAGGTATATTACAAGCAAGAACAGGAAAAACTCACCTGACAGGCTTGAGAGGATGAAGTACAATCCCATACTCAAGAAATATACACTTCACAGGGAAATAAAATAATAATAGATCATGGCAAAGAAAGTAGTTGCAACATTAAAATCAGGTACAGGGAAGGCTTTTACCAAATGCATAAAGATGGTAAAATCAGATAAAACAGGCGCCTATATATTTAAGGAACAGATGGTTCATAATGATCATATAAAGGACTTTTTCAACAAGTAATAAGGGATCTATAGACTGATAAGGGCTTTCTTCAGTATGAGGAAAGCTTTTTTTATCTTTAGTCCTCAATTAAATGATTGACTTCGCCGGGCTCACCCCAAGTGCTCGGGACTCGGTTCAATAATCAAGCAGTTTAACAATTCAACATAATAAATGGCATTACTGGGTTTTATCAGCAAGGAAAAGAAAAAGGATCTGGATAAGGGTCTGGAAAAAACCAAGGAAAATGTATTCAAAAAGCTTTCCAGAGCTGTGGTTGGTAAATCACGGGTCGACGACGAAGTACTTGATCAGCTTGAAGAAGTGCTGATTAGTTCTGATGTTGGTGTGGATACAACAATACGGATTATAGAAAGAATCGAAAAGCGGGTGGCATCAGACAGGTATCTGAATACTGATGAGTTGAACAGGATTCTCAGTGAAGAAATTGCGGGACTGCTCGAAGAAAACAAGTCAGGTGAAACCACCGGATTTGACTCAGAACTTCCGTCCAGGCCATACATAATTATGGTTGTCGGGGTAAACGGTGTGGGGAAAACCACAACGATAGCCAAGCTGGCCTACCATTATAAACAGGCCGGAAAATCTGTAATCCTTGGAGCGGCCGACACTTTCAGGGCTGCAGCGGTTGACCAGTTACAAATATGGTCGGAGAGGGTGGGGGTTAAACTCGTAAAACAGCCTATGGGATCTGATCCTGCTTCAGTGGCCTTCGACACGGTCAAATCAGCTGTTTCGGAAAATATCGATGTGGCAATAATCGATACAGCAGGAAGGCTTCATAACAAGGCAAACCTGATGAATGAACTGGCGAAGATCAAGAGAGTAATGGCAAAGGTGATACCTGAAGCTCCACATGAAGTATTGCTCATACTTGACGGATCGACAGGGCAGAACGCTTTTGAGCAGGCCAGACAATTTACACTTTCAACAGAAGTTACTTCAATGGCTGTAACCAAACTTGATGGAACGGCAAAGGGGGGAGTTGTAATTGGTATATCTGACCAGTTTAAAATACCGGTTAAATATATAGGAATAGGTGAAAAACTTGAACACCTGCAGGTTTTTAACCGCTATGAGTTCGTTGATTCGTTATTCTCACAATAGATACGCCTTTGAACCGAAAAACTGGAAACGGGGATGGGTTCGGTGAAAAGTGGGAGCCAAAGGGGAAGGTCACGACAGTATTGACCTGACAAGGAGGATGTTATCATGTCAAAATCAGCTCAAATAATAACTCTCGGCTGTTCAAAGAACACAGTAGACTCTGAAAAACTGCTCAAGCAATTAGAGTATTCAGGATATAAGCCTCTTACCGGCCGGAACAGTGATGAAAAACCTGATGTAGTAATAGTTAATACCTGTGGCTTTATTAACGATGCAAAGGAAGAATCTGTAAATACGATACTTGAACTAATTGAAGCAAAAAAGAGGGGGGAGTTGGGAAAATTATTTGTAATGGGGTGCCTTTCTGAAAGATATATGGATGTCTTACAGGAAGAAATGCCGGAGGCAGACATGTATTTCGGTGTAAATAAGCCTGATGAAATATTAAATCATCTTCAATCATCTTATCACAGATTTCTTGAAACAGAACGCATACTGACCGGCCCGTCTTATTATGCTTATCTGAAGGTGAGTGAGGGATGCAACCGCAATTGTTCATTCTGTGCAATTCCCGGTATCAGAGGAAGGTATGTCAGCCGGCCTCTGGAGGAACTGGTTGATGAAGCTATGATACTTACCGGGAAAGGCGTAAAGGAGTTAATACTAATAGCACAGGACCTGACTTATTATGGTGTCGACCTTTATAAGAAGCCAATGCTCGTCAGCTTATGTAGAGAAATTCTGAAAAATACAGATATCTCATGGCTACGCCTTCACTACCTGTATCCGGACAGTGTTTCACATGAGCTATTGCAGCTAATTAAAGACAGCCCGCAAATATGTAATTATATTGATATACCCATTCAACATATATCAGATAATATCCTGTCACGGATGAAACGAAATCATTCAGGGCATGATACAAGGGAATTACTGTCGCATATACGCACCTGCCTTCCGGAGGCAGCAATCAGGACTACTCTAATCACAGGCTTCCCGGGAGAAACAGATGATGATTTCAGGGCTCTGCATGATTTTGTAAGCGAATTCAGGTTCGACAGGCTTGGCGTTTTTACATATTCACACGAAGATGGCACCCCTGCTTTTGCTTTCAAGGATGATATACCGGAGAAGATAAAAAGGGAAAGAGCTGATGAGATTATGGCCGTGCAACAGGAAATATCCTTGCAGGGGAACATTAGCCTGGCAGGAGAGAAGATGAGAGTAATAATAGACCGTAAAGAAGGTGAATATTTCATTGCCAGGTCTGAATATGACAGCCCGGAAATTGACCAGGAAATACTAATAGAGTCGGACAAATATGAACTGTATCCAGGTGATTTCTGTAATGTTTTAATAACAGATGCCACAGAATTTGATCTTAAAGCAAGTCCTTCACCGTAAATTTCGTAACCTGTTATGACCAATTTAAGCAACAGTTATGAAACAGGCAGCAAGTTCTGCTTTTTTATCAATTCTTACTGTCAGAAGACAATGATTTCTTATCGTCAGGCTTGACAGTTTTTTTTGCTTTCTTCAGTTTTATTTTTATATCTTCCGCATTCTTATCCATAATGACCTGAAGGGTATCCCCGGCTTCAATGCCTGATTCTATAATAACCTCTGCCATAGGATCTTCGAGGTATTTCTGTATTGCTCTTTTCAGGGGTCTTGCTCCGTATTGTGAATCAAATCCCTTTCCTGCGATGAAGTCCTTGGCTTCGTCGGTGAGGTTAATTTCATAACCAAGAGATTTTATACGGTCAAATAATCCTTTCAACTCAATATCTATGATTGAGTGAATACTCTCCCTTGAGAGCGATTCGAATACTATCACATCATCAATCCTGTTAAGAAATTCAGGCGCAAAGGTTTTATGCAGGGCTTTTTGTATTACGCTTTTGACATAAGTTTCCTTACCGGCTTTTCTGCCCTTGGTATCAAAGCCGATGCCCTGACCGAAGTCTTTGAGCTGCCGTGAACCTATATTGCTGGTCATTATCACGATTGTATTTTTGAAATCAACCCTCCGCCCCAGGCTATCGGTCAGTTGCCCTTCATCCAGGAGTTGCAGGAGTATATGGAATATATCCGGATGGGCCTTTTCTATCTCATCCAGGAGGATTACGGAATAAGGTTTACGCCTGACCTTTTCTGTTAATTGCCCGCCTTCTTCATAACCTACATAGCCCGGAGGAGCTCCTACAAGTCTTGATACGGCAAATTTCTCCATATATTCACTCATATCAACCCTTATGAGGTTATCGGCACTATCGAACAGGAATTTCGCCAGTACTTTGGCAAGATGGGTTTTGCCAACGCCGGTAGGACCGAGGAAGATAAAGGTGCCAATTGGCTTGTTGGGATCTTTCAGTCCGGCCCTGTTACGCTGGATGGCTCTTACAACTTTTTTTATTGCCTCGTCCTGGCCAATAAGACTCTCCTTTAGTTCATCCGCCATTTTCAGCAGGCGCGTCCCTTCAGTCTGTGCAATTCGCTGCACGGGTACACCTGTCATCATAGCCACTACTTCTGCCACTTTTTCATCATCAACCATTTCCCTGTTCTGTGAAAGGTCAGACTCCCACTTTTTCTTTTCAGCTTCAATCAGTTCCTGCAGTTCCTTTTCTTTATCCCTGAAGCTGGCAGCTCGTTCAAAATTCTGGTTTTTGACAGCGTTCATCTTATCTTTTCTTGCTTCATCGAGCTCATCCTCGAGCTTGAGAATTCTTTCGGGAACTATAATATTAGTTATATGTACCCGGGAGCCTGATTCATCAAGGGCATCTATGGCCTTATCGGGAAGGTGACGATCGGTGATATACCTGTTTGTGAGTTTTACGCAGGCTTCGATTGCCTTATCGGTATAAAATACATTGTGATGATCTTCATACCTGTCTTTTATATTGTTCAGGATGTTAATTGTTTCTTCAATAGTGGTAGGTTCAACCATTACTTTCTGAAAGCGTCTTTCCAGGGCACCGTCTTTTTCTATATGCTGTCTGTATTCATCCAGTGTGGTTGCTCCGATACACTGAATCTCACCCCTTGCCAGTGCCGGTTTGAGCATATTTGCGGCATCAAGCGACCCTGCTGCTCCCCCAGCACCCACAATAGTATGTATCTCATCAATAAAGAGTATGATATTGTCATTTTTAGCAAGCTCATTGAGAATTGCCTTCATTCGTTCCTCAAACTGTCCCCTGTACTTTGTTCCGGCAACAATTGATGCCATATCCAGGGTGACCACCCTTTTGTCGAAGAGCACCCTGGATACCTTCTTTTGTATTATCCTCAGTGCCAGTCCCTCGGCTATAGCTGACTTACCTACACCGGGTTCACCGATAAGGACCGGATTATTCTTTTTGCGCCTTGACAATATCTGTGCAAGCCTGTCAATTTCTCTTCCCCTGCCAACAACGGGATCAAGCCTGTTTTCTTCAGCAGCCTTTGTAAGATCAATGCCAAAATTATCAAGTACCGGTGTATCGGATGATGATTTTGCCGAATGAGGCGTTGTGCCCTGTGGGGCTTTCCCCTGATCGCCCCGGCTAAAACCTGTGTCTTCATCCTCGTCTTCCCCGGGAAAATCGGCCCTTGGAAGGGGGTTTTCAGCTTCGGCAACCTGCCTTACTGTCTGGTAATCCACGTTAAGCTCTGAAAGGAACCTTGTTACAAAGGAATTCTCCTCCTTTAATATGGCAAGGAGAAGATGTTCCGTATCTATAACATCACTCTTTAGGGCTTTTGCCTCCAGGTGAACAAGTTTTAGAATTCTTTCCGTGCTTTTTAAAAGGGGTAATACATCATTATCCGAGATCTTTATTGGGTTATCAACCCTTATACTTCTTTCAAGCGAACCTTTCAACATCCCAAGGTCAACACCCTGGTTTACGAGTATATCTACTGCAAGTCCTTCTCCTTCCCTTAATATACCCAGCAAAATATGCTCGGGACTGATGTGGCTGTTTCCAAGCCTTATAGCCTCCTCTTTGCTGAAGGTGAGAACATCTTTAACCTTCTGTGAAAATCTTGAATCCATAAAAATTCTTCCTTCTATCTGTTACTCAGTTTAGTTTAACGTTTTTTATGTAATTTGGTTCAAAGTCATTTTGTCATACATTATTAACAAAAGTACACAAAAAACCCAAATCTTTCTATTTTTCATTCAATATAGGACCATGCAAATAACATGCCCAATTTCAACAATAAATGTTGATAATTAGCCTGCCGTAAATACTGTTAATAGCTAATAATTCACTATTTTCGTATCCTGCAAATTTAGAGAAATAATAATAGAAGAACGATAAGTTTAAAATAATCTTAAATGTCGGATAAAGAGAGGATTATAAAGATAAACATAGAAGAGGAAATGAAGTCTGCCTACATCGATTATTCGATGTCGGTTATTGTTTCCAGGGCTTTGCCTGATGTGCGTGACGGCTTAAAACCTGTTCACAGGAGGGTTTTATTTGGAATGTCGGAGCTTGGCCTGTTATCAAACAGGCCACATAAAAAGTCAGCAAGGATAGTGGGAGAGGTCCTGGGCAAGTATCATCCTCATGGCGATTCATCGGTATATGAAGCCATGGTAAGAATGGCCCAGGACTGGTCTTTAAGATACCCCTTTGTGGACGGGCAGGGTAATTTCGGGTCTATTGACGGCGACAGCCCGGCAGCAATGAGATATACTGAAGCGCGACTGAAAAAAATAGCGGAAGAAACCCTGGCTGATATTGATAAGGAGACAGTTGACCTCCAGCTTAATTTTGACGATTCTCTGAAAGAGCCCGTAGTACTGCCTACCAGGATTCCAAGCCTGCTGGTTAACGGTGCCTCAGGTATAGCCGTGGGGATGGCTACAAACATGCCGCCACATAACCTGTCAGAAATAGTGGATGCCACTGTTCAGTATATCAACAACATTGATATTACCACAGATGAACTGATGCAGTATGTTAAAGGACCTGACTTTCCGACAGGTGGGATAATTTATGGTGAACAGGGTATAAGAGATGCCTATGAAACAGGACGAGGAAGAGTAGTTGTCAGGGCTAAAACCGATATTGAACTCACACATTCAGGAAGGGAAAGTATAATAGTATCAGAAATCCCTTATCAGGTCAATAAGGCAGAAATGATCAGAAAGATAGCTGACCAGATAAATGAGAGAAAGATTGAAGGCATATCATATATCAATGATGAATCGGATCGTAACGGGATGAGGATAGTCATTATCCTTAAGAAAGATGCCACTGCAAATGTTGTATTAAACACATTGTTTAAATACTCACAGCTTCAGACCTCATTCTCAGTTAATAACATAGCCCTGGTAAATGGTCGGCCACGCACTTTGAACCTTAAAGACCTGATACGCTATTTTGTCGACCACAGACTTGATGTGGTGATACGGCGTACACGCTTTGAGCTTGACCAGGCAGAAAAAAGAGCTCATATACTTGAAGGACTTATTATCGCAAGTGATAATATTGATGAAGTTATTGCAATCATCAGGTCATCTAAAACACCCGATGAAGCCAGGGAAAGGCTGATGGAACGTTTTGGACTGTCAGATGCCCAGTCGAGGGCCATTGTGGAAATGCGCCTGAGGCAACTTACAGGTCTTGAGCAGGAAAAACTCAGGGCCGAATATGATGAATTGCTAAAGCAAATCGATTACCTGCGCAGCGTTCTTGAGAGCAGGGATATGCAAATGGGCATTATAAAAGATGAACTGGCAGATATAAAGGAAAAATACGGTGATGAAAGGAGAACGGAGATTGTCCCCAATGCTGAGGAATTTAACCCGGAAGACTTTTACGCAGATGAAGAAATGCTTATAACCATTTCACATATGGGTTACATAAAGCGTACACCTCTGACAGATTTCAGGGTACAGAACAGGGGAGGCTTCGGGTCGAAGGGAAGCACCACCCGCGAGGAGGATTTTATTGAGCATATGTTCATTGCAACCATGCACAATACCATGCTGTTCTTTACAAAGAAAGGTAAGTGTTTCTGGCTAAAAGTATATCAGATACCTGAAGGAACCCGTACTTCAAAGGGGAGGGCAATGCAGAACCTTATAAATATTGAGCCCGATGATACTGTTATGGCCTATATCAATGTAAGGACACTGAATGATGAGGATTATATTAACAATAATTATATTGTTCTCTGTACAACAAAAGGAGTAATTAAAAAGACTTCCCTTGAAGCATATAGCAGGCCTCGCCTGAACGGTGTAAATGCGATAACAGTAAGGGAAGGAGATACTTTGCTGGAAGCAAGATTAACCAATGGTAATCAGTATATTATGATGGCAGTGGAATCAGGTCGCGCCATAAGGTTCCATGAAAGCGCTGTAAGACCAATGGGAAGAACAGCTTCCGGTGTGAGGGGAATTACCCTGGGGAGTGAGGCTGATACCGTTGTCGGAATGGTAGTGCTTGAACCTGACAATAAAGATCAGCATGTACTTGTTGTATCTGAAAAAGGCTACGGAAAGCGCTCCCAGATTGAAGACTATCGCCTGACAAACAGGGGAGGGAAGGGAGTGAAAACCATAAACATAACTAAAAAAACAGGCTATCTCGTTGCTTTAAAAGCAGTTACGGATTTTAATGATCTGATGATCATAACCCAGTCAGGAACGGTGATAAGAATACCTGTTGAATCTTTAAGGGTTATGGGCCGTGCAACCCAGGGAGTAAGGATTATTAACCTGAGAGAATCAGATTCGATAGCCTCTGTAACAAATGTGGAGGTTGATGAAGAAAATGATAATCCTGGAATACCTTCAGAAGAGGATGAATTAAGTTAAACTAGCTTAATTTGCCTCAAAGTTTTTGAAGATTAATAAGTAATGTTTTAAATTTGAAGCGATTTTAAGAATAAGTAACTAAATGTATTAATATGAAAAGCAATTTTCTTTCAATTTTGACAATAACTGCTCTGGCAGCGGCAATTTCAGGATGTGCAGCGCTTGAAGGGATGGCACAAAGAGGTAAAGTATCAAGTGCCCTTAACTTTGTTGAATCCGGGAATCTTCAGAAAGCCAAGGAAGCAGTTGAAGAGGCCATGGAACATGAAAAGACAAAGGATTGGCCGAAAACTTACTATGCCATGGGGCGTGTAGCACAGACAATGTGGGAAAAAGGATATCAGGATGAGGATGAAAAACTGATGAACACATATGACGATCAGCTTGTATATGCCTATGACAGTTATCTTAAGTCAATGGAACTTGATGATAAGAGCAGTATGGAAAAAATGGTAATTATACAGCTACCTGCTCTTGCTAATGATTTCCTTACCTGGGCTGCAATGGAATTTGAAAGGGAAAACTATGACAAATCAACCCTGGCTTTTGAGAAATTGCTTGATATCCAAGGAAGTGATATTTACATGGGAACGGTGGATACAGTTGTTGTTTTTAATACTGCTCTGGCCGCCTACAATGCAAAAGACTATGAGAAAGCACATAAATACCTTGATCAGAGCATAGATCTTAAATATGGTGAAATAACTCCATATTTACTTAAATACCAGGCATATCTGGAGCAAGGCAAAATAGAAAATGCTGAAACTGCCCTGAGAAATGCATTCGAGGCTTATCCTGAAGATGAGCAGATTTTGCTGACGATGATACAGTTTTTTATTGACAACGATAAGAGGCAGGAAGCACTGGATTACCTAAACCTGGCACTGGAAGATGCTCCGGACAATTATAATTTACATTATGCCAAGGGTGTAATGCACATGCAGTCTGAGGATTATGACAAGGCACTTGAATCTATGCTGAAATCCATTGAGCTTGAAGATGAATACTTCAACAGCCAGTACAATGCCGGTGTATGCTACTATAATAAGGGTGCCAATATGCTTCAGGCAGCAAATGAGATCATGGATCCTGCAGAGTATAATAAAGCATTTGAGGAGGCTAAAGAAGTTTTTGCAAAGGCTATCCCGTATATGGAAAAAGCCCGGGAGCTTAATCCTGATGATATGGATACACTAACCAGTCTTAAAGAACTTTATTACAGGCTACAAATGACAGATAAATATGACGAGGTTGTAGCAAAAATCAAAGAACTTGAAGGAGGTGAATAATTATCACAAAGGATAAAAGACGAAAAGTGAACGATAAAAGAGGGGGCGCAAGGTATTGCGCCTCTTTTTTTATTATGCGAAATTGATGCGGCCCGGCAAATGCGAATATAAAGAGGAAAGGGGGAGATACTGGAATATTCTACTTAACATAATATTAATTATAGGCAAAAGGCCAATATTCTTTAATTATCCGAAATTTGCGGCCCCGAGTGCTCGGGGTTAATATAATATCAGATATGGGCTGCCAGGACCATATCGGCAGATATTATGTTAAAGCAAATTTCTATTACGTCTATTACATTCCTTTACCTATAATTGAATATTATATTAAATAGAACGGTACAAGGTACAAGGTACACGGTGCAAGGTTTTAACTTCATGAGAGTTGAATATTTGGTCCAGGGCTGTACCATTTATTAGAAAATGGTTTAGAGGTTGAGGAGTTTAGAGGTTTAGGAAATTGCCATTATGAGTGTAATGAGGAATTTGGGCCTGGTTATTTAGGATGTATCTTGATTTAAGAATATCGAACAAGGAACCGAGAATTATGATCTTGCCGAAGGCCAGAGAGTAATTCGAGCTCGCCGCAGGCAATGCTGATCTTTGAAGTTTCGCCCTCCAGGCGATTATTATAAACATACTACAAGTTTAAGTACCACCCTTATTCCTTGGTTTTAGGTCTTATTCTAATATTATGTTAAATAGAATTTGTGGAAGTATTGCTAACTAACTGTATATTAATATGTTAATTCGTAATAGATATACTAACTTACTAGCTATCAACCACTTCAAAAATCAAAAATCGTTAATCAGTTTTCGATATTCAAATGTCCTTTGCCTATAATTAGTCA
>DRFJ01000002.1 GCA_011050615.1 Bacteroidota bacterium
AAACAAGTAGCGGATATCGTTTCATGAAGGATAAGTTTTTAATTCATACCAAATATATCAAATACTAGAAACACTTCGTATGAATGTTGTGTCAAAAAGTTTGTGATTTAAAATCTTTTAACAAACTTTGAAGTAGAAGAACTGACTAATATGAACTGCCTTGTCGAAGACTGGGGAAGCAAATATTAGTCAGCGGATAATAAGCTTAATTTTCAAATATGAGGCCCAGGACTGTTCTTATCTGGATAACGATCTTCAGTATAGCCATGGCTTTCCTGGAGAGTTCTGTTGTTGTATACCTAAGGGAGATAATGTACCCTGAAGGTTTTTCTTTTCCTCTCTCAACCTTTGAGGGGCACCTGGCTCTGACGGAAATACTCAGGGAAGTATCTACCTTGCTGATGCTGGCCTCGGTAGCCTTCATTGCCGGCAGAGCTTTCTCGCGCAGTCTGGCATGGTTTGTTTACAGTTTTGCCATATGGGATATTTTTTATTATGCCTTCCTGAAGCTCCTGATTGACTGGCCCTCATCCTTTCTTGATTGGGATATACTTTTCCTATTGCCTGTAACATGGACGGGACCGGTACTGAGCCCTTTATTGGTATGTGTACTAATGATCAGCCTGGCCGGAGTAATTCTTTATTATTCATACAGGGGAGTTTATACCAGACTGAAAGCATCAGAATGGCTTATTTTGATTGCCGGGGCTTTAGTAGTGGTAGTTTCATTCACCTGGGATTATTCGGGATATATCCTTGAGCGTTATTCTTTATCTGACATCTGGAACATGCCCCTTGATGGATCCCTCCTTGAATATGCTGCAGGCTATATTCCGCGCAGTTTCAACTGGTGGCTTTTCGGAGCCGGCAACCTTGTGGTTGTATCAGCAATAATACTTATTTACCGCCGCTTCAGGCTTAAGTCTTAAATCTTCAATTGTTAACCGGGAATTACGAGCTTGCCGTTAGGCAATCTTCAATTTAATATGCCTTGTAGTACTCCCTGTTTAGTCGTGCAATATTGACCAGCTTAATTTCCTTCGGACACTCAGCTTCACAAGCCCCTGTATTTGAGCAGTTTCCGAATCCAAATTCATCCATTGTCTGCACCAGCGCTCGCACTCTTTCTTTAGCTTCCACTTTTCCCTGTGGCAACAGGGCAAACTGGCTTATTTTGGCTGATACGAAAAGCATTGCTGATGCATTTTTACAGGCAGCCACACATGATCCGCAACCAATGCAAATACCTGCCTCAAAGGCCCTGTCGGCATTCTCTTTTTTTACAAGTATAGAATTTGCTTCAGGAGCAGCACCGGTATTTACAGATATATAGCCACCCGCTTCAATGAGTTTATCAAAAGATGTCCTGTCGACTACCAGGTCTTTTATTACCGGGAAGGCTTTTGACCTCCAGGGTTCAACAGTAATAGTATCTCCGTCATTAAATACGCTCATGCTGAGCTGGCATGTGGTGACACCTTCCTTCGGGCCATTTGGCCTGCCGTTAATATATAGTCCGCACATCCCGCAAATACCTTCACGGCAATCACTGTCAAATGCCACCGGGTCACCACCTTCTTTTACAAGTTTCTCATTAAGATAGTCAAGCATTTCCAGGAAGGTCATTTCAGAAGAGACTCCTTCGAGTTTATATGTAACAAATTGTCCTTTGGTTTCTTTATTTTTCTGACGCCAGATTTCAAGTGTTATGTTCATTTCGATCGGATTTGAAAATTATTATTAATGCTATTTGTAGCTCCTCTGCACGGGCGTTACAAATTCAAATTTCAGCTCTTCCTTGTGCAGTATGGGATCTGAATTTTCACCGGTATATTCCCATGCGGCAACATAGGAATAATTCTTGTCATCTCTCTGTGGTTCCCCTTCATCAGTCTGGTATTCTTCCCGGAAATGGGCACCGCATGATTCTTTCCGGTTAAGTGCATCGATTACAATAAGATTAGCCAGGTCGAAGAAATCGGCTATCCTGGCGGCTTTTTCCAGCTCATGATTAAGTTCATTCAGTTCGCCTGCTACTTTCACATCTTTCCAGAATTCCTCTTTAAGTTCTTTTATTTCCTTTAGTGCTTTCTTCAATCCTTCTTCGTTTCTTGACATACCCGAATAGGTCCAGAGTATATTGCCTAGTCTTTTATGAAATGATGTCGGCGTCTGTGTACCATTCACTGACATCAGCCTGTTAAGTTTATCCTTAACTGCTTTTTCAGCCTCATCAAATTCGGGAGTGTCTGTCGGTATCTTTGGAACCTTTATCTGGTCGGCAAGGTAGTCACCTATGGTTGCAGGCAGTATAAAATAACCATCACCTGAACATTGCATGAGGGAACTTGCACCCAGCCGGTTGGCGCCATGATCTGAGAAGTTAGCTTCTCCTATCGCGTACAAACCGGGGATGGTGGTCATAAGATTATAATCAACCCACAATCCACCCATGGTATAGTGAGACGCAGGATATATGCGCATAGGTTCTTCATAAGGATTTATCCCGGTAACTTTTTCATACAGGTCAAATAATGTTCCGTATTTGGCTTTGATGGCATCTTTACCCTGACTCTGGATGGCATCCTTGAAATCCAGGTTAACGGCAAGACCGGTTTCCCCCACACCATATCCTTCATCGCATCTTTCCTTGGCTGCCCTGGAGGCTACATCCCTTGGGACCAGGTTGCCGAAGGCAGGATATTTACGTTCAAGGTAGTAATCCCTTTCTTCCTCTTTAATTTCATTTGGATGTCTTTTATCTCCTTTTTCTTTTGGGACCCATACCCTGCCGTCGTTTCTGAGGGATTCAGACATAAGGGTCAGTTTGGCCTGGTAGTCATTGAGTACGGGAATACTTGTAGGATGGATCTGAGCCATGCTGGGGTTGGCCATCAGGGCTCCTTTTTTATAGGCAGCCAGGGCTGCACTCCCGTTCGAATTAACTGCCAGTGTTGACAGGTAATAAACCGTACCGAAGCCACCTGTAGCTAGTACTACAGCATGTGCTGAGTGTCTTTCTATCTCACCTGTTATAAGGTTTCTTGTTATAATTCCACGTGCCTGTCCGTCAATAACCACAAGGTCGAGCATATCACGGCGGGCAAACATTTTTGCCTTGCCTGCCTTTATCTGCCTGCTCAGGGCCTGGTAAGCAGCCAGTGTGCACTGCTGGCCGGTTTGTCCCTGGGCGTAGAAAGTCCTCGATACCTGTACCCCACCAAATGAACGGTTAGCCAGGTACCCACTGTATTCCCTTGCAAAGGGCACTCCCTGGGCTACATACTGATCAATGATCTGGTTACTCACTTCAGCAGCCCGGTAAACATTTGCCTCCCTTGCCCGGAAATCGCCTCCCTTGATCATGTCATAGAATAACCTGAAATCACTGTCAGCATCATTCTTGTAATTCTTTGTTGCATTTATGCCACCCTGTGAGGCAATTGAATGTGCCCTGCGGGATGAATCCTGGAATACGAAAACCTTGACATTATATCCGAGCTCTGCCATTGTTGCCGCTGCTGAAGCGCCTGCAGCCCCGGCTCCTACAACGATAATCTCGAGTTTTTTCTTATTGGCAGGGTTAACAAGCTTAAGTGATGCCAGGTGCTTTTTCCATTTTTCCGCTAATGGTCCGTCGGGAATTTTTGAATCCAATTTTACCATCTTATTATATTTTTCTTATTTTTTCCTGATTATTAAAATAGCCAGATAATTAAAGGGATGGAAGCAAATCCGGCAGGAATGAGAATAGCATAAAATAACGCTACAAAATTTACTACCGGTGTCCATATCCTGTGATTCAGTCCCACCGTCTGGAAAGCCGATGTGAATGCATGGTACAGGTGAAAACCAAGGCCTATAAAGCAAATCCAGTAAAAGATGTTATACCCCGGTATGGCAAACAGCTGGTGAGCAACCGAATAAAAGTTTTCGGGATCACCCTCAATAAAACCAAGCTTGATAAAATAAAAATTTGTGAAGTGGATAATAAGGAAAATAAAAATCGTTCCACCTGTCCAGATCATGAATTTTGAAAAGAAGGAGGTTTTGGACCTGTTGCCCGACCTATACCCCACTGGCCTTGAAAACCAGTTCTGTATCTGGACTATAACACCAATAACTATGTGAATCAATATAGCCAGTATCAGCATTATCTCCACCACTTTAACCAGGGGGAAGGTGGCCATGAAATGAGCGGCTGAGTTAAAAGGCTCAGGGTCAGATTTAAGTAACATAAAATTGATTCCCAGGTGGACAGGCAGGAAAATCAACAGGAATAATCCTGCCAGGGCCATAACAAATTTCTTTGATATGGATGAGGCGACTACTTTATTCATAGGATAGGAGGGTTTTGAGATGAAATTCTTCTACTATACTCACAAATATATTTTATTTATTTTTAGCCTGCCAATTAAAAATGATGTTCTTTAAAATGTTTTTAAAGTCGTAAATTGAACAAAATTTCAAACTTACAAAAATTATTCTGAGATAGTGAAAAAACGTATAAAATTCAGGGAGGGAGAAATAGTATATTATGATAAGGGTAAAGGAAATCTTATAATCCTTCTTCATGGATACCTGGAGACATCACAGGTTTGGGATGAATTAAGCGGCGGTTTGTCAGCTGGATACAGAACCATAGCTGTTGACCTGCCCGGACACGGAGAGTCATCAGTTTACGGTAGTGAGCATAGCATGGACTTTATGGCTGAGGCTGTAAGAGCTGTGATGGATGCCGAAGGTATTGAAAAAGCAATGCTGACAGGGCATTCAATGGGTGGTTATGTTGTCCTTGCCTTTCTTGAAAAATATCCGCATCGGCTGCATGCTTACTGCCTGTTTCATTCCCATCCCTTTGCCGATACCGATGAAGTAATTGCCAACAGGAAAAGGGAAATAAAAATAGTTGAATCAGGAAAAAAAGCTATAATCTACCCGGTAAATATCCCCAGGATGTTTGCCGATTTTAACACCGGTAAGTTTAAAGAAGCTGTGGAGCGTAATAAGGATATAGCTTCAGGTATTGCTGAAGAAGGCATAATAGCTGTTCTGAATGGAATGATT
This sequence comes from Bacteroidota bacterium, assembly GCA_011050615.1. Lineage (GTDB taxonomy): Bacteria > Bacteroidota > Bacteroidia > Bacteroidales > VadinHA17 > UBA9300. Next base: position 5,068 of record DRFJ01000002.1, read on the forward strand.
AGCAGGCCTTCAAGGTTGGATATACTGGAAAAAGGGGAAGCTCCCCTATTGTTTATAGTGGGTAAACATGATAATTATATTCCCTTCGAGGAGGTGAAAAACAAAATTAAGATACCTGCAAATAGTGAGATACTCGTACTTGAAAATTCAGGGCATATGGGTTTTGTTGAAGAAAAGGAAGTGTCTCTTGAAGCCATAATGAAATTTTATCAACGACAATTACTATAAAATTTAAACCCGGAACTATGAAAAAGACCCTTGTAACAATCATTATTTTCTTAACTGTTTTTTCCACCGCCTGTGTTAATGATACCGGCGGCCCTGGTGGGGAAGACAGGATGGACTGGTGGCGCGATGCACGTTTTGGAATGTTCATACACTGGGGACTGTATGCAGTGCCTGCAGGTGAATGGGACGGAACTACCAATCATGCTGAATGGATTAGAACAACTGCACAGATCCCCCTTGAAACCTATGATGGTTTCGTTGAACAGTTTAATCCCGTAGCCTTTGATGCTGATGAATGGGTGAAAATGGCAAAGAACGCAGGCATGAAATATATTGTTATTACCTCGAAACACCATGACGGATTTTGTCTGTTCGACTCTGAGTATACAGATTTTGATATAATGTCAACTCCCTTCAAAAGGGATATCCTGAAAGAGCTGGCTGATGCCTGTGACAGGGAGGATATTGTTATTTGCTGGTACCATTCTATTATGGACTGGCACCACCCTGATTATCTTCCGCGACGCAACTGGGAGACGGACAGGTCAACGGAAGGAGCCGATTTTGACAGGTATGTCGAAGAATACCTGAAAAAACAACTGGCTGAATTAACTGGTAACTATGGCAGGATAGGAGTGCTCTGGTTTGACGGTGAGTGGGAAGACACCTGGACACATGAGAGAGGTGTAGACCTATATAATTATGTTCTTGGACTGCAGGATGATATCATAATAAATAACAGGGTTGACAAAGGACGTCAGGGTATGGCAGGTATGACTGCAGGGGATGAGTTCAGGGGCGACTTTGGTACACCTGAACAGGAAATACCGGCAAGAGGCCTGCCGGGGGTAGACTGGGAGACATGTATGACAATGAATAATCACTGGGGCTACAATAAGTTTGATGATAACTGGAAGTCATCCGGGGAGCTTATACAGAAACTGGTGGATATTGCATCCAAGGGAGGTAACTTCCTTCTCAATGTAGGACCAAAAGCCGACGGCACTTTCCCGCAGGAAAGCATCGAACGGTTAAAAGCTATTGGTGACTGGATGGATATCTACGGTGAATCAATCTATGGCACTACGGCCAGTCCTTTCAGTGATATTGAATGGGGAAGATGTACAAAGAAACAGGTTGGTAAGAATACAAGACTCTACCTTCATGTCTTTGACTGGCCAGAGGATAATAAACTAACTGTACCGGCTCTTGAAAATAAGCTTAAGAAGGCCTTTATCATGGACGGCATGGCAGGGGCAGATTTTGAGGTGCAGGATGACAGGATAATTATTGATTTGCCTGAGACTCCACCGGATGACTACTGCTCTGTAATTATTCTTGATGTAAAAGGTATTCTATAGCTTCCTTGAGAGTTGTATCGAGTTCTTCCCAGATGGGATAAAAGCCGTTGTTGTCGAGAATATTCCTGGCAATATAAGCCCTGATCTGGATATCTATGATTTCACCTGATTCATTAATGCCTGCACGGTCAGGCTGAATCCCGTTATCAGCGGCAAACCCTATGAACTTATCAAGGAGGGCCTGCCTTTCAAGGTAGGAATTCATTTCCTTTACGTCGGTAAATTCCTGGAGTTTATTCCTGTTTTCCTCGGTGTAACTAAGTGCATACCTGTAGATGAGTCCACTGTTCCTTACCCTGGCGAAATACATGGAAATCCCGGAAGTATCGGCCGGTATAAAAACATCCGGCATAATACCGCCTCCACCGTAAACAATATTTCCACCCGGGGTTTCAAATTTCTGTATGTTTTCGAAATGGATGCTGTCGGCATTCTGATGTTCGCCCCGCATAAACCGCTCATTCAGATCGGCAATATATTCTTCGTAGCCATCCTCGTATGGTTTCTGGATAGAACGTCCCGTAGGGGTGTAATATCTTGCCACGGTGAGTCTCATGGCCGATCTGTCATTAAACATTACCGGCTCCTGGACCAGGCCTTTCCCGAAGGAGCGTCTGCCGATGATAATACCACGGTCATTATCCTGTATTGCCCCGGCTACTATCTCACTGGCCGAAGCACTCCATTCGTCGATCAGTACCACAAGCTCACCTTCAAGGAAGGAGCCATTGTCCGTGGAACGGTATTCCTCCCTTGGTCTGGCCCGCCCCTCAGTGTAAACTATCAGCTTTCCTTCCGGCAGGAATTCATCTGCTATCTTAATTGATGGATCCATTACACCACCCACATTCCCTCTAAGGTCAAGTATCAGTTTTTCCATGCCTCTGGCTTTGAGCTTGTAGATAGACTCCAGGAATTCTTCGTATGTGGTCATTGAGAACCTGTTTATTTTAATGAAACCGGTATTGTCATTAACCATATAGGCAACATCAACTGAATAGATCGGGATCTTATCCCTGGTAATTGTGAAAGGTATAAGTTCCTTAACTCCTTTCCTGAGAACTTTGATATCAACCTCGGTTCCCCGCGGACCCTTTAGCAATCCCATTATCTCTTCGTCGGCAATCCCCCGGCCTGCTATCAGGGAATCGCCTACATAAATTATTTTATCACCTGCCATTAAGCCGGCCTTTTCGGAAGGCCCCCCGGGGATGGTGCTTATTATTAAAACTGTATCTGTAAGCATATTAAATGAAATCCCAATTCCCTCAAAATTACCCTGCAGTTGTTCATTTGCAGCGGTAACTTCCTGTGCTGGGATGTAGACCGAGTGCGGATCAAGCTCCTGGAGCATCACCGGGATGGCTGCTTCAACAAGCCTTTCGCGGTTAACGGAGTCGACATAATTTGCCTCAACATAATTTAGTACCCTGTTCAATTTGTCTGTCCTGGGTTTGACCGACAGGGGAGGGTGGCTTATTTTCCCGGGCATCCAGATCCCAATTAGCAAACCGGCTATTACCGAAACAGCTATGATAAGAGGTAGTAAGCTGCTCCTGGGGCTGTTATTGTATTTCATATTCATCTTTTTCAAGGTCAATGTAAATAAGTTCTATGCCTGCCCGTCTCAGCAGGTCCAAACCGTCAGATATCCTGTACTTATCGCTGAATACAACTCTTCTTATACCCGACTGTATAATAAGCTTTGAGCATTCCATGCAGGGAGAGGTTGTAACATAAAGGGTGGAATTATCACTTGAATTATTTGATTTCGCCACCTTGGTTATGGCATTGGCTTCGGCATGGAGCACATAGGCTTTGGTGGTGCCATCCTCATCCTCGCAGATATTCTCAAAACCGGCCGGGGTGCCGTTGTAGCCGTCGGATATTATCATCTTCCCCTTAACTATCAGGGCGCCCACTTTTCTCCTCTTGCAGTATGAATTTTCTGCCCATATGCCTGCCATTTTCAGGTAACGCTTGTCAAATTGCATCTGCTTGTCACCGTAGGGTCTCAGCTTTTTTTTATCACCCATGTTATTATTTGTTAAGGTCAAAAAAAACGGTCATCAAAATTAGTCATAATAGCGTCTAAAACAAAAAATAAATTGAGCGGGAATGATGAGGCCAGAGGCTTAACAAAACCCGATGCGGGCCTTTCTTCAATTAAATGTGATATATTTATGCTTATAAAGATCGTTTAAGCAATGAGAAACCTGGTATTTGCTTTATTTTCAGTACTGATTATGGTGTCCTGCGGGAGCAGCAATGAAGAAGCCCGGAAGGAAGAATGGGCCGGTAAGCCCGTTTCAGAGTGGCCTGATATAGTATTTACAAATGATATACAGTTTAAAGACACCACCTATAAAGGATTTGGGAATTCCTTCCTGGTTGATACAGGTAAGGATACCCTGGGGCTTACCTGCAAGCATATCTTCCTGGCCTTCACGCAGCACGAACTACCTGTTATTGATCTGGGCAGTGATTTCGTGCAGTGGAAGGTTTACCCCAAAGGGGAGGAAGAGAGATATATAATCTTTGGCAGGATGATAAATGAGAATCGAGAAGAGGCGGTGGATGCTTTCAATACATTGAAAAGCCGTGACTGGCTGCTGTTCGAAGTGGACGATATCCCTGAGGGTTTTACACCACTGAGGATCAATAAGACGCCCTTGCAGAAAGATAAGATAATATATTGCCTGGGATGGCCTTACGCCCTGAAAGAGGGCAAGCCATCACTGGTGAAAATGCAGGTATTCCGGAATGAAGGGCCCTATTATTATGTGAACACTTTAACCGAGAATGTTGACCCGGCGGGCCGCAGCGGCTCACCTGTGATTGATGCAAACGGCTTCCTGGTGGGCATCATCTCAGGTGCAGAAGGGAACCTGGGGGTGGTAGGTAATGTTAACTACCTGGATGAATTTATAAAGTAAAAAGTACAAGGAGGGCCGAGCGTTAAGAACCGAACGAAGTGAGCTCGTGAGCAAAGCGAACAATTAACCCTGTGGCTTAATTTAGTGAGGAGCCAGACAGAGCAGAGGGATAAAAGACAAAAGACTGATGCTGAAAATGTTGATAAAGTTTATATGGAAAGATTCATTATTTTCGCAGCCCTGAGCATTCCTGTGATAATAATTTCATGGAGGACGCTTTTCAATCTTCGCTCCCATGGTTTTTACCGTTTCCTAAGCTGGGAATGTATACTGTGGCTTTTTGCCTCCAATTACAGGTACTGGTTCGTTGACCCATTCAGTGTGAGGCAGATTTTTTCGTGGCTTTTTCTCATTGTTTCGGCATATGTGGTTATAGCAGGCGTTTTGCAGTTGAAGAAGCGTGGAAGATCCGGAAGGGATAGCAGGCAAAAGACCCTTTACAGGTTTGAGGAAACATCCCTGCTGGTTGATACGGGTATATTCAAATATATACGGCACCCCTTGTACTCATCCTTGCTTTTCCTGACCTGGGGGATTCTTCTGAAGCATATAACACTACCTTTGCTTTTAATCAGCATCTTCTCATCGATATTTCTTATCATAACCGCTCTGATTGATGAGAAAGAGTGCACTGACTATTTCGGTGAAGAATACCGCCTGTATATGAAACGCACCAGAATGTTTATTCCCTGCTTGATTTAAGATATCAGATATCCGATTTAAGAATTCTAAAATCGTTGATCTTAAATATTCAATCCCTGTAACCTTTTCTTATATATTTGTATCTAAGGGACAGTAACCAACAAAAGATAAAAAAATGACTTATCATTTACTTTTCAAAGCACTGGCCTGGCTGGGCTTCTTTGCGGCCATAACGGTTTCATGGGTTTTTTACGTAAGGGCCAGGAACAAAGAGCGCATGGCCCTGATAGAAAAAGGAGTGGATGCCCCCGATGCCTTTAAAGAAGCGAAATTCCCATGGCTTAAAATAGGGATTGTTATTATAGGCCTATGCCTGGGTGTTGCACTGGTTGTCCTGTCTTTTATGTTTCAGCCTAAGCTGTCAGGTGAATTCTTTCTTATTTTAATGATATTGTCAGGCTTATTTTTCGGTGGAATTGCTATGGTCATAGCCCACTACGTCGACAGGAAAGGGAAAAAATAACAGTATGGATGAACTGTATATTAAAAAAGTATTGGATGGTGACATCGATGCTTTCAGATATTTTGTTCATCAGTATAAAGACAGGGCCTATAATATTGCTTTCTCTGTACTGAAAAATGAATTTGATGCCTGCGATACAGTGCAGGAAGCCTTCATCATTGCATTTCGCAAACTGGGCAAATTCAGGGGAAGGTCGAAATTCGCAACCTGGTTTTACCGGATTGTTATAAATGAGGCCCTGAAGAGTTCAAAAAAAACAGGTAAAGAAAAATTTTTTACTGACACCCGGACCAATTCTGTTGATCCCGGCCATATTGAAATAAAGGATAATTTGAGCCGGGATCAGCAGAAATATTATATCGGTCTGGCCTTGCAGAATATCCCTTCAAATGAAGCACTGACTCTAACTCTTTTCTACATTGAGGAGCAAACAATTGAAGAAATAAGGCAGCTGACTGGGTGGACTGAATCAAAGATTAAGGTCCTCTTACATCGTGCACGCAAAAGCATGTATCACGAACTGAATATATTATTGTCAACCGAAAAGAAAACACTTTATTGATGGAAAATAATAATAACCACGACAAATATTTCAGGGATATGCTCTCAGGGAATGGCAGGGAAATGCCCTTCAGTGATTTCGAGGATAAACTTATGTCAGAGATATGCAGGGAGCATGAAAGAAATAATTCCTTTATTAAAAATATTAAATTATCATGGCTTTTCTTCTTCCTTGGATTGGTATCCGGAATTGTCCTGGTAATTATTACCCCTGGCTTCTCAGAATCTTATGCTGATCTTGATGGAGATTTACTGTATGGAGCGATTATTTTCATCTGCCTTTTTATCCTTCTTTTTGCCGAGAAACTATTCAGGTTATCTTTCAACCGACATAATTAGTCTTGCAGCGAATAATCTTTTTTCCTAATTTCGCCGCGTGCAGAGGAAAGAGATGAGCGGTGACAGGTAAGCGATGAGTATTTCTTATTTCGCATCTCGCATTTCATTTTTTCTCTCGTCCGGGTGGCAGGATCGAGCGATCAGAACCGAACGAAGTGAGTTCATGAGCTTTGCGAATAAATTGTCCGGGGGACAATTTCCGCGAGGGGCCAGACTGCCGCGGTGGCTCGCCATCCGGGGATTAAGGAAGAAAATACTTGTTTGACAATCGGTTGCGAACAAGATTTAGTATATTTAACATAACTGGCCCGGATGGCGGAATTGGTAGACGCGCTGGTCTCAAACACCAGTTCCTTTTTGGAGTGCCGGTTCGACCCCGGCTCCGGGTACCCAGAAGCTCCTCTAAACATCAGTTAATGAGGAGCTTTTTGTTTAATGGGATACAAAAGAGATACAAAAGAATTAGTAATATTAATGGCAAATTCACGAATGGCGAATAAAATTGGCTGCAGCAGGCGAACAATAATCCTCAAGTGAGGGTTGCGTTTTCAGTTGCATACCTATGAGTATGGGTCCTTTTATGCAACTTAAAGTAAGCAATCCGAACACCTATTGTCCAATATATTTTAATATGTCAATTGCTATAAATAATAACAACAAGAAAAATATTAAATATGCAACGATTGATATAATGAATCCAACTATTAATATTTTATTTAGTTCTTTACTATAGTAATTCCCTTTCAATAAATTATAATATCGAATCGGTGAGATGTATAAATTAATTTGCTTTTTACCATAATCGTTCATTTTAATATTGAATGTAAGCATTCGGTCTCCTGCATATTGTGCTAATTAACTTGCTCCTTTAACTTTCGCTGC
>DRFJ01000010.1 GCA_011050615.1 Bacteroidota bacterium
TGCAACCCTGGTTTTTTCTTTTGTGGGTTATAAAACTCAGGAAATTTCCATATCGGGAAAAACCATTGTCAATGTAACATTGGAACAAGAGACTATAGGACTTAGTGAGGTAGTAGTAACTGCCCTTGGTATTTCACGTGAAAAAAAGACACTGGGATATTCTGTTCAGGATGTAGGTAATGAAGAATTAGCGGAAGTAAAACCTTTAAATGTGGTAAATGCACTGTCGGGCAAGGTTGCCGGTGTTCAAATCACGAATGCTACAGGTGCCGTGGGTGGTGCTTCGCGTATCGTGATCAGGGGAGAAAGTTCTTTTACGAATAGTCAACCATTATGGGTAGTAGACGGAACTCCCTTTATCAATTTTGAATCGACTAAGGATCCTATGAGTGGAGCAGATTTTGGTAATGGTGCATTGGATCTTGATCCTAGCAATATCGAATCAATAACTGTTTTGAAAGGTGCTAATGCTGCTGCGATATATGGAAGCAGGGCAGCAAATGGTGTAATTTTGGTAACCACAAAAAGAGGAAAAGCAGCAAAAGGTTTTGGTGTTGAAGTCTCTTCTTCTTTAACTTTTGCTGTAAATCCTTATCTTCCTTACTATCAAAATAAGTATGGCGGAGGTAGAAATGGAAGTGAATACTATTGGAAGAAGTACAATGAAGATAATGGCACAAATTTATCATACCAGGAATATGCTGAGCAGTTCGGATACTATTATGTTGATGGAAGAAACGGTGTAAATGATGGTACTCCTTCAAGCTGGGGTCCACGATTGGATATAGGCCTTATGTTACCCCAATTTGACAGTCCAATTGATCCAAACACCGGTGAAAGGATTGCTACACCATGGGTATCTCATCCGAATAATGTGAGAGATTTTTATGAAACCGGTATCACCTCTGATAATTCTGTTGCTTTCTCAAAATCAGGAGATCTGGGTTCTTTGAGAGTTTATTTTAATGATAACAGGGTAAAAGGAACCTTGCCCAATACTGATTATCGCAAAAATACAATCGGTTTCAACAGTGATTTAAAATTGAATGAGCGGTTAAAGGTCAGCTCTAACGTATCTTATATAATCAATGCGAGTGATAATTTGCCGGCACAGGGTTATTATGGTGATGCACCAAACAATCCTCAATCAGGAGTAACGTTTATGCCTCGCCAGGTTGATATTAAAAAGTTAAAAGAACACTGGAATGAAGTTATGCCATCCGGGATGCCCTATAATTTTGGAGTTGGTGAAACACCAAATCCTTATCTGCAAGCGCATAACACCAATGCCAGGGATAGAAATCGACTTTTCGGAAATGTAAACATAGATCTGAAATTGGCAGATTGGTTAACACTGAGAGGACGTGCCGGAACAGATTTTTATTATGAGCACAGGAAAAGTATTGTATTGGCGCTTACCTACAGGGCAACTGATGGCTCTGGACTGGGGGGCACATTTGATGAGTCAAATATCATGGGTTCAGAGACAAACTATGATTTGCTGGCCATGTTTGACAAAGGATTTGGAGACTTCAGGATTGACGGGACAATTGGTGGCAACTTGAGGAATACCAGAAGAGACACGAAAAATATATCTGCAAATGATCTTGTAGTACCTGACCTGTTTACAATTGGTAATGCAAAAGGAGTACAGGGAGTTGGGCAGTACAGAAGCGAGAAGGAAACTCAGAGTGTCTTTGGTTCTGCTAATCTTTCTTATAAGGATTATCTGTTCTTGTCCGTCACTGGTCGTAACGACTGGAGTTCAACACTTCCGCCGGATGAATGGTCCTATTTTTATCCCTCCTTCAGTTTGGGATTTGTATTTACAGATGCATTTAATATCTCTTCGGACATATTCACTTATGGTAAGCTGCGTGGAGGATGGGCCAGCGTAGGCAGGGATACTAATCCTTATATGCTTCAGCCAACATATCAGCAATACGGATCACTCTGGGAAGGGAATGGCTTATATGTTCTGCCGGGTACATTACCTAACCAGATGCTGAAACCTGAATCTACCAAATCAACTGAGATTGGTGGTGAATTCAGATTTTTTCAGAACAGGCTTGGACTTGATATTTCATACTATGATGTGAAGAATCAAAATCAGATACTCAATGTTGCTGTTTCGAACGCATCAGGTTATAATAGTGTAACGATAAATGCAGGAGAAATTCAAAATCAGGGTGTTGAGATTATATTGAATGCAACACCCATACGAACAAATAGATTCTCCTGGGATATTGATATTAACTGGGCGAAAAACAAAAACAGGGTGAACTCGCTTTATGGGGATCTTGAAACATACAGGATATCGTCAATGTGGGGATCTTCGATTGAAGCCCGCCCGGGTGAGCCATTTGGTACTATAATTGGTACTAAAATGCGAAGAGATGATGACGGAAATCTTTTGGTCAACGATAAAGGTAGAATACTCAGAGATAAAAATCAAGAGGTTGGTAATGTTACTCCTGACTGGGTCGGTGGTATGACCAATACATTCAGATATAAGAATATCTCGTTACGCTTCCTGATTGACACCAAAATGGGTGGAGACATTGTTGCAGGTACCATTCGTTGGGGAGGTTCTGGCGGAGCACTTAAGTATACAGCTGACGACAATATCAGGGAAACAGGAGTTATTTGGGATGCTGTTAGAGAAAGTGACGGTGCAAAAAATGATACCAGGATAAGTGGCGCCCAATGGGTAAGCGATTGGTCCAGGACAGTGGAAAACTGGGTGATGGACGGTTCATATGTAAAATTACGCGAAGTGAGTCTTGGATATACCTTGCCTGTAAGTAAGATGGGTAATCTGGGAAATTATGTGAATAATGTAAGATTATCCGTAATCGGCAGAAATCTTGCTATTCTTTACCACAGCCCTGAAAATAAGTTTGGAATTGATCCCGAAGTAGGATCCGGAAATAGTCTTAGAGGATTGGGTTATGAGCAAATGACAGTACCTGTGTCGAGGGAATTTGGAGCAAGACTTTCTTTCTCATTTTAATTTACGGATACATATAATCAACGCAGAAAAAAATTAAAATTTAAACAAATGAAAAAAATATATAAATATCTATTGCCTTTTGTCTCACTTATCTTTTTATTGAGTGCATGTACAAAAGATTTCGTAGAGATGAACACGGATCCCAATGCTCCGGTGGACGTTCCTCTTGAGAACGAACTGGCAGGAGCCATGATAAAATTCGATGGTGGATTTATGCCGATTTCCAATAATAATATTATGCTTAGTGTAAATTATGTAGGTGGCAGGTGGGGGAATGCTTACCCTCCGGATATTTCCAGTACCTATCAGAATTGGACAAGCGAAAACTGGGGGGGGTATTATACCACCATGACTAATCTAAACGACATCATTGCCAAAGCTACAGAAGCTGAAGCTCACAATATGTTGGCTGCCGCGCTTACTTACAGGGCCGAAATTACGCAGATTGCCACAGACAGGTGGGGTGAAATGCCCTATTACGAAGCATGTAAAGCATCAGAAGGTGTATTGCGCCCTGCATACGATGATCAGGAAACGATATATTCTGAAATAATCAAAGACTTAAAAACAGCCGCAGATATTTTTAAAGAAGGATACGATGACCCGATTGGTACCGTGGATCCTTTCTACCATGGAGATGTATCTAAATGGCAAAAACTATGTAATTCTTTACGTTTGCGCGTAGCTGTACGTATTTCATTTGTGGATGAAGCTACTGCCAAATCAATTATTTCAGAAGTTCTGGGGAATCCTACTGATTATCCCATCTCTGAAGACATTGATGACAGGGCTGAGATCACTTATGCCGGAGACAATACATGGGGAGTTGGCTTTTGGTATTGGAACAACCTGCTTCTGCACAGTGGTCCGGGAGAACGTATTGTGAATATTTTGAAAGCCTATAATGATCCACGTCTTCCAAGGATTGCTGAACCTGCAATTTCTGATGGTGAATACAGAGGTACTTCAAGAGTTGGCCGTAGCCAGGAGTATGAAGTTGAAGATATCTCCTATTTCCAGAGGAACTATTATGTTGTTAATGGCACAACAGGTCCCAATATTCACTACAGACACTCGGAAGTGTGCTTTAACAAAGCAGAATTTTTCTTGCGGGGATTATATCCAGGCGGAGATGCTGCTGCCCAACAGGCCTATGAAGAAGGGGTTTACTCATCTATGAAAGAGTTGTCGATTATGGTCGATGGAACCCCACAAATTGCAGATGATGTAATTGATGCATATCTTGCAAGTGATTCAACATCGTGGAGTGGAACCACTCAGGAAAAACTGAGAAAGATATGGATACAGAAGTATATTGCCATGTGCTTCATGCAAAATGAGCCATGGGCTGAAATGAGAAGAACTGATACTCCAACGGATTATCCTGCAGTAGGTTGCTACTATCCTAACCATAACAGAGGACCTTTCCGTTGTCCCTATCCTGCTGATGAAGAACTGATGAATTCTGAGAATTCTAAGCCTTATTTTGAAAGGCAATATGCAGGAGATTACCTTTGGGGAGCGCAACTGTGGTGGGATAAACGCACCGGGGTGTATTGATATCTATCATGACGCGTTTATAAATAATAAGAGGGGACAAATAGCTGAGTTATTTGTCCCTTCTTTTATATCAACGATTAAAACAATGAAAAAATCATTAAAAATTATAAGATTTATATTAATACTATTTGTTGTATATTTTGTTTTGTATGGATGTCAGAATACCGACAGACAAAAACCCAATGTAATTATTCTTCTCACTGATGATCAGGGATATGGTGATATAGGATTTAATGGGAACAAGTTAATCCATACACCCAATATGGATATTTTGGCTAAGGAAAGTGTGAGACTTAACAATTTTCATGTAAGTCCCACATGTTCTCCAACGAGAGCAGCATTGCTTACAGGGCGATATAATTTTCGTACCGGTGTGTGGCATACTGTAACCGGGAGGTCAAATATCAGGGAAGATGAAGTCACTATGGCACAGGTATTTGCTCAGAATGGTTATGCCACGGGGATGTTCGGGAAATGGCATCTTGGTGATGATTATCCCATGAGGCCCATGGATAAGGGTTTTCAAACCGCGGTATATCTTGGAGGGGGCACAATTGCCAATATGAATGATTATTGGAACAATGATTGTTTCGATGATCATTACCGGGTCAACGGGGAATACACTCCTTTTAAAGGATATTGTACGGATATTTTTTTTAAGGAGGCAATGAACTTTATAAAAAAACACAGGGGTTCTCCTTTTTTTGTTTACTTAGCTACTAAGGCAGCGCATTGGCCTGACAATGTAAAAGATTTCTATTCTAATCCATATAAAGGGAATGACAGGATTCCCAGTCCGAACTTTTATGGTATGATTACAAATGTTGATGAAAACTTAGGGAAACTGCGGGAGGAATTAGAAAGATTGGGTGTGGCAAGGAATACCATAATAGTTTTCATGGGTGATAACGGTACATCTGAAGGGATACGCTTAGGGCCCGGAGGTTATCCTACAGACTGTGGTTTCAATGCAGGAATGCGGGGTAAGAAAGGGAGTCCTTATGAAGGGGGCCACCGTGTTTTTTGTTTCATACACTGGCCGGCAGGAGGTATAATTCAGGGAAAAGACATTGACGGACTTACAGCGCATTTTGATATCTTTCCTACCCTTATTAATATGTGCAATCTGACATTTACTCCCAAAAAACCGTTGGATGGGATTAATTTATACCCGTATTTAAGGGGCGGGAAATGGGATAAAGATCGGGTTATTATCGTTGAGTCTGAAAGGAAAGAGAAGCCTGAAAAATGGCGTCGATCAGCTGTAATGGCAGGAAAATGGAGGTTAATTAATGGCGTTGAACTTTATAACCTGGATAAAGATCCGGGACAAAAAAAAGATATTGCACAATTATATCCTGATGTGGTTAAAAAACTAAGAAAAGATTATACAGTCTGGTATAAAGACGTGTTTTCTAATTGGGAAACTCCTTCTTATATCGTTTTGGGAACCCGTCATGAGGAAAATCCCATACTGACTTCACATGACTGGTTAGGATGTGTCAGGCCCGATGGCAGTCCTGCAGTCAATGGTGCTAATGAAGAAACACCTCCCTGGCATCAGGTACATGCCAGAAGAGGTACACAGATAAATGGTTACTGGAATATTTATATAAAGACCCAGGGACTTTATGAGTTTGAACTCAGACGATGGCCCAGAGAATTAGACCTTGAAATATGCAAAGGATGTCCAGCCTCCGGCACACCCCCTGGTGGCGAGCCTTATCCTCCGGGGAAATCTTTAAAAATTGAAAGTGCTACTATTCAGGTAGGTAACCAAACAAAATCCCTGCCAGTAACGACAAAAGATAAAGCAATAACATTCAGAGTAAACCTTCCTAAGGGTAAAACCCAACTTAAAACCTGGTTTAGAGGTAAAAATATTTCCCTTGGTGCATATTATGTATATGTGAATAAAATACAATAGATCAGCTTAAGATTAAGAATATCAAGCTGATATGTCAGTAAATATTGATTTGAAAAAATTTAATCCGTAGGTAGCTTAATTTGGAAACAGGGATTACAAGTATGGAATACACAATAGATGTACCAGCATGGAGCAACAGTAGGAGGGGACCGGCTTACAACACAGATATGGGAACACTATTTGTTTAGTATGGATAAAGAATATCTAAAAAGAAATATCCGAAAAGGGGAATACATATTTGCTAAAGAAAAAGTAATATCTGTATATTATGCAACTTAAAGTTTTTTAAATAAAATAATATAACATACTGGAAAATAATATATTAATAAAAATAATAAATGTAAACAGATGAAACGAACATGAATTTTTTTAGTCAAAGATTCACAAAGGAAAATGATGAAAAAAATTCCTGTGAGGATGAACCGGGCACAGCAAGCTCACGAATAGTTTTACTGTGAGTAACCGGTTACATGGGTGAAGAAATTTTAAACAGATGAAGATATATTAGTAAAACATAATAGCATTTGGGAAATAGCTGAGACCAATGTCTAATAATAAAAAAATTACAATATGAATATTAGGATATTTTGTTTAAATGGAAATATCAGGCAGGTAATATTAGCCTGTTTCTGTTCTCTTTATGTTTCATCTTTTGCACAGGAAAGTGTTGTTGAGTATACCCCTCTTCCCTGGGTGCCGATGGTGTGGGAATCGGATCCACCTGCTGATTGTCCGTTTGAGCAGTCAAAGGATATTATTGGAATCGCTTTTACGAGGCAGTATGTGAGCTATACTGATGCTGATACTTTTTACCCTTCATGGGCTTCAGATGATAATATGTATTGTGGATGGACCGACGGAGAGATAGGACCGGAAAGTTGCCAGTCCGGGGGAGGTGAACGTGCACATACCGGTATAGTAAAGATTGAAGGTAATGATCCGATGAACCTTAAGGTTACATCGCTCGGATTGCTTGCAGCATCAGCACTGCCTTATGGGGGCAGATATCCGTGCGCAAACCTTGTGTATAACGGGATATGGTATTATGGTACTTACGGGGTTGATTTTGATTTTTCGAAACCCGAATATCCTTCTCAGTACAGTTGGGCAATATGTGGTCCGATGGCGGGTTTTGCCATCTCAGAAGATTATGGTAAAACATGGACGCCCTGTCCTTTTGATCTGTCTAATCCCCTGATGCCCGAATCAGGTAAAGATGGGAATCAGGTTAAGATGGGTACTCCCCACTTTGTTGATTTTGGTAAGAATATGGAATATTCACCTGACGGGAAAGCTTATCTCGTGGGGCATGGTGCACTGGATAATGATCCAAGCCCGAGGGTGGCCAATAACAGCTGGATTGCAGGTGATGCAGTATATATGGCACGGGTAACACCTTCTGTAAAAAATATCAATGATATTAACAAATATGAGTTTTTTGCCGGTTACGATAAACAAAAGAACGCTATATGGTCTTCCAATTTTGCAGATATTAAACCATTGTTATCCTGGAATAACAGGATGGGATGCACTACTATAACATATAATCCGGGACTGAAGAAATATATTATGTGCATTACGGATGGCTGGCCCGGGATGAAAGATATGAATACATACCTTCTGGAATCAGATCTTATAACGGGCCCTTATAAACTTATCACTTTCATGAAAAATTTTGGAAGGCAGGCATATTTTGTGAACCTGCCTTCCCGGTTTATTAGTAGCGATGGACGAAAAGCATGGATGAGTTATTCCGCAAATTTTAACCAGGTTTATTTCCGCGACAGGACCAAGGCAGATCCTATTGGAAGCAGGTACGCCTGGAACCTTCAGGAATGTTTATTGCTCAATAAGAAGATGAAAAGTCAAATCGATAAGTACCAAAAGAAACAACTTGATCCTATCAAACAGGAAAATAATATTGCCCTTAGATCAAGGGTTACAGTGTCTTCGGTTAACAAGAAATACAAAATATTTTCAGAACTGATTGATTATTACGGTGTGGGGGCAGTTGATGGAGTTGTCCCGGTTGAGGGAAATGTCGAATTAACAGACGATGAAAAGGAATTACTGCTGGTAAAAGGGGAAGAAAGTGTGGAAACTGAAAAAGGCGGACTGGGCCAGGTTAAAAATATAAATATTTCCGGATTGCCTGACTGGATTACAGATAATAGATCCAGGGAAAGCGCATACAGGGTGAGTCAGTGGGTTAGCGACGGTGAGAAAACCACGGCCATGATAAGGCTTAACTGGTCAGGGATTGAGAAAGTGACAAGGGTATGGTTGTTTGATAACCCGGAGTTGAAAGATCAGGTGACTTCCGGGATGCTGGTATTTAGTGACGGATCAACTATTAAAGTGGGGGAATTACCTAATGATGCCAGGAGCTGTAAGCAGGTTGTTTTTGATGAAAAGGAAATCTCCTGGATCGCTTTTATTGTGACATCAGTATCTGAAACTACACGGAATGCCGGGCTGGCTGAGTTCGCGGTTTTTAGAAAATGAGTATTTTTGAAAACAGATGAAAACTTGTTCCTTATATTTGAGAAAGTTCTTGTTATTGGGGGTTGTTATGTTGTTGCTCAAGAGTTGCCATGCTCCCTTACCTCAAAAGCCCAATATTGTCTTTATTATGGCTGATGATTTGGGTTTTGGTGATGTTAGTTGTTACAATCCGGAATCCAAAATAGAGACCCCGAATATGGATAAACTGGCTTCCCGGGGAATAAGGTTTACCAATGCGCATACTCCTTCGTCAGTTTGTTCACCCACACGTTACGGCTTGCTGACCGGGAGGTATTGCTGGCGTACCCGGTTAAAAAAAGGAGTATTGGATAAATTTTACGGTGATAAACCTTTGATTGAAAAGGGGCGGATGACTATAGCTTCCCTTTTGAAAGAAGAAGGATATGAGACTGCCTGCATCGGGAAGTGGCATGTGGGTATGTCTTGGAACACCAAAGATGGAAGCGAACCTTCCTATGAAAAGGAGGATAATATTGATTTTACCAAACCCGTCATAGGTGGACCAGTGGAACGGGGGTTTGACTATTTCTATGGTACGGCCGGCTGTTGCACAAGCGATCCGCCCTATTGTTTTATTGAAAATAATAAGACGGTTTCAATCCCCACAGAGATGAGTCCTGAAGAGATGAATCAGATGCCGGGTGTGATTAAAGGGCTGATGGCTTCTGACTGGTCCGAGGAGGAAGTAGATATCCGTCTCACTGAACAGGCTATTGGCTTCATCAAAAGACACCAGGAAAAAAGAGCGGATGAGCCGTTTTTTCTCTATTTTGTTCCCTCTTCACCGCATATCCCCTGGATCGTTCCCGAATCGATGAAGGGAACATCTGATGAGGGTTCACGGGGTGATATGGTGGCACTGTTTGACTGGTGTGTGGGAGAGGTCGTTCAGACTCTTCAGGAGTATGGACTGGAGGAGAATACTTTGGTGATAGTCACCAGCGACAATGGGCCTAGAAAAGGGGCTAACGGCCATCATTCTGCAGGATATTTCAGAGGTTACAAAGGACAGATATGGGAGGGGGGACTTCGTGTTCCCTTTATAGCCAGATGGCCTGGGAAAATTGAGCCGGGAGGGGTGAGTCAGGAAATTTTCAGCTTGACTGATATGTTTGCCACTTTCTGTGCGCTTATGCACAAAGAAGTGCCGGAGAAGGCCGGAGAGGACAGCTATAATGTTTTACCTGTGTTGTTGGGGAAGAAAATGCAAGAGAATTTTGCACGGCCCAGGGTATTTCATTCAGCAAATGGGATATTTGCCATTCAGCAGGGCCAATGGAAACTGATCCAGGGAACAAAAGGATCGGGGGCAGGTAAGGATAGGGTATCTCCTGATTCATTACTGCTTTGCGGACAGTTGTATAACCTGGGTAAGGATCCTTTTGAACAACATGATCTCTGGGATCAATATCCTGAAATTGTTCTTGAACTGAACCAAACCTTGGAAAAGATTAAAGTCAAAGCATATGACAATGAAAAATAGAATTTTAGTTATATTGCTGCATGTGATTATCATACTGATAGCAATTAGCTGTTCCAGGATGGGTAAGAAGCCCCCCGTAAAACCGAATATCCTGTTTATCATGTCAGACGATCATACCTCTCAGGCATTTGGTATTTACGGATCAAGGCTTGCATCCCTAAATCCAACCCCTAATCTTGACAAACTTGCCAAAGAAGGGATGATTTTTGATAACGTGTTTTGCACAAATTCCATCTGCACACCCAGTCGTGCATGCATTATTACGGGGCAATATTCACAAACCAATGGTGTCCTTGACCTTTCAGATAGTATTCCTGTGGAGAGAGAATTTCTACCACAGGAGATGAAAAAAGCCGGCTACCAGACTGCCATAATTGGAAAATGGCACCTGAAAGAGGAGCCTGCAGCCTTTGACTATTATAATGTTTTTCCGGGGCAGGGAAAATATTTTAATCCTGAAACAAGAGATAAAACACAGGGGCAATGGCCTGATAATTTGATACATCATCAGGGACACTCATCTGATGTGATTACCGATCTTACTATAGATTGGTTAAAAAACAGGGACCGGTCCAAACCCTTCTTCCTGATGCACTGTTTCAAAGCACCCCATGACCTGTGGCGGAATGCAAAACGGTATGATTCGTATCTGGCAAATACCGAAATACCTGAGCCGAAGAGTCTCTACGATGCAGGGAGTCACGGATCAATAGCCACTCGTGGTTTCCATGATAGCCTGATACATTTGATTGGAGCTTCCGTATCCAGAAGATGTAATGCCTGGGGTTTGGGGAAGCGATTGCAAATTAATGATTCACTTCCTGACCGGGAATATACCCATGAGGTATACCAGCGTTATCTTAAAAGGTATCTTCGCTGTGTGAAAGGGGTAGATGACAATGTCAAAAGAATTGTTGATTATCTGAAGGAAGAGGGAATCTATGACAATACAGTGATTGTTTATACCAGCGACCAAGGGTTATTCCTGGGTGAACACGATTACTTCGATAAAAGATGGATGTATGAAGAGTCAATGAAAATGCCATTTTTTATCCATTATCCGAAAATCATTAAAGAACCCAGTCGTCAGGCCTTGCTGATCAACAATACCGACTTTGCGCCCACCCTGATTGATCTTGCCGGGGGCGTGGTGCCAGCATATATGCAGGGAAGGAGTTTTAAACGAACCATTGAAGGGAAAAGGGAGAAAGGGTGGAGAACAGAGACCTACTATCGGTACTGGATGCATATGGCTCATTACCTGGGTACTCCGGCTCACTTCGGGATAAGAACAATGAAATACAAGCTCATTTTCTTCTATGGTGTTGATTTAAAAGATCCTCCAAGAACCGATTACTGGGGATCACAGGCTGATATTGAAACCCCTCCGGGTTGGGAATTGTATGATATGGAAAATGATCCCTTTGAAATGAATAACCTGTACGGTGATCCTAAATATTCAGGGATAATTGCTGACCTGAAGCTGCGACTTGCAAGAGTCCGGAGTGAGCTTAATGAGACAGATGCTCACTACCGGCATATCCAGGCGATCATTGATAAACACTGGGATGATTAAGCAGGGAATTAAAACCGGAGTGAAATTTCCGAAGTGGCATGAAAAAATTTACGATATATGGATACAAAAAAATTGACACTTTGAAAAAAATGAGTCCATTCTAAAAAGATATGAAGTACCCTATTTGTGCAATTTTTATCAGATTATTAGTGTCTTGTATTTTTGATATTCATGTATTATTGGCTTTTTAGACCTGACTCATTTAATAAAGTTATCATTAGTGATTTGTAACCCTTAACAACTAAGAGTCATGAAGGAATGTCTTTTTATAGCATCATTATTATTCATAAGTTTTTTTACGTTGGTTAATGCCCAAGAGGCTGTGATACTTGATCAATGGAATTTTGAAAATATAGCGGAAA
>DRFJ01000035.1 GCA_011050615.1 Bacteroidota bacterium
CATACAAAATGATACAACAATACTGAAACATTATGCGACTTATGAATGTACTCGCTTTCGCTCATACATTAAAGATACAGTTTTCGCCGCAAGCGGCGGGGAACTAACCCCTAAGTGATTAGATATTTATCTCGCTATATTCTTTACTTTTTTTTCTGCACCCAGATAAGAATAATAACACTTATCCTTGCAACCAGAAAAAGCACCGCACCCATTAGAAGGTTCAGCAGGGCTATCTTCAGTCCTCCTGCAACATGCCCGGGGGCAAGCTCACCATGAGCCTCTATGCTGTCAAAGGCCGTAATTAAGCCAATAGTGTGCCCCAGGAAAGCCCAGGCTACGATAAACCATCCAAAAGAAATTAAGAGGGATACGGTTTTTTGATTAAGACCTTTCTGAATAAGGCCCCTGATAAAAAGTGCAATAATTATTATCAACATTACCACCATGGGGTAGGTGAAGAATGGGCCGCCATCGTTTAATTTATCAATTATAGCATTCATGATATTATGGTTTTTTGATTAATACTAAACCAAATATAAACAGCAATATTCTAGCCTGATTTTTTTTGCGACGAGTCTGGAATTTAAAGCTTTGAATAACCTGTTCAATAAGATAAAATGCAGAATGGAGTATAAATCTGCATAATTTACCCTAAAACCTGCAATTCATCGATATATTTCTGCCGATATTTGTATTTTACGTAATATTGTTGAACACCTGCAGGTTTAAAACAAAATAATATTTGAACACCCGGTTTAAACATATAAGGTATATCCCCTTTCATATCCTGTTCTGGATAGCTGTCTGGTTCTTTTTTGTATATTTTTTCAATTATAACTCGGACGACAGGGCTTATGTAATGTGGTTTTCTGGTTTCCTGCTGCCGCTGACAGCCAGCCTTACATATTTTACCGTGTATTTTCTTATACCACGATTCCTGCTGAACAAGAAATACCTGCACTTTATCCTTTACAGCTTCTACACCTTTGTTGTTGCCTCATATATTATAGCCATTATTATTTATGGATGCCTCATATTCCTGCTGGATTTTAATATTGACAGGATGCCGCCAATGAGCAAGAATTTCTTCTTTATCCTGGTACTGTTATTTTTGGTTGTCGGGGTTGTAAGCTCAATAAGTATTTTAAACCATAATTTCACAACCATTTCAAGGAATAAAGAGCTGCAGAATAAAATACTGGCAACCCAGCTGCAACTCAAAGACCAGGAGCTTCATTATCTCAAAAGACAGATACATCCTCACTTCCTTTTTAATACTTTGAATACCATTTATGGTTTTGCCCTGAAACAATCAAAACAAACACCGGAAATAATCCTCAAATTATCTAACCTGCTGGACTATATCCTTTACCAGGTGAGCAAACCAAGGGTAAGCCTTAAAGAAGAAGTGCTGCATATACAGGAATATATTGAACTGGAAAAAATACGCTTTGAAGATACCCTGAAAGTTACATTTTCGTGTGATGAGATCAACAATGAAACGCAGATAGCCCCCATGTTGCTTATACCTTTTATTGAGAATGCCTTTAAACACGGGAGCATAGTTGACGATTATCTCAACATTGATATAAAAATCCACCTGCAGGATGAAAGCTTCGATTTTGCCGTCATAAATTCCTTTACTGGCAATAATAAAGACTACAATGAGAAAGGGATAGGAATTGAAAACATCAGGAAGAGGCTTGACCTTAATTATAGCAACAACTATAAGCTGGAGCATATAACAGTGGATAATAAGTACAACGTGCATCTTTCAATTTTTAATATAAACAAGATCCGGAATGCCTGATAAGATTAATTGCATAATAGTTGATGATGAGCACATTGCCAGGGATATCCTGGTAAATCACCTCTCAGTGATTGGTGCTGTGAATGTTGTTGCAAGCTGCAAAAGCGCTATTGAAGCATTCAATATCATTAATGAGAAAAAAATAGATCTTATTTTCCTGGATATTAATATGCCTTCTATCTCCGGTCTGTCCTTTGCAGAATCAATTAATAAAAACATCAGGATCATCTTTACAACCGCCTACCGCGAATATGCTGTTGATGGATTTGACCTGCAGGCTGTTGACTATCTGCTTAAACCAATATCATTTGAAAGGTTATTGCAGGCTGTGAATAAATATTTTCAGGAAAATACCTCGGCACAAAACATCCCCGAAAAAGTAACAAAGCAGCTTAAAAGTGATCATGTATTTGTGAGGTCCGATAGGAAAATGATAAAAATTTGTTTTGATGAAATACTCTATATCGAGAGCATTGGCGATTATGTTAAAATCCATCTTGCCGGTAAAACGGTAATCACAAGAGAAACAATATCGAGTATCGAGGGCAGACTACCTCAAAATGATTTCCTCAGGACACACCGCTCATTTATAGTATCCATGGCTAATATAGATTCATTTACTACAGAATATATTGAAATTGGGAAAAACCAGATCCCTGTTAGCAGGAGCTACAAAAACTCGGTCCTGAGAAGACTGGAAAACAATTAAAATAAATAAAAATGTTCAGCAAAGCTATAGTAAGGAGGCCGGGAAATAGTATGCTAAATGGCTTGCGATCTTCGGATCTTGGCATCCCCGATTATGAGCTTGCGCTTAAGCAGCATAGCAGATATGTTGAAGCCTTACGATCATGCGGACTCGAAATTCATGTTCTGGACGCCGACGAGAGCTACCCCGACTCCGTTTTTGTGGAAGATACAGCCTTGCTGACACCCGCCTGTGCTATTATCACAAAGCCCGGAGCCGCATCAAGAAGGGGTGAGGAAGTGGAAATAAAGCAGGTGGTGAAAGGTTATTTTTCCGAAATACAGGAGATCAGAAAACCGGGCACAGTTGAAGCAGGTGATATAATAATGGTTGGATCTCATTATTATATCGGCATTTCCGAAAGGACTAACCGTGAGGGTGCCTTGCAAGTGATATCAATACTTAAGAAATATGGCATGACCGGTTCGATTGTTGAACTAAAGGATGT
The DNA here is from genome assembly GCA_011050615.1 of Bacteroidota bacterium. GTDB lineage: Bacteria > Bacteroidota > Bacteroidia > Bacteroidales > VadinHA17 > UBA9300. Next base: position 3,010 of record DRFJ01000035.1, read on the forward strand.
CTTGCATCTGAAAACAGGAGTGTCATACCTTGAAAACAATACACTCCTCGCTGCAGGTGAATTTCGGTGGAAAAAGGAATTTCAAAACTTTAATATTATTGAAATTGACCCTGCCGAGAGCTATGCTGCAAATTGCATATGGGTAAATGATAACGTTTTAGTGCCGGCCGGCTACCCCATAACAAGGCAAAGAATAAAGGATGCCGGTTATAATATCATTGAAATTGATGTCTCTGAATTCCGCAAACTCGATGGCGGCCTGAGCTGCCTGTCGCTGAGGTTCTAACCCGGCATACAGAACACCTGTCAGTCCACCCTGCTCATTGATAATTTACCATGCTGTATGCCCTTGACAGCTATAAGTTTATCGGCCAGTTCCGTCAGTTCTTTTGCCTTTCCCTTAACTGCAATAATCTCCAGGCAGTTGTCATTATCAAGATGGAAATGCTGTGATGACAATATCAATTTATGATAGTCATGCTGCAGGTCTGTCAGTATAATCTGTATGTCGTTCTTATGATGATTGTAAACAAGGGTTACCGAGCCGGCCACAATATTATTGCATTTCCATTTTTTCACTGTAAGGTTATCCGATATCAATCGTCTTATGGCCTGCGATCTGTTGGCAAAACCATTATCCTCAACATATTCATCGAGTGCCTGGAGCAGGTCCCTTTCTATTGATACTCCAAAGCGTACTACTGACATGGTGTTACTGTTTTAGTGAATAGTGTTACGGCAAATATATAAAATTTTAAATTATGAACAGGCGCAGGGAGCAGGGGTCAGAAATGAAGATGAAAAGATACAAGAGGTGTTTAATGAGGTTGAATAAAGTTGATAATAAGTTTATTATCCGGAATACAACAGGCGGAACGTAAAACCTGAAACCTGAAATCCAGTTACCGTTCTGCCTTGCACGCGGAACGCGGAACTCTATAATCCCAGGAACAATATTCCTGCACCACACAGCATAATGGCAAACCCTGCGATTAGGTGCTGGTATTTCTCCATCGAACTCATTTTAACAAGTGTAAATCCTTTAAGCAATACCAAAACGCTAATAAGCATTGTCCCGATTGTGGCCACGGCAAACACCAGTGCTACAAGTCCAACTGCCGCATAATTGTGTTCGGCTGCCGGGTACATAATTATCGGTATCAGAGGCTCGCACGGTCCAAAAAGAAATATCAGGAAGATTATCCACACCGTTAATTGCCTGTTGCCGTTTTTATTTTCCAGGTGACTGTGTACATAACTCTTCCTGCGTATAAGCCTGAATACTGCCCATGCAGTATAGGCTACACCGAAAGAAAACAATAACCACGCAGCTATATTTCCCCTGAAACCTTCAAACAGTTCCAGTTTTGACAGGCCTATACCTGCACCTATCCCTATAAAACCTATAACCACAGAGCTTAACACATGGGCCAGTCCGCTTATTATTACAATATTTACCGTCTTAACCATGCTCCAGTTGCGAGATTTAGAAAGTGCAACAAAGGGCAGGTAATGATCAGGACCTGCTATCGTATGTACCACACCTATGGTTAGGGCAGTTATTAATAATGCTGTATAACTTTCCATCTTCAGTTTTTCATTAATTAATCCACTCTGCTCATTGAAACCCCGAAACCTATTACCGACATGGTGTTACTATTTTGATAAATAGTGCTACTGCAAATATAGAACAAGAAGATAAAAGACAAAAGCAATAATAAATAAGGTTTGGTGGAGGCTAAGGCGGAAGCCGGGTTAGTTATGAGTTATGAGATGCGAACAGGTCTGCATAAAAGTCACAATTCTTAACCTGAAACCCGGAACCTTGAATCCTGTATTACATCATCCCTTCCAGTACCCTTATCCTGTCCTGAATCGGCGGATGTGTGGCAAACAGGGTTGAGAATGAGGCGCCCTTTTTCCTGATTCCCGGGTTTTCTATGAACATCTGGGCTACATCCTTACGTGTTACCGCTTCTATCCTGGGATCACCCGACACTTTTCTCAGGGCTGAGGCCAGAGCATATGGCTTGCGTGTAAGTTCAGCCGATCCTGCATCTGCCAGGTATTCCCTTTTACGCGACAGGGCGAACCTGAAGAGTGTTGTCATCAGCCAGCCTATAGCTGCCAGAATGATTATGAGTATTATGGCAAGCCCGTTCTTGTTATTACGGCTTCTGCCAACACCTCCATACAATGTCCCCCTCAACAGGGCCTGTGTTGCAAATGCAAAAATACCCACAAAAATTATTGATATGATCAGCAGGCGCACATCCTTATTTCGTATATGTGTAAGTTCGTGTGCAATAACTGATTCAAGCTCGTCATCATCCAGCCTGTTGATAATGCCCCTGGATAATGATATGGTGTAGGTCTTTTCATTAATCCCGCTGGCAAAAGCATTGAGGCTGTCATCCTCAATAACATTTATCTTGGGCATTCTTTTCATGCCTGCAGCAATAGCAAGGTTTTCCACCATGTTGTACACCCTCTTGTTTTCCTTCCTCTCCAGAGGTCTCGAACCGGTAGCTTTGTTTATCATTGAGGTATGCGAGGACCAGGCTATTGTAAACCATAGCATAACCCCTGCTGCAACCCATGGTATGGTCCTTATAAATCCATTTACAGGGTCAATACCCTCTTCTGGCTGGTAAGCGCTGTATATAAGCCAGAAGATAAATACAAGAGCAAATATTACCAGTGGGAACAATATAAGAAGCATTACCGACCGGGCATTATTCTTCCATATCTGTGATTGTAAACCAACAAAACCCATGATCCTTATTATTCAAAACTTACCTTTGGCGGTTCTTCCATCTCCTCGCGGCGCTCACCAAGGTCAAACATGGGCTCCTTGTGGAAACCAAACATACCTGCAATAATATTGGATGGGAAGACCTGCGCTGCAATATTCAATTCCTTCGTGGCTGCATTGAAGAACCTGCGGACAGCGGCCAGCTTGTTTTCAACATCTGATATTTCTTCCTGGAGCTGCATAAAATTCTGGCTGGCTTTCAGGTCGGGGTAAGCCTCAACAGCCACCTGTAAGCCTCCCAATGCCCTTGACAGCCTTGCTTCAGTACCAATTTTCTCATTTATCGTGCCAGCCTTCATTGCAGCTGCACGTGCATTGGTAATCTCGGTTAAAAGTTCCCTCTCATGCTTCATATAACCCTTAACCGCATCAACGAGCTGTGGTATAAGGTCGTGCCTCTGTCTGAGCTGTACATCTATGTCAGCAAAAGCATTCTCCCTGTTATTCCTCAGCCTTACAAGTCTGTTGTACAGAGATATAAGGATTAAAACAAGAACAACAACAATAACCAGTATGATAATTAATCCTGTCATTTGGTTTAATTTTATATTAAAAGGTAAATATATGAATTATTGGATTACTGTAATAATGGAATAATGGAATAATGGAACAGGGCCCCTGAAATTCGAGCAAGCTCCCGACCGGCGATTATGGCCGGTGCGGAGGGCAACAGTGCAAGCCGGGAAGCCAAGGGCCGGGTCTTTCATTCCTTTTTCGTCTCCCGGGCGCTATGCCTCTTCTTCTCTTTGTCGCTTACTCTTTTCCTTGGGCATCTCTGCCCTACGTAGCTTTATCGGAAGAGGAAACCTGTGCTATTTCCATCAGCTCATCCGACTCATACAACTCTTTCCCGTTCACATTATTTATCTCCTTCACCATGGCGTAAGCCACATCCCTGGCTTTTATGCCCCTGTATTTGCGGTTTTTGCCCTTCAGGGCAAAGCCTAAGGCAGAGACAAGACCCTTCCCTGCTGATTCGAGTAGTCGCACCTCCTGCCTCTTACCCAGTAAAATTGACGGCCTGACAATAAGCCGGCGCGTAAAATCGAGTGACTTTATTTTCTCCTCCATTTCACCCTTTATCCGGTAATAATAGTTACCCGACACAGCACTTGCTCCTATGCTTGATACGACAGCTATATTTTTTACTCCATTCACCAGGGCAGCCCGGGCTATTGTATATGGCAGATCACGGTCGATCTCTTTCATTCTCTTTACCGATCCGGCCTTTCGCCGGGTCGTTCCAAGGCTGATAAAGAGGTCATCACCCTTTATTAAGTCTTTGTACGTGTCAATGTTTTCAACATCAACTACATTTTCTATCACTTTAATATGCTCAATATGTAGCTCCCGGCGAGTAAATACCTTTACTGCCTTATACCTTATATCCTTGATAAGATGGTAAATGAGTTCGCTTCCAACCAGCCCCGTAGCACCGAATACTATTGCTGTTTTATTCATGTTTTCCCTTTATTTGTTTAAACACTGACAAGCAGTCTTTGGTTCGGGACGCTGGCTTAAAAGTTCGTCACTGAGCACCGGGCTATCGGTCAGGATACTCCTCACTTCGGCAGGCTCAGTACAGGTCCCTGAAGAGGAGGAGAAAGTTAAAGTGCTGTTAACAAGACATTTCACCTCTCAGGAAAAGGAAGAGAAATGTTTGAATGCCAGCATCTTGAATTATTTGCCGCTGAAGCTGACATTATCGAACAGCAATGAGGGTGTTCTCCAGGCTGCATCCTCGTAGGCATCGTTACCCACCCCGGCAAGGTTCTTATAAAGATCCAGCATGTTACCGGTAATATTCATCTCCGATACGGGCTTTGCTATTTTCCCCTGCTCAATAAGGAAGCCTTCAATGCCATATGAAAAGTCACCCGTTGAGCCATTGCAGTTACCGCCGTTGAAGCCGGTAACAAGTATTCCCCTGTCAAGTGAGGCAATCATCTCCTCCAGGTTTTTATCACCCATCTCAAAAACAAGGTTGGTGCTTATCCCGCTTGTTGGCTCCATTCCCAATTTTTTGCCGTAATAAGTATCGATATAGTAATTCTTCAAAATGCCTTTTTCAAAAATCGTCCTTTTCTTCAGTGCCAGGCCTTCATTGTCAAAATGACCTGAACCGCGACCGGATAAAATAAAAGGATCATCTACGATTGTCAGCCTGTCGGAACCTACTTTTTCTCCCAGCATGTCTATCAGGAACGAATTCTTCTGCTGTATGGCTGAACCGTTTAGGGCCCTGATAAGCGGACTGAGACTCTGACTTCCGAGCCTGTTTTCGATGATCATAGGCATATTACCTGATTCAATCTTGGCCTGACCCAGTTTTTTCAGAGCTCTTTTAAGAGCTTCCCGCCCTATGCCTTCATGATCAAGCCCGTCGTAAAACAGTGAGCTCCTGTACCATGCGTCACCTGGTCTTGCATCGCCTTCCTTAACAGACACAGAGGCACTTATGCCATAATAAGTGTTTGATCTGTCACCTTCAAAACCATTGCTTGTCACCATAACAGTTTCATTCATTCCGTCATTATATGAAGCCGTAACAGAAACTATGCGCTCATCCCTGCCGAGCACCTCCTTTTCAACCGCGAAGGCCACATTGATCTTTTCCTGAGGGTCGACAGACCTGAAAGACCCGTCAAAAGTTTTTAGCTCAGGACCACCCCCTTTATAGTAAAGATCCGGGTCTGGCAGACCCCTGTATTCATCCTCGGCAAGATACCTGGTCCCTTCAATTGCTTCCCGGACAAACCTGTCAAGTTCCTCCCGGTTATCAAGCCTGTTGGTTGAATGCACAGAGTATTTTTTATCAACAAACAGATAAATTGTAAGCCCGTTTTCAATTGACTGTTCAAGGTTTTCTATTTTTTCTTCCCTTACGGAAATACTGTTATTGCGACTGTCGCTGATAACCGCCCTGACCTCCTGGGCACCACACTCAAGGGCATGATTAACAACCCTGTTTGCCAGTTTATATTTTTCTTCCTTTGTCATGATATTTCTTTTTCCTTTTCTAAAATTTCTGATTCATATATATTCCCGGAAATTAAGCATTTACACCGCCTACCGTCAGTTTTCTGACCAGGACAGTTGGCAGCCCCATGGTAACAGGAACCGACTGGCCTCCCTTACCGCAGGTCCATGTCCCGTTATCAGTCTTATAATCATCGGCCGCCATTGTAATATCCGCCAGGGCCTGTGGCCCGTTCCCAATGATATTGATATCCTTTATCGGCTGTGTCAGCCTTCCTTTCTCAACCAGGTAACCTGATTTTACGAAGAAGGTAAAATTACCGGCTCCTATCTTCACCTGGCCATTACTGAAATTATCAACGTATACTCCGTAATCCACTTCGGCAATAATATCTTCCCTTTTGTGCGGACCGGGCTCCATGTATGTCGACCTCATCCTTGGAAGAGGTATATGGCGAAACGACTGCCTCCGGCCGTTACCGGTGGGCTCAACACCATAATGATTGGCGCTTATCCTGTCATGGATATAGCTGTTAAGTATACCGTCCTCAACAAGGTAGGTTTTCTTAACATCGTTTCCTTCATCATCAATATTCAGTGAACCGCGGTTGTTCTCAAGAGTGCCGTCATCAATGATATTAATAAAGTTTTCGGCTACTTTCATGCCCATCTTGTCACTGAAAATAGATGTCCCCTTCCTGTTGAAATCGGCTTCAAAAGTATGGCCTATCGCTTCATGCAGGAGGATGCCGGATCCACCAGCACCAAGGATAACAGGCAATTCACCTGCCCTGGGCTTTGTTGCCTCAAAGAGGATATTTGTATTGTCAACAGCTTCACGGGCAAGCTCCTCCACCAGGTCATCGGTGAGCCACTCAAAACCCTTCCTGTAAGAACGCGCCGAATATGAATTCTCTATCTGCTTACCCTTTTGCATAATACATACCGCCCCAAAGCTGGTTAAAGGCCTGTAATCATAGCCAAGCATACCCTCTGAATTGTAAAACAAGACATAGCTTGTTTCATCATTAAGCGAAGCATTCACCTTAACCACCTTGTCATCCATACTGAAAATACGGTCATTGATTTTCTGTACAAAAGGCACCTTGTCCTTTACGGAAACATCTTCCCATGACCTGCTTATCCTGTAATAATCAGCCGGTATTTTTTCGTTTATACTTCCTTTGCTGAAACTTGCAGGATTGGTAGCAATACTGGCCGCCAGTTTAGCAGCATCAAGCATTGAGGATGCTTCGAGCGACTCCGAATAGGCAAAACCTGTCTGGTCTCCCTTCAGTACCCTGATGCCAACACCGTAATCAATATTTGACGATGCAATATTAACCTTCCCATCCTGTAAGCCTATATTGTTTGATATTTTGTGCTCAAAGAATAAATCGGCATAATCGCCCCCTTTTGACATAGCCTCGGAAATAACCTTTCCGAGCACTTCGGTACTGATTTCAAAATGATCCAGGTAGTTTTTCACGTCTGTTGATAATTGTAGCTTACTGCACGATTTGAAAAATGGCGGTAAAATAATGGTACCGGCCACCGCAGCACCGCTGGTTTTTAAAAAATTTCTCCTGTTAAGATTCATATTGTTGAGAGCTTAATAATTATTATGAAATAAACTCTACAATTTAATATATAATTAACTAATCAGGACTGGATTTCATGATTTTTTTCCTTTCCTTCCAGTCCGGAAGGTAATTGTCCATTAAAGTATAAAATCTCCTGTTATGGCTCCTTTCCAGCAGGTGAACCATTTCATGAACGAAAATGTATTCAAGTATGCTGTTGGGATATTTCGCCAGCTCAAGGCTGAGCCATATTCTCCTGTCCCTGACATTGCATGTGCCCCACTTGGTTTTCATCTTTCGGACTCTTACCTCTGATACACTTATTTGCATCTTCTCTTCCCATTTTTCCTTCAACTCCGGTATCTTACATTTTAAAGCATGCCTGTACCAGGCATCCATTATCCTCCCTCTTGTTCCCCTGTCATAATTTCTGTCAAGGCTCATTATAATAAAGCCGTCATAAAGACGAACAGAAATATTTTTTGCCCCCTCATTAATCTTTAATGAATATTTCTTTCCTTCATAAATGTGATATTCACCATTTACAAATTCCCTGCGCTCTGCTAGCTCAAAATTTTTAAGCCTGTTATGCTGCTTGCTTATCCAGTTATGCCTTAATCCAATAAATTCTTCAATCTCCTTATCCTTCATCCTCCACGGTACAGATATAACAACCCTTCCATCAGGCGGATAAACCCTTATGTAAATATTCTTGATTGGTTTTCGCACCACCTCTGCAGGAATAGACCCGATCAATATATTTTCAGACTGCGGCATTGATTAATCCTGATAAAGATATAAGGAGCTAAGATAAAAATTTAAAAATATTTGCCCTTATGAAAATATACTTTAACTTTGCATCACAAAGTACTTTTAAGCATGAATACAAATTCGCATTCTGAAGATATGAAGGCTATCAGGAAAATAATGGAAGAATCATCCAGGTTTCTTTCCCTGAATGGCCTGTCAGGAATATTTGCAGGTTTTTTTGCAATCTGTGGCTCCATAATGGCAGCCATAGCAATCCAGAAGTCACAAACGGCTGAAATCAAAAGCCTGGGATTGATCCTCCTGCTGGATGCTCTTATCGTTCTCTCTGCTGCCCTGGGTATCTCAGTGTATCTTTCGCTACGAAAAGCTTCACGGATGGATTTGAAGATCTGGACATCAACAACAAGGAGAATGTTGATGAACCTCCTGATTCCGTTGTTTACCGCAGCAATTTTAATCCTTGCCTTCTACCTGGATGGTAACTATGATTACATTATCCCTTCAATGCTGGTATTTTATGGACTTGCACTTGTAGGTGCCGGAAAATTCACTTTTGGCGAAATACAGTACCTGGGTATGTTCGAAATACTCACAGGTATCTTCGCATTTTTCTTTCCGG
>DRFJ01000016.1 GCA_011050615.1 Bacteroidota bacterium
GATGAGCTTCTGACGGCACTGCCGCGTGTATTCCTGTTTGATGAGTTCCGCACTGCACTGCTTCCGGAGCTTCTTCCCGATGAGCTTCTGACGGCACTGCCGCGTGTATTCCTGTTTGATGAGCTCCTTACCGCGGAGCTCTGAGCGTTCCTGCTTGCAGAGCTTCTTACAGCGGTGCTTTGAGTATTACGGTTAACAGAGCTTCTTACTGCAGTGTTGTTTACAGTTCTTCCGGTGGAAGTTCTGACTGCAGTACTGCGGGAGGTACGATTAGCGGTATTATCTATAGTCCTTCCGGTGGAAGTTCTTGCCCTGTTGTTTTCTACCCGGGTCATAGCTCCGGAACGCTGAACTGAAGTCCTGTTGTATTCAGCCCTGCCGGCAGTGGCTTCGACACGTCTGCTGTCTGCATTCCTGTAAGTTGCCGACCTGCTGTAAGAGGCATACTGCGGTGAGCGGTAGCTGTTATAATACCTGTCGTTGCCCATATACTTCCGGTAATTATGGCGTGGCCTGTAATGATTATAGGCATAGTAATAATTATTATAGAAATGATAATGGTTCCTTATCCTTACCTTATACCTGATAGTTGGATATGACCAATAGTAATAATCAGGGTAGAAACCACCGTAGTAATAATCGGGCCAGTAATAATAAGCCGGATAGTAACCGCCATAGTATCCCCATGGATCGTAATACCCTGTATAATAATAAGGATAGCCAAAGGTCCATCCGAATCCAAATGTTGTATTGCCGGCATATATGCTCAGACCCCATGTTGCAGGGCGGTATGTATACCAGTATGTCTCGGTGTAAACCGGGGCATAAAATCCGAAGGATACGTATGAGCTGTGGAAGCGTCTTATCCTGGAGGCGTAGTGGAAATCATGGCTTCTTACCGATGTGGTGACAACCACGCCTGGTGTTGCCGCCGGGTAATTAGCCTTTGCAGGTATCTCTGCTGCATCCAGCGGAGCTGTTATTGCCAGCATCCCTGCGATTAATCCGGTTAAATATTTTGCTTTCATGACATCCTCCCGCTTTTATATTAAGTGTAAGTTTATTTACTTTGTGCGATATTTTCAGTTTTATATTCAATTAAATATTTTACAAAATCCATACCAAACAACATGGCAGATTTTTTGACAAAAAGGGAAGAAAACTACGCCCAGTGGTATAACGATCTGGTAATCAAGGCTGACCTGGCTGAAAATTCGGCTGTCAGAGGATGCATGGTAATCAAGCCCTACGGTTATGCAATATGGGAAAAAGTACAGTCTGAACTCGACAGATTATTTAAAGCCACCGGTCATGTCAATGCCTACTTCCCTCTCTTTATACCAAAATCTTTCTTTGAAAAGGAAGCTGACCATGTTGAAGGATTCGCCAAGGAATGTGCAGTGGTTACCCATTACCGGCTCAGGAAAAAAGAGGATGGAAAGGGATTAGAAGTTGACCCGGGGTCAAAGCTGGAGGAAGAATTAATTATAAGGCCAACTTCGGAAACAATAATCTGGAGCACATACAGGAACTGGATACAGTCGTACCGTGATTTGCCTTTACTGATAAATCAGTGGGCAAATGTCGTCAGATGGGAAATGCGAACAAGGTTATTCCTGAGGACAGCAGAATTCCTCTGGCAGGAAGGGCATACCGCCCATGCCACAAAGCAGGAGGCTCTGGAAGAAACCATGACAATAATTAACCTTTACGCACATTTTATACAGGATTTTATGGGCATTCCCGTCCTGAAAGGTTATAAGTCCGAAACAGAAAAATTTGCAGGAGCCGTAGACACCTATGCAATCGAGGCTCTTATGCAGGACGGCAAGGCCTTGCAGGCTGGTACATCACACTTCCTCGGACAGAATTTTGCAAAAGCTTTCGACGTACAGTTTACTGATAAATCAGGCAAACTTGAATACGTATGGTCAACATCGTGGGGAGTTTCTACCAGGTTAATGGGAGCATTGGTCATGGCCCATGGAGATGATAATGGTCTGGTTATCCCTCCGAACCTGGCTCCCATCCAGGTTGTTATTATCCCTATTTATAAGGGAGACAGCCAGCTTAATGAATTAGCCAGTACGGCACTTAAAATTAAAGCTGACCTGGAAAAACAGGGGCTCAGTGTGAAATATGACGACAGGGACACTCATAAGCCCGGATTTAAATTTGCTGAATATGAGCTCAAGGGCGTTCCCGTAAGACTGGCTATAGGACCAAGGGATCTTGCAAACGGGACAATTGAAGTAGCAAGAAGAGATACTATGAGCAAAGAAATAATAAATATTGATAAAACTTCCGAACATCTTACAAAGTTGATGATTGATATTCAGAATAATATATTTAATAAATCGCTCGATTTCAGGAATAAAAACACATATAAGGTAGATAGCTGGGATGAATTCAGGGAAGCAATCGAAAAAAGAGGAGGTTTCATCCTCGCTCACTGGGACGGTACTGCTGAAACTGAAGAAAAAATCAAGAATGAGACCAGAGCAAGCATACGGATTATACCCTTTGACGACCCCGGCGAAGAAGGGAAATGTGTATATTCAGGCAAACCATCAGGAAAGAGAGTGGTTTTTGCCAGAGCTTACTGATTCACAAGATTTTCTTTCAAGTAATTTTTAGTACATTGCCATATTCAATAAAATGCCAGCGGTAATGGAGCTAGACGAGCAAAAAGTTAAGATTGTAAAAACCTTGCAGGACAAGTCTGTTCTTAAACAAAAAGTATACGATAATACTGAAGCAGCCTTTAAGAGGATTAAAGGCCTGCTCGAAGCCTTAACACGTGAGATAGGCAGGGACATCCTCGATACCGATAAAAGGATAAGGCTGGTTTACAAGGAAAACGGCAAATTTGATGTCTCCATAAAAATTGCCGGGGATATACTCGTATTCAGTATGCATTCAAATGTCTTTGAATTTGACCGTGATCACCCTGTTTGGAAAACTCCTTATATACAGAAAAACAAGGATAATTCATATTCGGGTATCATAAGCATATACAATTTCCTGGCTGATTCCTTCAAATATTCGAGAGTGGAGGACCTGGGTTATCTTATTGCAAGGATTTTTATTAACCGTGAAAACCAGTATTTTGTTGAAGGTAAACGCCAGATGGCCATGCTCTTCTCCAATTACGGCAATGAGGAGTTGGGCAGGGAAGCACTGAAGAGGATAATCTTTACTGCCATGCAGTACTCACTTGAGTTCGACCTCCTTGTGCCTCCTTATGACAGTGTAAAAATTGCCTCAGTTGGACAACTTGAAAAAAAGATACAGCTATCCAAGATGGTAACCGGCAAAAGACTTGGCTTCAAGTTCAATTCCGATGATGTGCTGGAAGAATAGTCTGAACCGATTAAAAAAGCAAATGGATCCCTATTATGGCAAAATTCAGGCAAATATTGTTACTGCTTGGGATTATGGTGATGTTATTTGCACTTTCAGCCCGCTCTCAAACCAATACCTTCCTTAAACCCGTCAGAGTAGCCGGCGGATCATATGTAAGCCTGAATGATTCCCTTGTTTACTTCAAGAATGATACTGTTATATATATATCCGACAGTTACTTGCCCCGGGATACAAATGTCTATAACCAGACTGTAATATTCTATGACTCTCTCAAAGCAAAGGCTGAAAGGAAGAATTTTACAAAAATACTTTATGACCTTGTTGTTATACCCCCGGCCAGGGTAAGTAGCTCAGGGATAAATAAAAGAAACATTGATCAATTCGCAGATCACAGCGGCAAAATTATCAGGAACATTTATATACGCAGACTAAATGCCTTTGGAACAACAATAAACGATCCTGAATCTTCAATTGAAAATGAATCAGAATATTTCCTTAACAAAACACATATCAAAACAAGGGAATATATCATAAGAAACTATCTTGTTGTTGAGGAGAATGACAGTCTTGTTCCTCTTAAAATATCTGAAAGTGAGCGTATTCTCAGACAACTACCCTATATATATGATGCAAGAATTATCATAATACCGATCAGCAGCACTGAGGTTGACATCATGGTCGTTACAAAAGATATTTATTCCCTTGGTTTAATGACCGATATTAAAAACTTAAATGTTGGAACTGTATCAATATTTGACAAGGACCTTTTCGGTTTTGGTCATGAACTTGAAATAAAGATCCCATATGACTACGAAAAATATAACTCTGCGGGTTTTGGCACTGCTTATACATTGAAAAATATAAGTCAGACCATGATCGACCTGAAACTGGAGTACAGAAATGCTTTTAACAGGAAGCAGGCCGGATTTGATGCAAGCAGAAAATTCTTTTCCCCATACACAAAATATGCCGGGGGATTATCGGTAAATGAGATCTACGTCCTCGAGGATCTTGATACCCTTGCAATTCCTGAACCTGTTGAATTCAATAACTTTGACCTATGGTTCGGAAGATCATTCCTTATTGACAATAACTTTACAAGAGCTGTAATATCAGGGCGTTACATAAATAATAATGTCTGGAACAGGCCTGAAATAACAAGCAATTCATATTATGAATATCAGAAATACAAGATGTACCTTGTTTCCTTTTCCCTTGTATCACAGCGATTTTATAAATCAAATCTTATTTATAATTACGGGAGGAATGAGGATATTCCTTACGGCGGTATTCTTGAAATTACTTATGGCAAGGAATATAACGAATTTAACACAAGAGATTATCTGGCAATTGAATCGGCTTTTGGTGACTTTGTACCCAATGCCGGTTATTTATATGGCCGAGGTATAATTTCAACATTCATTAAAGATAATGTTACGGAACAGGGGCTTCTTCACCTCAATTTTAAATATATTTCAGATCTGCATAATCTGCGGTCATACAAGCTCAGGTTATTCGGCACTCTTGACTATACAAGGGGATTTAAAAGATTCAATGATGAATACCTTCCAGTAGGTGAGGATTACGGTATCAGGGGATTTAAAAATGATTCCCTCTTCCCTGATCAGAGGCTCTATCTCAACCTGGAAGCCGTTGCTTTCAGTAAAGCCTTTATATACGGATTCAGGTTTGCATTTTTCGGTTTTGCCGATATTGTCCTGTTTTCGAAAGATAAAATATTTTATGAGTATGACAACCTGGTATCAGGTTTTGGAATTGGTCTCAGAGTAAGAAATGAGAACCTCATATTCAATACCTTCCAGATAAGATTCGGAATATACCCTGGTGCTCCGCCCAATTCAATAATGCGATATATAGATGTAGCGGGCGAACGCTTACTGAACCCGCCGGGCTTTGATCCCGGAGCTCCGGGAATAATTGACTTTCGATAATATCTGCTGTCGGTAATAAGCAGTACCCGTCATCTTTCTTTTTACTATTTTTGAAACATGAAGGCATAAGCAATGACAGAACAGTTTGAACAGTACAGGCGGTTAAAGCAACTTTTCACGAGGCAGGAAAAAATTCTCCTGGCTGTCAGTGGCGGAATAGATTCTGTCGTAATGCTGGATATTTTTGTTAATTTGAAATATAATATAGCAGTCGCTCACTGCAATTTCCAGCTGAGAGGAAAGGAATCCGACGGAGATGAGAAATTTGTGGAAAGCCTCTGCAGGAAAAAAGGACTAAGATTCTTTAAAAACAGGTTCCAGACTGCAGAATACGCCTGTGAAAAAGGTATATCAATACAGATGGCTGCCCGCGAGCTGAGATATAAGTGGCTTAATGAAATCAGGAAGGAAGAAAGCTTCGATTTTGTAGCAACCGGTCATAATCTTAATGACAGCATTGAAACAATACTTATTAACCTTACCAGGGGTACAGGTATTAATGGTCTTACAGGAATAAGCGAACGGTCAGCTTACATTATCCGGCCTTTATTGTTTGCAAGCCGGAAGATGATCACGGAGTATGCTGAGGCAAACATGCTTGAGTACCGGGAAGATTCAAGTAATATTCAGACAAAATATACCAGGAATAAGATCAGACACAGGGTTATTCCTTTTCTTGAACAAATAAATCCTTCCGTTCTGGACGCAATAGCCGAGACCTCTGACTACCTCAGGTCAACTTATATCATTTATGAACAAGCAATTAAAGAAAAAAAGACAGAGATAACAGAATATTCAGATGACTCAGCCTTAATAAATATAAGCAGTTTAAAAAAACTTGATCCTCTTGAGACATGGATTTATGAGATTTTCAAGGAATGGAATTTTGGCAAGCGGCAGTTAAACGATATCATACATCTTATCGATGCCGGTACAGGCAAACAGCTTTTCAGTGCCAGCCATGTTCTGACAAGAGACAGGGACAGGATCATCATTAGCTCTTCTGAGACCAGGGAAGGAAATGTGACTACCATAAATTCTGCTGCGGAATGGAGAAATATTGCTTTAATTGAGAAATTTGAAATAATCCCACGGAAGAATCTTAAAATCAGTGATGACCCTTCCTATGCTTACCTGGATGCAGACCTTATACAATATCCGCTCACACTGCGCAGGTGGAAAGATGGTGATTTCTTTTATCCGCTTGGTATGAAGGGCAGAAAAAAAATAAGTGACCTGCTGATTGATATGAAAATATCTCTCCCGGATAAGGATAAGGTATTTGTACTGGAAATGAATAATAAGATAATATGGGTATTAGGATTCAGGATCGATGATCGTTTTAAGGTCACCGAATCAACAGTTGAGGTTATGCAAATCCTTAAACGGAATGACTAATCAGCTCTAAGTCCAATATTTTTACGAAGCCTGTTAAAAAGAGAATGTAATTCTTCCTCCTCTTTATTTTCCAGCAACTCTATAAGCTCAGCAAGCCTCCTGCTAATTTCATAAAGCTTATCAACTGAATATTTGTTTAGCAATATTCCACTCAAAAGGCAATCATCTTCTGACAGTAATCCACGTGCTATGCTGAGATGGTTTTTGAAAGCAGTGCCCGGCACTTCAAGTTTCTGCATGCATGCAGAAAAAACAATAGTTGAACTGAAAGGAATTGAAAGTGAATAAGCAATTGTCCTGTCATGTTCAATAAAATCGTATTCATATAGCGTCAGGCCCAGGTCAGTATAAAACGATTTGTAAAATTCCTTCCCCCCGGCATCTGATTCTGAAATAATTATTGCGCATTGTCCCTTCATATCCTTAAGATTGCCAAAGGTGGGCCCGAACATAGGATGAGTAGAGACAAATTTGAATCCGCTGTCTGCGTAGAACTTTGCCAGACCATTTTTTACCGATGCCATATCAGAGATGATACAATCTCCGGGTATGTAAGGTAATATTTGATCAAAGGCTTTTATCGTTTGTTTTAATCCTTCTGCATTTATAAGTAATTGGGGTTTAAAATCAACTATCTCATCTAATTTCTTAAACCTGAATGTATTAAAGAGATATTTCAATTTGCGAGGATCAGAATCATAAACTCCCACATCATAATCAAGGCAAAGTGTTTCTGCAAGCCATGAGCCCATATTACCGGCTCCTGCAACCAGTATTCTCTCCATTTACTCAATCCCTCCGTATATTGCTCTGTTGACAAGGAAAAGGTCAGCCAGTGCAATGGATACAGCGGCTTCCGCTATCACGGGAATTCTGAGTGCTATACATGCATCGTGTCTTCCTTCCGCCTTAAGAATATCCATCTCACCCTTTTCGAAATTCCATGTCCACTGCTCTTTTGAAATACTTGAAGGTGGTTTGACCGCCACTCTTAGCACTATATCATTGCCGTTACTTATCCCTCCGTTTATACCTCCGGCATTATTGCTTGATGTCTTACCATCTTTGCTTATTACAGGGTCATTATGTTCTGAGCCTCGCATTTCAGCCGCCCGGAAGCCCGATCCAAACTCAATTCCCTTAATTGCAGGGATTGAGAATATTGCCTGGCTTATAGCCGATTCTACTGGATAATAAATTGGTTCGCCAAGCCCTGCGGGTATACCTGTGGCTATACATTCGATTAATCCACCAACCGAATCATGCTCAGCTGTCACACTCTCTATTTCAGCCTCCACATCCTTGTTGCCACCTACACTTAAGAGCTCAGCCCTGACCTGGGCAGGTTTTATGATTAGCCTGGCAACTGATCCGGCAACGACCATTCCCCATGTCAACCTGCCCGAGGAATGCCCTCCTCCCCTTGTATCGGCATAGCCGCCATATTTCTGTCTTGCAACCATATCTGCATGTCCCGGCCTGGGAACGGCAGAATACCGGTCATAATCAGAAGGCCTGATATTGGTATTCCTGGTCATGATCATTATCGGTGCACCGGTGCTCACTCCCCTGAATACGCCGCTGACTATTTCAGGCAAATCATACTCAAGTCTCGCCGTTGTACCCTTCCTGCCACTACGCCGCCTGTCAATATCCTCCATAATCATTTCGTCATTTATGGCAAGGCCGGGAGGACAGCCGTCAACGAGGACACCAATGCCCGGACCGTGTGATTCGCCAAATACGGATATCCTGAATATTTTTCCCAGTGTATTCATCTCTCTATTCTATTATTTTAATTTTCATTCCAATTTTAGCAAGGTCCGCGAAAAAAGAAGGATAGGATTTATTTACCGATTCGGTGCCTGAAATAACTACCTCGCTGTCAGCAACAGCCGATAATACTGCCAGGGCCATTGCTATACGGTGGTCTCCATGTGAAGCAAGCCTTCCTCCCCTGATTACTGTGGAACCTTCAATCTCTATCCTGGTAGCATGATTTGAAATGTTAACTCCCACTTTTGACAGTTCAGTCATCAGGGCTTCACCCCTGTTGCTCTCCTTCACTTTTAGCCTATCCGTCCCGTGTATAACTGATTTTCCCTGGCATCTGGATGCCAGCACAGCGAGTGGCGGAGCCAGGTCAGGGCAATCGGATATGTCAGTCTCAAAGGAAGTCAATTCAGATTTCTTCACTACTACCTCATTGCTGCTTACTTCAACGAAAGCACCTGCTTTCCTGAGAATTTCTATTACCAGGCTGTCTGGCTGTGCCGACATATAGGATATGCCGCTTACCCTTATTTCGCCTGCAATGGCAGCAAGCACAAGGAGTAAGGCTGTGCCGCTCCAATCACCTTCAACAGTAAAAGAAACAGGTTTATATTTCTGTCTGCCGGGTATGCTGAACATGGCATAATCCTCATTTACAAGCTCTATTCCAAAATGATTGAGTACATTGATTGTCAGATCTATATACGGCTTACTTCCAAGTTTTTTTACGATTATCCTGGAGTCATTATCCAATATGGGCAGTGCTATAAGGAGTCCTGTCAGGAACTGTGAGCTCAAAGAGCCGTCGACGAAAGCAAGCCCCCCCCGCATTGGCCCTTTAAGCCTAAGGGGAAGGAAACCATTTGCCGAAGTAACTTCCACACCCATCTGTATAAGTGTTTCCGTTAACATACTCAGAGGCCTTGCAAGAAGGGATCCGCTCCCTTTTACTTCGATCCAATCACTACCCAGGGCTGCGAGTACAGAAAATACCCTTGCACCCAGGCCTGACTCACCACAATATATGCTGTTGCATACAGGATGATATCCGCCTTCTATTAGCAGCCTGTCAGAAAGACGGCTGATATCAGCTCCCAGGCATTCAGCCATACCTAAGGAAGCAAGTGCATCATCACAAAATGAGGGATTAATGATTTCAGACCGGCCTTCAGCAAGCAGGGCGCAGGCTACAGCTCTCTGCATAACACTTTTTGAGGCCGGTGCAATTATGTTGCCGTTGACAGATGATGAACTTATTACAACTTCCATATTACCCGGTTTTATCTTTTAATTTATCCATAATATCGGGGAGTTGGTACTCCTTCTGGATTGCCCTGCCTATTCCATTCAGCAAAATAAAATTTATCATATTACCCTGCTTCTTTTTATCTGCAAGTATTTTATCACCTATATTCTGCCAGTTGATTTGAATTCCCGGCAAAAGACCCAGCACCTTTAATGTATTACTGATCCTTTCTTTTTCCTCCTTGCTTATAAGTCCTTCATCATATGATATTTCTACAGCAACCATCATCCCTGCTGCCACTGAGAGGCCATGCCTTGATCCGGTAGCTGCTTCTATTGCATGTCCAAGAGTATGTCCGAAGTTCAGCAACCTTCTTTCTCCATCTTCCTTTTCGTCTTTTTCAACAACAGATGCTTTTAAGGCAATAGACTTTGAAATCAATTCCCCGAGCAAATCATAGTCCCTGGCAAGTATAGGTTTAATGTTATATTCTATTGATTCAAACAGATTACCATCCAGTATAAGAGCATGTTTCACCAGTTCACCAAGGCCTGATATGAATTCCTCATCAGGCAGGGTCCTCAGCATATTTGTATCACAGATAACAAATGAAGGATGGTTGAAACAGCCGATAATATTCTTTATTCCGTGGATATTTACCCCGTTTTTCCCTCCAATACTTGCATCGACCTGTGACAGCAGGCTGCTTGAAACAAAGCCAAAATTCACACCTCTCATATATATTGAAGCTACGAAGCCCGTTATATCACAGACAATACCTCCACCAATTCCCAGCAGGAAGGAGGATCTGTCAGCACCTATTGCCAGGAGGTGTTTTATTATTGTTTGAACTGTTTCGAGTTCCTTTACTGCTTCTCCTGTTCCTATTGTTATGACTGGATAATCAGGGAAATGATCACCATACAGATCTACAATATTAATATCTGTTATAATAATGGCTTCCCTTCCTGGCACCAGTTCATGGATTAACTCCCATGCATTACCCATAAATACGCGTGTTCCGCAATTTTTACATTTTAATTCCATATCATACCATGGTAACCTGATTAATTCATAAACTTAAAATTATACAATAAAATTGACTTTTTGTTCCTTCTTTTTTTGATGGGTTTTGTTAATTTTATTTTTGGAGATGATTCTGCCCGTTTTTACCTTGATTCTACCCTGATTCTTTCGTGACAATATTTATCGTGAGTGCAAATTTTTCTTATCAGCGATACCTCTTTCATTCAGGTTATTGACTGTTAAGTGTTATATGTATTTACAGAGTTATAGCTTTTTTTCCAAGTTCGAGGCAAGATCAATCTCTCATAGCCTCTTATTTGTTCATCTTTTGTCGTACAAAACTGTGGCAATTCTATTTTTATCATGGTTTTCATTTCTTTAACCCATGCAGCTGTTTTAATAATCTTGATCTGTATGGTTTTCATAGTTGCTTTGGCATACTCGCTTCCTTTTAATACCTCCTTTTGCAGGGTGTGTATAAGGATGTAAGCCATAGAGTGCAGAAACAAACGAAACTGGTTTGCCGTAAACTTTGTGCATGATGACCGGTCAGACTTGAGGTACAACTTATGATCCTTTATGCGAAGTTCCATTGAACCACGGGCACAGTAACCTTTTTCATATAAATCACGGGTAC
>DRFJ01000038.1 GCA_011050615.1 Bacteroidota bacterium
CCAAAAAAATCTGAAAACCGTTTCATTTAACGGATAATATGAATATCTTGTATCCTGAATCCAATTCTTCATCAAATGGTTGATAAAGAAAAATTTAGGGAAAAGATTGTGCAGAGCGCAAGTGAGATATTCAGCCGCTACGGCTTTAAGAAAACGACCATGGAGGAAATTGCTGCAGCACTGAATAAGGGAAAAAGCTCGATATATTATTATTTCAAAAGCAAGGAGGAGATATTTGAGGCTGTTGTGGATCATGAAGCCCAGATGCTTAAAAATGAGCTGTCAAAAGTGGTTAAAAGCACGGACGACCCTGAACATATACTCCGGAGATATGTTAAAGTGAGAATTAGGTCGTTCGAAAAACTCTCCAATTATTACAATGCCATATTTAACAGGGATCTTGATCATTTTGACTTCATCAACAAGCAGCGTGAGAAATACGACCTGATGGAGATAGCCTTTTTAAGGTATTTATTATGGAGGGGTGTGCGCAGCGGTCATTTCAATCTTGAAAATACCGGTCTTGCCGCACTGGCGGTACAGACAGCCCTGAAGGGAATGGAGCTGCCCCTGTTCTGGCAAAAAAGAAATTATGGTCTCGATACCCGGCTGGATGCTACAATTGATATTCTGTTTTATGGGATAGTCAGAAAGTTATAAAGTTGACAGAACTGATAAGGCTGATATATTTTATTAAGTTTATTAAGTGCATAAGGGGAATTTTGCAGGGTGCTTATAGTTAGCTGTTTGAGTGCACACAGGGGCAGAGTGTCAGGGCAGCCCGATACAAAATACTGGCGGGCAGGGAAACACACTGAAAAAAACCGATTGGTTTCGCCCCCGAAAACCAAGGGATTCACCCCGCCCGGTTCAACATCTTTCAAGCCCTGATCGTCTAAACAAATTTCTTATTTTTTATTAATTTTGAACATTTATAACGCATGAAATAAAATCATTGAATGCGGATCGGGGATAAATATTATGAATCCATCTGGCTCAGCGAAGACGATGATAAGGTTGTAAACATCATCGATCAGACCAGACTGCCTTTTAAATTTGAGATACTAGCCTTAAGAAGGGTTGAAGATGTATTCAATGCCATCAGGAATATGAAGCTCCGGGGTGCTCCACTGATAGGTGTTGCTGCAGCCTATGGGATCTACCTTGCCTGTCTTGAGATAAAAGCCGGTACAAGGACCCGTGAACACCTGATGAATGTATCAAAATACCTGAAATCGGCACGACCCACAGCCGTAAACCTGGAGTGGGCAGTCGACAGGCAAATGGAGGTACTTTCGGAATTCTGCCGCCGTGACAGGCTCATCACAGCTTCTCTGGACACTGCAAGGACAATAGCTGTTGAAGAAAAGGCAAGATGCCGAAAGATTGGTGAAGCAGGTCTCGGGGTCATCAGGGAAATAAGTAAGAACAAGAAGGGAGGGCCGGTGAATATCCTTACCCACTGCAATGCCGGATGGCTGGCCTGTGTTGATTACGGTACTGCCACAGCACCTGTATACCTGGCACACGACAGGGGAATAAAGGTACATGTTTGGGTTGATGAAACCCGTCCGCGTAACCAGGGATCAAGGCTTACTGCCTGGGAGCTTGGTAATCATGGCGTGCCATACACCCTCATAACAGACAATGCCGGTGGTCACCTTATGCAGCAGGGTAAAGTGGATCTGGTAATTACAGGCAGTGACAGGACGGCCCTGAACGGTGACACCGCGAATAAAACGGGCACCTACCTGAAAGCCCTGGCCGCAAGGGATAATAATATTCCTTTTTATGCAGCTCTGCCGACATCATCACTTGACATAAATATTAAAAATGGTTTTAAAGAGATCCCTGTGGAAGAAAGGGATGAAAAGGAGGTTTTATATACAGAGGGTTTATACAATGATGAAATAGTGAATGCCAGGATAAGCCCCGGGAACGCCAGGGCAGCCAATTATGCTTTTGACATCACACCCTCCGCCCTTATTACCGGCCTGATAACAGAAAAAGGGATTTGCGGGGCACGGAAAGAAGATATTGAAAAATTATTATCAGAAAAATAAGAATCATATTATGGAAGGAGTAATTAAATTCAATTGTCACTGGACACAGTCGGGACCCCTGATTCCTGATGAACCGTACAATATTCTCAATTACTGGAGGGAAGTTTTATTTAACATGGATCTTATCGGGGCCTACGAGAACGGTGTTGGCTTCGGCAATATGAGCTACCGCCATGGTAATAGCAACAGGTTTTTCATTACGGCCTCATCAACAGGGGAAATACCTGTTCTGGAGCCGGGGCATTACGTTCGCGTGGAGGGATTCAATTTTGAGGAAAATGCCATAAAATGCACCGGGCCTCTGAAAGCCTCTTCCGAATCGCTTACCCATGCGGCGATTTACCAGGCCGACCCCGGAACAAATGCAGTAATACATGTGCATAATCTTGAATTGTGGAAGAAGCTCAAGGATAAGGTGCCGACCACAAAAGACGAGTTTGAATACGGTACCGCCGGTCTTGCTCTTGATATATTCAGGTTATTCCGTGAAAGCAAGGTGATAGAGAAGAGGATCATCGTCATGGGTGGTGACCCCTCGGGCATCATAAGCTTCGGCAATGAAATGGATGAAGCCATTAATGTACTGATGTCGTATATAGGGGAAGATTAATGGATAAAACAGGAATCATAGGAGGATCGGGCCTGGAAAACCCCGGCATACTGAAAGATCCCGGAGAGCTAAGTTGCACCACTCCCTGGG
This sequence comes from Bacteroidota bacterium, assembly GCA_011050615.1. Classification (GTDB taxonomy): domain Bacteria; phylum Bacteroidota; class Bacteroidia; order Bacteroidales; family VadinHA17; genus UBA9300. The sequence continues at coordinate 2,764 of DRFJ01000038.1, forward strand.
GTGACCCCTCATCAGCACTTCTTGAAGGTTTTATTAACAAGACACCTGTTGTCCTGTTGTCAAGGCATGGACGGGAACATACACTACCTCCCAGCCAGGTTAATAACAGGGCTAATATCTGGGCCTTGAAAGAGTGCGGTTGCACTAAAATAATATCCACAACGGCATGTGGTAGCCTGCGCGAAGAAATAGGCAGGGGTGATATAATCATACCCGACCAGTTTATTGACTTCACACGAAGGAGAGAACTCAGTTATTATGAAACCTTTGATCCGGGTGACATGAAGCATACACCCATGGCTGACCCCTTTGACCCTCAGATGCGACATGAACTTATAGAAGCTGCCGGCACCATAGGTTTAGCCGTGCATAAAAAGGGAACGATAATAACAATTGAGGGGCCAAGATTTTCAACCCGTGCCGAATCAAAAATGTTCCGTGCCTGGGGTGCCGACCTTGTGAACATGTCGATAGCACCTGAAGCAGTACTGTCGAATGAGCTGGGTATACCCTATGTGACCATAGCTATGAGTACTGATTATGATGCCTGGCACGATGAGGAGGAACCCGTTTCCTGGCAGGAAGTAATCAGGATATTCCATGAGAATGTCAGCAAGGTAATATGCTTGATTCAAAAGTTCCTTGACTGATAAATACATTTTCAATTACGCAACCTTTAAAGAGCTTTAACCATCATAGAAGGGAACAGGGGATGTAAAAACATTACGTTGAAATTTACACTTTAACATTTTTTTATATCTTTGGGATGCTTTTGAAATGGGTTTAACTTATACTTACACGCCGGTAAGCTTAATGATTTATTTATATTTAAAGAGATTGACTTAAAAAATTATAAATAAAATAAATAATGCTAACCTGAAAAACACTTCTCTTTTATAAACCTAAATTAATAACTTATGAAGAAAATTTCTGTTCTAATCATGCTACTGGCCTTCCTGGGCGTGCAATTAGTCCAGGCACAGACCAGGCAGATCACCGGTACTGTTACCAGTGCAGAAGATGGGACTCCATTGCCTGGTGTTCAGATCGTAGTTGTTGGCAGTACCATAGGTGCCATTACGAATGTGGACGGTAACTATTCCATTGAGGTACCTGAAACTGCCACTACATTACAATTCTCCTTCGTTGGACTGACCACACAGGCCATCGACATTGAAGGACGGTCGGTGATTAATGTTGTGATGGAGGAAGATCTCCAGGCTCTTGGGGAAATAATCGTCACCGGTTACAGTACCAGGGGTAAGAATCAGCTTACCGGATCAACGGTCCAGATTTCGGCTGATAAACTCAGGGAAACGCCTGTTGCTTCGGTCGACCAGACCCTGCAGGGTAAGGTGGCTGGACTGATAATTAACACCACATCCGGAACTCCCGGTGCAACACAGGACATCAGGATCAGGGGCGTTAGCTCTCTTACAGCAAGTAACAGTCCGCTGATTGTTATTGACGGTGTTCCTGTAATACAGGGAAATATCTCCGGTTCAGGCTCCATGTCATCTCTGAGCTCACTTGCTGCAATTAACAGTGACGATATTCAGTCGATTACCGTGCTGAAAGATGCTTCTGCCACATCAGCCTATGGTGCCAGGGGATCAAACGGTGTTATTGTTATTACCACCAACAAGGGTAAAGCAGGTAAAACAAGATTTAATTTCTCTGCGAGCTATGGTTTCCAGAACAAAGCGGTTGACGGTCGTATGCAGCTCAATGCCAGAGAGAGGGAAGAGCTGTATCTTGAGGCTGTACTTAACTCATATGGTGAAGATAACGGACTCACATCCCCACAGCAGGCATATGACTTTGCTGTGGACAACAGCCTGTTTGGTATACAAGCATATATTGACTGGCATGCTGAAGGAGAACCCATGGAAGACTGGGGTGAGGTTGTTCTTAACAAGAATGCTCCAACCTATAAGGTTAACCTGTCTGCTTCAGGGGGTGATAATATTTCATCATTCTATACCTCACTGGGTTATATGAACCAGGAAGCAGTAGTGATTGGTAACCTTTTTGAAAGGATAACAGGACAGTTGAATTACCAGAGGAAGTTCCACGATAAGGTTAACTTCTCTACAACAAACACCTTTTCCTATACCAACCAGGACAAGATCTTCCTGGAGACTTCAGCGTATTTTGGCAACCCGCATATATTGAAGTATTTCATGCCTCCCACAATACCTGCATATAACGAAGACGGCACCTATAATATTGATTACAATGCATCAATATTCAACATCCTATACCTGCAGGAGAATAATATCAGGTGGAACCACATGCTCAGGCTGATGTCAAACAGCTTTATGGAGATTGAACTCATTGACAACCTGAAATTCAAATCACTTTATGCATTTGACTATATTCTGGGTCATTACAAACTTTACCGTAACAGGTACCATGGTGACTCCAAGGATGAGAATGGTACTGCTTATGCAAGTATTGACCAGGATTTCAACATGGTATTCCAGAATTCACTTGACTATACTTTTAATTTCCTTGACAATCACAGGATAGACCTGAAAGTTCTTATCGAGTACCAGAAGTATAAGTCATGGTTTATTGATGCCTATGGTGAAAACTTTGTTACTGACGGACTTACTAATGTTGCTTCAGCAGGATCTAATTTCGACGCTTCATCGACATTCAGCGACTGGGCCAACCTGTCATACCTGGGTATGATGAACTATAACTACATGGGCAAGTATATTGCTGACTTCACATTCAGAAGGGAAGGCTCATCAAGGTTTGCCGAAGATCAAAGGTATGGTAATTTCTGGGCTGCCGGTTTGGCATGGAATATGAGCCAGGAGAATTTTATGGCAGGAGTATCATTTGTCGACAACCTGAGGTTCAGGGCATCTTACGGTATCAGCGGTAACTCTGGTGTAGGTCTCAATGCCTTCCAGTCATTGCTTGGCTTCTCTGCTGACTATGCCGGTCTGGGTGCTTCTTACCCATCAGGATATGGTAACAACCTGCTTACATGGGAGAAGAACAGGAACTATGATGTTGGTTTCGACTTTGCCATCCTGAATAACAGGATTGACGGTTCATTCTCATACTTCAACAAGGAAACTTACGACCTGCTGCAGAACGTTCCGCTGACAAGGACATCGGGTTTCAACAGCATCACCAGGAATGTTGGGGCAATGCTTAATACAGGTATAGAAGCAATATTGAACATTGAAGCTATTCGCAGCACTGATTTTAACCTGGGCTTTAGCTTCAATTTTGCTACCCTTAACAACGAGGTGACAGAGCTTGCAAAAGATGGTGAAGGTAACGATATTGTTATATCCACCAGCTATAGCAAGGTAGCAGTAGGACACACATATTACGAGTGGTTCATGAAAGAGTGGGCAGGTGTTAATCCTGACAACGGCATGCCACAGTGGTATGTAAATGAACAGGATGAAGACGGCAATGTTATTGATCCTGATGCCATTACTGAAGACTATAATGAAGCAAACCGCACATGGATTGGTAAAAGCGCTATCCCGACATGGTCAGGTGGTGGTGGAATACATATTGACTTCAAGGGAATTTATTTTGATGCCAATGTTTATATGGCAGGTGGCAACATGATCGAGGAACAATGGGACCACTATACATGGGATAACGGCCTTTACTCCGTTGGCTATTTCAATGGCGTAAGAGAACTCCTCACGAGATGGCAGCAGCCGGGTGATGTAACCGACGTTCCTCAAATGCAGTTTGCTTTCAGGCCACAGAATGCAGTATCCACATCATCTCGACAGCTATACCCGGGTGATTATATGAGGCTTAAAGATATTGTGTTGGGTTACAGGCTTCCTGCATCACTGATATCCAAGGCCAAACTAACAGGCGCATCTATATATGTAAGGGGAACAAACATGTTCACCTATGCATTTGACGAGAGAACAAGAAAAGGATTTGACCCTGAAACAAGGGCCGACGGCCATACAGGACTTGAAACGCCGCCTATCAAATCACTCGTATTTGGTATAAACATAAATTTCTAGTACAATGAAAAAAATTATATATACATTATTCACGATCGCACTGCTGGCAGGTGTTCTTACCTCATGCAGTAAGGAAGCCCTGGATCCCACACTTGCTCAGGCAAAAGCGGTTGAAGGGAGCATTACAAAGGTTGAGGACATAAAAGGTCTCCTGTACGGAGCCTATAACAGGATGACCGGCAGCGGCTATTATGGAAGGGATTTTATTATCTGGGGTGAAGTAAGAAGCGATAACTGCTTCTCAAACGGTAATTCCGGCAGGTTTGTGGCTGATGCCAGGATGGACTACACTACCAACTTCGGTGGCCACTGGGCAGAGGCATACAGTGTAATAGCAATCGCTAATATTATCATCAATATTAATCCCGACGAAATAGAGGGAGACGCAGACCAGCTTGAACACTACATAGGACAGGCATATGCCTTAAGAGCACTGTGCCATTACGATCTTCTGATCTATTACGGGCAGATGCATAACGGTGATGCTGCCGGTCTTGGTATACCTTATATCAAGGAATACAAGAGCGAGGATATCGCACCTGTACGGGATACATGGCAGAATAACCTGAACGATATCTATGCAGATATTGATATGGCTATATCAATGATGGATCCGGCACTGGATGATGACTCAAAAGAGTTGTTCACCTATTATGGTGCCCATGCACTAAAAGTAAGGGTAGCAACTTATTTCGGCGACTGGTCTGATGTTGTCAGCTCCGCCGAGATAATCATTGCCTCAGGTAACTATAGTATTGTTCCCGGTGCCGGTTTTGCCAATTCATTTCTTGTTGATGGTGATGTGAATTCAATATTTGAATTAGCATTCAGCTCTGTAGATAATGCCAATATCAATGGACTGCAGTATATATACAGGGGAACATCATATGGTGATGTTCAGGCTCTTGAAGACCTATACCTGGCATTTGATCCTGGTGATGTAAGAGCTGCAGCGGACATGATAGGGCCCGATCCCGATGTTCCTACAAGGGATTACTGCAACCTTGGCAAATATCCTTCATACGACTATTCAGACAATGTGCCTGTACTACGTTATGAAGAGGTTATACTGAGCTATGCCGAAGCGCTCTGGAGAATTAATCCCGCAGATGCCAATGCATTGACACAGCTTAACCTTGTTCCTGCAGAGAGAAATGCCTTGCTCTATACCGAAGTTAATGAAGACAACATCCTTAAGGAAAGAAGAAGGGAATTCTGCTTCGAAGGCTTGAGATTCCATGACCTGGCACGTACAGGAAGGGATATTCCTTATGTGGATACTTTTAACCAGACACACGAGGGTCCTGCCTATGGAACATATAAGTTTGCATTCCCAATCCCGCTGGGCGAAATGGATGCTAATCCAAATATGGTTCAGAACCGTGGATATATTTAGAATTTTAAAACCATTTTATAAAAAATGCCCCGCAGCCCGGGGCATTTTTTTTGGAACAATACCTTATTCCCTTTCAAGAATCCATCTTATACCCTGTCTGAGAACATCACCCGGCACATAGTGCCCTCCCTCGAAAATTTCAAGCCTTGTTGTATAGCCATTTTGTTTCAAGGTCCGGTTTGACCCGCGTGCTTCAGAGACACCAATAGCCTGATCGCTTGTGCCATGGGCAATGAAAACTTTCAAATCGTTGTTTGCTTCCAGATCATCTGAACTGAGAAACCAGGGATATTCTTCAGGATCAGGAAGGCGTCCGCCAAAACATATCAGCCCGTCAAATACCTCGTGGTACCTTATCGCCCCTGCATATCCAAACCCGGCACCCTGGGAAAAACCAAAGAGGATTTTTTTACTTACAGCATATTCTTCACATATTCCCGTCGCTATATTAAGGAAATATTCGGCAAGCAGTGGATCTGCGACCTCCCACAGGGACCTTTCGCGGGAAATAATACTCCAGGAATATTGCTGGGTAAGGGTGCCTCCCCTGGCAAGATAATTATAGGGACTCTGTGGAACGGCATAAATTACGCCCTCTTCCTTTATGTATCTCCATAAATCTGAAAAAAGCCAGGGATTGCTTCCCTTTCCGTGCAGGCCTATGATTAACGGGTACTCTTTATCCGGATCGTAGTCAGGAGGCAGAAATAAAAGGCATTTCTCAAGTTTGGTAACCCTGTAGAACTTAGTCACCCCGTAATTATCACCATATGCAAGCAGTTCCCTGAAGCGGTCTTTAGTCCCGGGGTTTTTCCTGAGAGAACTGAAAGCTTTGTCATTCTCAATCCCGCCAAAGTCGACGTATCCTGCATTAACTGAAAGAATCAGGAAGTTTATAGCATAATCAAGCATCCCAAGGTTTGAATAGCAGACGGCTATTTTATAATAACTGCCAGCATCATCTGTATCCCTGTTAACAATATAAAGGTAAATTCTTGCTGCTTCAAGACATTCCCCCTTGCTGTAATTAATACTACCCAAAATTAGGACCACTGGTTAAGTTGAAAAATAACAATTAATCTTACCAGTGTATTATGAAACAGAAAAGAAGAAAATTTTCGAGCGCCTTTAAGGCCAGGGTAGCAATTGAAGCGTTAAAAGAGCGCGAGACACTTGCTGAATTATCAAAGCGATTCGAGGTTCATCCGAACATGATTGGAAAATGGAAGCAGGAATTTTTAGAAAAATCCTCAACCGTTTTTGAAGGCAAATCAGAAGAAAAATCTGAGGTTGATGCTGATAAGCTCTATTCCAAGATTGGGCAGTTGGAGATAGAGAATGACTTTCTGAAAAAAAGCTTAAACAAGATCGGACGATGAAAGAGCGCAGGGAAATCGTTGATAATGAAGATGAATTGAGTGTAAGAAAACAATGTGATCTTTTTTCAATTCATCGCAGCGGACTTTATTACAAGCCACAGGGAGAGAAACCGGATAATCTTGAAATTATGAGATTAATGGATGAACATTATATAAAACACCCAACAGCAGGAGTAATCAGGATGCAGGATATGTTGTTTGCCTTGGGCATTATAGCAAATCATAAGCGTGTCCGCAGGCTGCTGAGGCTGATGGGTATAATGTAAATTATCTGAAGAAAGAGGATATCAAGATAAGCATGTGAGCGAATTAAGGGAAGCTTTCACATGGACGGGAAGGGACGCTGGATTGACAATATTTTTATAGAGCGTCTGTGGAGATCTGTAAAATATGATTATGTGTACCTTCATCCTGCTGCTGATGGGCTGGAATTGTACCAAGGCCTGAAAGAATACTTCCGGTACTACAATTATGACCTGCGCCACCAGGGTATAGGAAGGAAGCTACCGGCAGAACTATATTAGCCGGCAGCATAATATTAACAGGAAATGGAGTTGTTAACAAAAGAAAAAAGGAATCAAAATAGAAAAGGTGTTAATAACCAGAATAACTCTTCGAGTTATTTCCGGTTATGTAACACAGATTTACATCATCATATTATTAAAAAATCAATTAAGAAAAGACCATTGGTGGTCCTGAGAAAGGGTAGTGCTTCAGTTCTAAACTTATACCAGGAGAATAGGTGTTCGGATTGCTTTCTTTAAGCTGCATAATAGAACCCATACTCATAGGTATGCAACTGAAAACGCAACCCTCACCTGAGGATTATTGCTCGCCTGCTGCAGCCAATTTTATTCGCCAATCGTGAGTTTGCCAGGTGCAATATTTCATGACACATCAAGGCCAAGCCCCCCGGGTTCCCCTGGAAGCCTTGCTTTAGTCATTCAATATCCTCATTGAACTTGACGAAAATTGTCTGCTACTCGCAGTCGGCTCGCGCTTGACAATGAGGTTGAATAAAGAGTTGTGAAACAGTTGCTTAATTTGAGACAATTACCTAAATTGCAGATTGCAATGCAATAAACACTTAATATGATTATATACCCCAAAAACAGATGTGTATAATTAGTTTTAGTAATCATAAAAACAAGTTGTGTTTCATGCTAAGAGAGACCGTGCAACAAATGCCAACACACATTTGGCACATTTGCAAGCCCTAACCCACAAGCTGATGCTTCAGCTTGCAAAAGAGCCAAATATTTGCCGACGCACATGCATACATATAAAATGGAAATTAATACAGATAAAAATGTTTTAGTATTATTTAGTGGAGGGATTGACTCTACTTCTTGTATACATTACTATCAAAAGCTTGATTATAACGTAATAGGATTATTCATTGACTATGGTCAACCTGCAGCAAATCAAGAAAGGATTGCAGTAGAAAAAATATCCGACATTTTAGGAATTGATATTATAAAAATTAAATCAAAAATAGCTCTGAATAATAAAGGTGGTTTTATTCAAGGCCGAAATTTACTATTATTTGCGATTTC
>DRFJ01000027.1 GCA_011050615.1 Bacteroidota bacterium
TAACAAAGGCAGAAATGAATATACATCTTATGCGATTTCTTATATTTTATTTGCTTTACAGAAGATATGGAAGTGGAAGAATGGAATTCTGAGTGCAAACACCTTTTAAGGCGGTAGAGAAATAGCACAGATTAATATCTGAAATTTTTAAAAATTTTGAATATCTTTTGCAATTTAAAAATTAATTCCTATATTTCTTTCATCAAACTAAAACGAAACAATGTTGTTTTATCCAACAATCTTGTGAAACTTGACAATAAAGAAATTAGGGAATTGGTATAATGTGAAGTTTTAATTACAGGAGAAAAAGCTGCAACCTTATCGTTATCATCCAACTTATTAATATGAATCGTTGGATAATGTACTGAAACTGATCCGTCTGACTTCACCGGTTGATTACAAGATTATTAAAGGGAAATAACTACCGGATGAAACATTCACAAAAAACAAATTATCCTTTTTTAAATATAATAAAATGGCAATACAATTTTATTTTTATTACCCTTTTGTCTAACCTAAAAGCCAATGCCTATGAAACATAACCTGTGAAAAAAAGGGAAAGCAATGGCACTGCTTTCCTGTCTGTTTATCAGATTAAAGTTTTTTAACTCAATCAAGAATCACTAAACTTTGAAAAGTTATGAAAAAAAAATCGAAAACATTATGGGCATTATATAAGCCCATACCTTCTTTAAAAATTTTTATGATCATGAGAATAATGGTATTCCTTCTTATTCTTGGTGTCATCCATGTGATGGGTAAAGATTCCTATTCCCAGAATACCAAAGTGTCTCTGAACATGAATGATGTGACAGTCGGGCAGGTACTCAATACCATTGAGAGCCAGAGTGAGTTCTATTTTATTTATAATCCAAAGCTTGTAGATGTCAACCGGAAAGTAAACATCCATGCCAGAAATGAAAAAATTGAAAAGGTACTGGATCAGTTATTTAACGGGACCAACATCGAACACATGGTACTGGACCGGCAGGTTGTTTTGTCCCCAAAGGTCTTGCTTGCCTCATCACGAAAAGCTGAAAAACGTTTGCAACAGCAACAAATTACAGTCACCGGAACCGTGACCGACGAGAAAGGTGATCCGCTGCCGGGAGTGAATATTATTGTTAAAGGGACGGTACAGGGAACCATTACGGATGCGGATGGGAAATACACCCTCAGCGTAGCCCCCGGTGCAACGTTGGTGTTTTCTTATGTTGGTTATAAAACTCAGGAAATTCCTGTTGACAATCAAACAACAGTAAATGTGACAATGGCAGAATCAACTGTTGGAATTAATGAGGTAGTAGTAACTGCACTAGGCATTACAAGAGAGAGAAAAGCTCTTGGATATGCTGTTCAGGATATTTCTGGGGATGATATTGAAAAAACCGCAGAAACAAACGTTATAAATGCTCTGGCAGGTAAATCAGCCGGTGTCTTTGTTAACAGTTCCAATGGTAATGTTGGAGCATCCTCCAGGATTATTATCCGGGGTAATAATTCACTTAGGGGAGGGAACCAACCCTTATTTGTCGTTGACGGTGTACCAATTGATAATTCACTTGTTAGCAGTTCCCGTGGTGGATATGATTATACGGATATGGGTAACAGGGCTGCAGATATAAACCCTGCCGATATTGCTGAGATGACAATTCTTAAAGGTGCTAACGCAGCTGCTCTTTACGGAGCAAGAGGTGCGAACGGTGTAGTCCTTATTACTACCAAGACAGGTAGCAGAAGCGGCTTTTCAGTAGAGCTGGGGAATTCCACAACTTTTAGTAATCCTCTAAGGCTTCCTGATTTCCAAAATCAGTATGGTCAGGGCGGTGGAGGACAGTACTGGTATTATGATGGTCTGAATGGTGGTAAATATGACGGTGTGGACGAGAGTTTTGGGCCCGAGCTTGACTATGTTGTTAAGGCTGAAGATATACAACCGGGAGGGAAATTATATTGGGCTGTCGAAGCAGGATTTCCTCAGACAGTTGGTGAAATACTCAAACTTCCCCAGTTTAACAGCCCGATAGATCCTGTTACCGGTGAAAGAATACCTACTCCCTGGATATCTCATCCTGATAATGTTAAGAATTTCTATGAAACAGGTATTAAAAGAATAACCAGCGCATCACTGAGCAATGGTGGTGACTGGGGAGCTGTAAGATTATCATTGACTAATTCTGACGAGAAGGGTATGCTTCCAAATACCAATCTGATTAAAAATACAGTTAGTTTTTCAGGTCAGACGAACCTTACTGAAAAACTTTCTTTTGATATCAGGGGCTCTTATATAAATTTGCATGGGAACATGAGCGGTTCAGGATATACATTCAATAACGTTAATATGCAGACAATATGGGGCGCGAGACAGGTCGACTGGGCATGGTTGAAGGATCATATTGAAACTGAGGACGGAAGGCCAATAAGCTGGATAAACAGGTGGCATAATAATCCATACTGGATACAGTATAAAAACCTCAACCCTATGAAGGAAAACAGGGTAATTGGAAAGGCCTCAGTTAATTACCAATTTACAGACTGGCTCAGCCTGATGGGGAGAATAGGTACTGATGCTTCAAATCAGCAAGTGGAACTGAAAAGGGCATATTATGGTATTAATGATAAGGAAGGCAGGTATCAGGTAACTAATTACACAAGGCAAGAGATAAATGCTGATTTTCTGTTGTCCGCTAATAAGAAAATAAATTCCGATCTTACATTAAGAGGAAATTTTGGTGGAAACATTATGAATAAGCAATACCGAGAACAGGGATCTTATGTTAGTAAACTTGTTGTTCCTAATAATTATTCATTGGCCAATGCAAAGGAGACCCCAACTACAAAATATTATAAGAGTGAAAAGGAAATTCAGAGTCTTTATGGTGATTTATCGGTAGGGTTCAAGGATCAGTTATTCCTTGATTTAACAGGTAGAAATGACTGGTCTTCCACACTTCCTGTAGATGCAAATTCCTATTTCTATCCTTCAGCCACTTTTAGCTGGATATTTACTGAAACATTTGGACTGGACCCAAGTATCTTCAGCTTTGGTAAAATACGTTATGGATGGGCACAGGTTGGTAATGATACTGATCCTTACAGGCTTGATTTAATTTATAGTGCCGGTAATCCTTATGGTACTAACCCTCGCTATAGCATCGGTAATACCATGCCTCCACTAAAATTGAAAAATGAATTGATTACTTCAAATGAAATAGGATTAGATCTTAGGTTTTTCAATAACCGATTTGGCATTGATGTTACAGTTTATAAATCTAAGGCAGAGAATCAGATTCTGAGTGCAGCAATCTCACCAACATCAGGTTATAATTCTCAGCTTATTAATGCAGGGCGGATCGACAACCAGGGTGTTGAAATAATGTTGCATACTACACCTGTTCAAACGAATGATTTCTCATGGGATGTAATGGTTAACTGGAGTAAGAATAAAAATAAAGTTGTTGCCCTTAGTGGAGATATCGAATCACTGGAATTATACAAAACAGAAGGAAACCGTATTACGGTTGTAGCACCTGTTGGCGGATCATACGGCGATATGATGGGTACAGGATTTGTTTATCATGAGAATGGTAAAATAATTGTTGGAAAAGATGGTAAGCCGTTATACAGTGAGGTAAGAAAATTAGGAAATATTATGCCTGACTGGCTTGGCAGCATTAACAATTCTTTCTCATATAAAGGTCTTCACTTCAGTTTTCTTATAGATGCTAAAGTCGGTGGTGATCTCTATTCACGGACTGATCAGGACGGTTTTGTTACTGGCACCTTAAAAGAGATACCCGGGATAGTGGGAACTACTGTAGGATTAAATGATAGAGGAGGAGAGATAAGAGGAAAACTTGAAGATGGAGGAGGATATCTTGTTGATGGAGTTTTTGAAGATGGCACACCCAATAATGTTTATTTATACCTGAACGATGCCCGATGGGGACTTTTTAGGCACGGTGAAGCTAATTTGTATGATGCCACTTATGTCAAATTGCGAGAAGTATCATTATCATATTCACTACCAAGCAACGTGGTTAGTAAAATAAACCTCAGTGGAATAAATATTGGTGTATTTGCACGTAACGTTGCTATACTTTATACACCCGAAATTATAAGCTTTGATCCTGAAGTTTCAAATCGAAATGCTAGCCAAACATCACAGGGATCAACATACGGGTCACCTCCATCAGCAAGGAATATTGGTTTTAGGGTGAGGTTTACTTATTAATACTGCTTGAATCAAACTTATGGAAAACTTTAAAAATTACATAAAATGAAAAAAAATATATTGAAATTGTTTCTTACAATTACAATTGTAATGGCAATGGTTGCCTGTACTAGTGATTTTGAAGAAATGAATACTAACCCGAACCAATTAACAAGTGTACCCTACACTTCCTTAATGACTGGTGCCGAATTAAGTGTTCTGGGTACATATGCGTTTCTTAATAATGAGCTTGCAAAGTTTAGATGGGTTCGTTATAATTCACGTGATGTGTATGTACATCAAGACAGGTACCAGATTACCGGTGAGGCTACGAACTTTAACTATTATAGTGGACATTTGAAGGATCTTAAACAAGCAATGGAACAGGCTTCTGAAGCAGGGGATGATAATTCACTTGCGGTATTGAAAATCTTAACTGCCTATGCATATCAGAATATTACTGACTGGTTTGGTGATATACCTTATTCCGAAGCTTTGATGGCAGATGATCCTAATAATCCAATTATCTTTCCCAAGTATGACAGCCAGGAAAGCATTTATACTGACCTTATCGCACAGCTGAAGGCAGCAAATGCATTGATAGATCCAGATGCCAATATCGGAGAAGCTGATGTTATCTTCAATGGCGATATGATGATGTGGAAAAGATTCTGCAATTCGTTATTATTACGGGTTTATATGAGGATATCAAATGTGTCACCTTCGGTAGCCCGGGCAGGTATCGAAGAGATAATGGCCAATCCTTCAACATACCCGATAATAACATCTGTGGATAATGCTGCATTTAAACACTGGTTACCTGATGATCCTATATACAGGAGTCCATGGTGGATAAATCCTGCAAATAATCCTAAATCTTTATCTGAGGTGGTCTGCTCAGCATTCCTGATAAAATTCCTGAAGGACAGGAATGATCCACGGTTACCAGTATACGCCGAACCAGCTTTAAACAGCGGTGAATATGTTGGAAATCCGTTGGGTCATTTGGGCAGTAATACACCTGATCTCTCTATTCGCGGAATTGCTGAATTTGGCTCAAAGGACTCACCAACCAGAATTATGAGGTATGCAGAAGTAATGTTCATTCTTGCTGAAGCTGCTCTGAATGGATGGAACGTTGGCATGACAGCGCAGGATGCCTATGAAGCCGCTATCAAAGCCAGCTTCGATGAATATGGTCTCACAGGCGTTCAAAGTTATCTGAACGATCCCCTGGTTGATTGGAATGGCGGTACTCCACAAAGAGAGCTTATTGGTGACCAGAAATGGATAGCCCTGTACCTGGATGGTTCTCAGGCCTGGGCTGAAGTCAGACGTACAGGTTATCCTGTATATGTTGATGTGACCGAACCTGAAGGGACATTTTATCCTGGCATGGGTACGATAAAGAGAATTCCTTATCCGTATAGTGAGGAAATTAATAATCCTGAGAACCTGGCTGCAGCAAAGGCAAATCAACCGGGAATTATTTCAGAAAAATTTGGTGCCGGTGTATGGTGGGATGTTAATTAAAAAAACGCCCGCAATGAAGACTTGTTTTGTTATTTTTACGTCGTGTTAAACTTTGCGAAAGACGATAAATTTGTTTTTCGATTATGCCTTGAAGATACTAATTTTCAAGGCATTTTCGTAATCTTTTTACTGCTTTTTTTAGTCCGCCTTCGCGTTCCGCTATGACAGAGTGAAGAAATGGTTTAATTCCCCGACCCACCGGGTCGGAAACAAATAATTCCTTGTGATACCTCGGGGCTTCCGCCCTGAAGACACTGGTCGGACAGGTCCGCCCGGCCGACTCCGTTCGGACTGGCTGCCCCAAGGCAGTTCATTATGTCAAAGAATTAGTGAGAAATAATTATAAGACTATTCAAGAGATCTTGATGGAACCCGGTTCGTTTAAGTATTTCGAAAACCATCAGGAAACGTATTCTTCCAAGAAGGTCATGGTTAGTCCTTCATCGAAAAGTCCAGATTATTTCTGGTAAATACCGGAATGTTTTCCAGTGACACTTTTACATTGATTGATCTGCCACCCGTAAATTTTTTCCCGGTTAATGCATTAGTCCAAACCGAACCATTTGGGAGGTAAACATTTCTGGAATGTATATCATGATTAAGAATGGGGGCCACGAGAATATCAGGTCCAAACATAAATTGATCCTCAATTTGATAGCATTCATCATCATCGGGAAAATCATAGAAGAGAGGACGCATAACGGGTGTTCCATCTTTCGAGGCTTTATCCATCTGTATTTTTATATAAGGTCTTAATTTTTCTCTTATTTTCAGGTAATGAGTCATAATGGAAAGTGCCTGATCGCCATAGCTCCATACTTCGTTCCCCAGTCCAGAACCAACCTTTTCTCCATCCTCTTTTTTTTCAGGGTAACGAACCCCGTGCATACGCATAATAGGGCAGAAAGTACCATATTGGAACCATCGTATCATCAACTCCGTATATCCTGGTTTCTGGGGGTGACCCCAGAAACCACCAATATCTGTGGTCCACCAGGGAATGCCACACAATGATATATTCAATCCGGCTTTCACTTGTTTTCTCAGGGTGCTAAAATCTCCATTAATATCACCGGACCACAATACCGTCCCTAATGTTTGCGTACCGATCCAACCACTTCGCGTGAGATTAATAATTTCTTTCTGCCCGGCCTCCACCTGCCCGTCATATATCGCCTTGGCCAGATAATACGGGTAAATGTTGGAAACCTCCAGTCCGTTACCAAGGTAATACCTGATATTTTCATACTGTAGAGGTTCAATTTCCGGTTCGGATTCATCGAGCCAGAACATCTGAACACCCTGATCCCAGTAATTTTCTTTAAGTTTTGACCATAGTGCTTTTCGTGCTGCAGGATATGTTGCATCGATATAGGTAAGGTCACCCAGAAAGAAATTATTCCCCAGTTCAGGTCGAATGGTATAGTTATTTTTGACGAAAGTACGATAGTTCTCACTTTTTGGAGAAAGGGTAGGCCATACGGAAACGAGTAGTTTAATATGCATGCTATCAAGTTCCTTTATCATTTCAGGAACATCGGGCCAGTACTTTTCATCAAATTTAAAGTCACCGGTTTCCGGCCAATGATGAAAATCGATAACAATGACGGAGATGGGCAGATTTCTTTTTTTATATTCCTTTGCCACTGATAAAAGCTCATCCTGCGTCCTGTAACGAAGTTTGGACTGCCATAAACCTGTTGCATAATAGGGTATTTCGGGAGCAGTACCCGTCAGTGTGGAATAATGTCTGACAATCTCACCGGGCGTATCACCCGGAAAAATAACATAATCGATCTGTTTAGTATATTCAGCGAAGAAGCTTGTGTGAGTCATGGCAAGCTCTGCTCTGCCAATGGCCGGATTGTTCCAAATAAATCCATAGCCCTTATTGGAAAGAAGGAAGGGAATGGATATCTGGGTGTTCTTCTGTGCAAGTTCAAGGACGCATCCTTTCAGGTTGAGGCAACCATTGGGATACTGTCCCATACCATACAACTTTTCATCCTTGTCAGCATCAAAGGTGAGTTTCACCTGAAAACGGTCGCTGCCCCTGGTACTATATTGACGGGCAAAATGCGGATGATGGGGATGGTAAGCTTCTTTAAGCAATACTTTATTCTTGTCGTTATAATAGGTAATTCTACCCCTTCGAGCTGCGACTACTGCCCGTATCTTGCCATTTTTTAGTGTTGCGCTGTCTTTGCTTATTGTTATTTCGATAGGGACATCGGGTTGGTTGATAAGATTCCAGTTCTGATCGGCGATCCGAAGGCTGATGGTGCCTCTGAAACGGAGAGCATTTGCCCCAAAAGGTTCGATCCAAAAGAGTTCTCCTTCATCTTCCCATTGCAGACGATTAGGAAACTGGGTAAAAGGGCCTGCTTTCTTTACCTGGGCATCGGATTTTAGTGAATAAAACGGGATGAGTACTATGATCAGCAATATAATCTTTATGTTGATAGAATGATTCATTTGTTTGGTAGTTAGTTGGTGGATATCGTTCAACCCTGACAGAATTTAGATCCTTACCAGGGTTGGCATTATAAACTATTTTTGACCTATGACGATCGGAACATAACCTACTTCATACTCTTTGGGAGGTACGACAAGAAGATTATTGTCGAAGGTGACCAAATCACCTTTACTTTGGGGAGCCATATATTCTTTGTCAATTGTCCAGTTGGTCTGAATTTTTTCGATCAGTGCCTGAAGCTTTTCTTTTTGTTCTGTTGACCAGTCAAACTGTTGCAGGGAGGGCTGATCAATGAACTTATACCAAGCATAGGTTACCTGAGAGCCGTCAGCAAGGGTAATGGTCACGGGATCGGAAGCCGGGCCGGGGTTTACCCAAGCGCCGGAATCGGGGGAAGTATAAGGTTCCCCTTTTTTGGCCAGAGCAAATTCATGGTCGACAAGTTCTTTAGGAACATCTTCAGCAGAAACAGCGACAGGATTTCCATTATACGTTTTAAGGTAATATTGTGGAAATGTTCCGAAACCGTCCTCTGATTTATTCCATTGAATACCAAAAATATTATCGGGAAAAATCTTTGTTGTAAAGGTATTTTCAACTTTCTCCATTATTTTCCCGTCCTGATCGAAATTGGGCATCCTTGTTGAGAGTTCCGGAGGATTCCATGAACCCGTTTTATTAAACGAGCCATCACAGGTTCCGATCGCATCGCGCCAACTTTTAAATTCGTTGAAAAGAGCTGACTTGGAATAATACGTTACATTCTGAACAAGGTAGGTTCTGTTTTGGTCATCAACCGGAAAATGCAAGGCAGGAATTTTTGTATAGACCGAATCTTTGGATGCTTTGTATTCTGCTTTGGGAACGGTATTGATCTCCATTGCTCCACCTCCCATAGTGGCGGGCCGGCAGTCCAGGGTATGGCCGACATCGGGTTTATAATCCTTTGCAACTTTGGTCCAGGTTTCGGCAATGTAGTATGCAACCGGGCCCTTAAAATTGGCAGCGTTCAGAAACAGGGTCCAACTCTGATCCCCGACCGGCACATCTCCGTAAGTATGTTCATCCATTAACGGAAGAGCCATCCATGCATAACCCAGAAACTGTCCGTTGGGGTTTCCCTGGAAAGTCAAACCATCGGGCGGGATGAGAATACGATTACTGATTTGTGCGATTCCCATCTTGTTATCAGGGAGGGGCTCATTGTGGTAAAAAAACGACCATCCGGGGGAAGCAACTTCGTAGTCATAACAGCAGGGAACCCCATTCATGCTAAATTTGGGCGACGCATAGCGGAAATGGTTCCCTCGCCAATATCCCAAACCTCCTTCGATGGTCTGAAAAACACTTGACCACGTCGGACCTCTTTTTTCCCAGGTTCTTGCCAGTGTTCCTTCGGGGCAAAGCGGGAAATCAACATCATTGTTTTCGGGCAGGATCCAGCAACTGGGAAGCCCGATCTGAAAATTTGCCAAGGGCTTGTCTATCAAAGGCCATACGGCAGAATAAAAGCTCATGCCATAGCTAAATTCAGCCGGAGCTTTGGCCGTTGAATAACTGATGTATCCATGAAGCCCTTCTGATCCTTCGGTAACACCCGAACTTTTCCAGGTAGAGGAAGTATCCTTTTTATTATCCCGTCGACAGGAATAAATAAAGAAAAATGCTGCTACAAAAAGCAATAGGTAAGTCTTCATTTCGTGCTTGTTTTAATAAATGTCAAGTTTCACAAGGTTGTTTATGAAAACCTGGTTAATATTTTTCAAAGATAAAATTTTATTTTTGAAGTACAATGGTTTTTGTTTAAAGATTTCCGGTTTCATATCAAACCATGGTTCGGCTTTGCTTAACACAGGTTTTTCAATTGCCTGCATAGATGTTTTTACATTTTGTTCTTTTCTAAGCCCACCATGTCTTCTTCTCATATTTTCCAGGCTGGCATTGGTGAATGAATATTTTAGTTCAACTCCCTTTTTGGTCCTGTGTTTCCTGATTACCAAGAGTCGTATTTCAATCCTTCCCCGTGCCTTGTTCCAGATGAAAACCCGGGAAAGATGAAACTTTGCTTTCAGATACCCTTTTGCCGTAGTACGTATTTTTATCTCTGTCCATTGATCAGGGGATAAGTGTTTCTGATAGTTATCAACCTGAATGCTTTCTTTGTTTGGTTTCAGTGGAAGAAGTTCGGTAAATCCTTTCCTGGGTAATATCCAACTTGTCCTAAGAGCCGCTTTATCCATTACTCCCCTTGCATCCCATCGGGAATCCGATATAAAATGCTGCATCTGATAATAATCCGCATCTCCTTGATGCTTGCAGATTCTTTCTATATTCCGGCATTCAATCAGGAAGATTTCTTTCGTATATTTTTCTGCTTTATCAAATAATTTTTTCGTTCTGTTTTTGAAACACTCCTCATATTCAGACATATAACCATCCAGCCGCTTCAGAAAAGCAGCTGGTGTTTTTCCAAAATTTTTGTTATTTTTACGTCGTGTTAAACATTGCGAAGAACGATAAATTTGTTTTTCGATTATGCCTTGAAGA
>DRFJ01000070.1 GCA_011050615.1 Bacteroidota bacterium
AGCTTCCCCAATCAGGGAAAAACCGACCGGAGGGAGGTTAATCCCGGGGGGAGAAGATGCAGCAAATGCCCTGAAGCTTCCCCAATCAGGGAAAAACCGACCGGAGGGAGGTTAATCCCGGGGATTCGCTTTTGTATCCGTTTGAATTATAAATTCATAATAAATACTAATCCAATTATAAAATCAATCGAATTGATCAGGCAATGAGAAATAATTCCTATATAAACATTTTCCTTTCGTTTTACAAAACAAGCCAGGGGCAAAACTCCCAGAGTACGGGTAATAAATAACCATGGTGTCCAGGTATGGTACAGGGCAAAAAGAGCACTGTGAATAATTTCCGTCCATCCTTTCATTTTTGACGGCATACGGGGTAGCAGGTAGCCCCTGAAATAGAATTCTTCAACTGCCGGTGAAACCAGAACCAACAGTATCAGAAATGATCCATAAGTAATTATCAGTTTTGATTTCGAGTATTCACCATCCAGCCCCATATCCAGAAAGCTCCCGGAAGGGATCCACCTGAAAAGAGGCATCAGAAAATCAGTTGTAAAAGCAAATGCTTTGAATGCCAGGCCTGATAATATGACAATAAGGAATACAAAAACAAAGTACTGCCAGGTCTTTAAAGGTTTAGTGTAGCGTACCACGCCTTCTAGAAAGGGTTTACCTTCAACCCGCTTACGATGTAACAAAAAACCCAGTTCAAAAGGAATTAAAATAAGAAGCGCTGCTAATGATAAAGCCATTACCGGGGGAAATCCACTTGATTTTACTGCAGGAACCAGGGCAAAATAACATATGCCGATTAATATACCCGGTAAAAGATGAAGGACTACTGATTTTAACAGGGAGTGTTCAAAATTGTTAATTTTCATTAATCCTCAGTTTTATTTGCTTTATTACCTTCCATGTGTCTGATTATTACTTATTATTAATCTTATCTTCAAAAATAAACAATTCTTCAATAGTCACAGAAAAAATACTGGCCAGATCATGAGCCAGTTTCAGTGATGGATTATACCTGTTCTTCTCAAGAAATACTATGGTTTCCCTTCTCACATTCACCTTTTTTGCCAGTTCTTCCTGTGTCAGATTATAACGTGCCCTGTATTCCTTAATTCTGTTATCCATTTTTTATTCCCCTGAAATTAATAACCACCCATGATATTGCAAAGGTAATGGCCATGGCGAGGACACCTGTTCCAAGTAACTGCTCCGTATCAAACTCTATCCTGTCCCTGATGAAAATCATAAACACCCATATATATAAAGATATATAATAGGAGATAGCTGCCGTTTTTTGAAGCACCTTCTTTGATAGTTCATCTTCTGCCGGTTCGCCACGCCTGGCATTACTTAATCTTTTAAAACCTACAAAAAATGCAAATGCCACAAGTATTATTATAATAGCAAAATGAAGGAGATCCATTGGGTTCATTTCCGTAAAGGATATAAAAATCCACAAGCCTGCACTCAACAATACAAGGCATGCAACCAGAAAAACAATAATCGAACGTTTCATATTTTTAATATTAGTTAATTAATTCTAACACTATGTTAGAATTATATAACTTATAAAACAAAAAAATTTACAGATTTTCAATAAAATTATCATATTTTTCTTTCATACTTTCCCAGCGATCCAATAAAAGGTTCTTGCCTGTTACGTTATCAGAGCTTAATTTGGAAGGAATTAATATTTCGACAGTAAATATATGTCGTGTTTTTTGTTTCAAATACCAGTAATACCCACCTGGCGTCAGATTATTTGTAAAATAAAAAGCATAGGATTCCCATTCTCATTGTCATGGAAATCTTTTGCTGGCTGTACGATTTATAATTTAAGAAACCTGAGTTAATATATAATAATGAACTGTCTGTTATCCGAACCTCCACTTTCTCACCGTTGCCAGTTGCCTGGGGGTAAGATATAAATTAGAAGCTGATTTCCCAATTACATAGGCAATAGCTGCTGCAATTACTCCAATCATATTGAAGGATGCAACACATATAAGAAGTACAACTAATATTGTTACAAGTTCAATTCCCGTAGCAATTGAAATCGGTCTGGTTTTGCCTGCTACGACAAGAGTGGAACGCTGGAACGACAGAAGTACCGAAAGGGCTGGCAGTAAAATAAGTAACTTAAGTGGCAGGTAGGCAAGGTCAGCCAGGTCAGTTGTCAGGCCCGAAACTTTGACAAACCAGATTTCGGCCAGAGGGGTAAATGCAATAATACCCACCAGCAAAGTTACAGCTGAACCAAGGAAAACGGCAAAATTCCGAAGCAGTGGATAGTTTTGCTTCCGGTCACCAACAAGGGCGATAAGCACTTCCTGGTATGACAGGCCCATGCTCCTGAAAATAAAAACAAGTGAATTTACCACAGGAAGGACAGCCAGGGATTCGATTGCCATCTGGCTTCTGCCAAGGAAAAATGTTACAAATGGATTAACGCCCAGTGATAATAAAGAGGTCAGAGCCAGTGGAGTATAAAATCTTGCGATGAATCTGTAGCCTATCTTTTCTCCGCTATTATTTCCCGAAGCGGCGTGAACAGGTAAATCACCTTCCTGAATAATCCTCCTGACTGTTTCCCTGGCCATGAGCCAGGATGCAATCGCTTCGGCAAAGACAGCTATTGAAAGTGTTGCCGCACCCACATAAGCACCTTCTATTCCTGTCAGATACAGGCCAAAGCCGGCCAGGGTAATCATAAAAAGCCTAACAAGGGTTCCGTATGTCACCCTGCGTGTCAGGTTATTTCTAATTAATATCCCCTGGTAGAATCTTCTGTATCCAATTGCCGGTGGCCATAGGATTAGCAGTATTAGTGCAATATAAGTTAAGTGAGCAACATTCTGAGGAACTCCCATTAAATCCAATACAATAAAATTAAAGATCGGGGGAATAATCAGGATAAGCTGTGCCAGCACTACCGATATATTCAGGATATCTGTAAAACGTTTCATCTTTCTGTATGAATGCCTGTCAGTAACCAGTGCTGTTGATGCACTCATAAGCATTATCACAGGGGCTTCAACAATCAGGGCAAAAGCGAATGCAATACCAAATGCAGCCAGGTTGAACTTGGCATCATCAAGTCGAGCAATAACCGATACCAGGAAGGGCTGTTCAGCGGCCATCATAAGCCATGTCAGGGCCAGAGGGCCCCAGAAACGAAATATTTTCCTGTATGTCAAGTTTTCAGTAATGTTCACTTGCCAGAAATTGAGGTGCAAAGATAATGAAATTATGAGTCACCCAGTTATTACTGCAAGTGGTCTCTGGGTCATCACTCTGCACCCTGCTTCCCTCTTTCTGCCATGTGAGGCTTCACCAAATGGTGACAGACCAGATACCCCCATCATTCATCCCTGAGCCTATTGGCCGGATTAAGGCATGCAGCTCGCAATGTGTGGAATAATATTGTTAGTGATGCTACCAGAGAAACAGCAAAAAAAGTAACAATGAGATAGCCCATTTGTACCTTTATATGGTATGCATAAGACTCAAGACACCTGCCAACGATAAAATATGCCATCGGAAGGGCTATTAATGAAGAAATCAGGATAAGGTAAGCAAACTGTTTCTGCAGCATTATAAGCAGGCCGGCTGAAGAGGCACCATGGGTCTTCCATTATGCCGCTTACAGTCAGAAGGTATTTGTTATTAAGCATAACAGTCTTGCCAATTGGATCATTATCTCCAAATATCATCCTTGCCTTTGATTCGGAAATTACAATTGAATAAGGATCTTCAAGGACTCTTGATTTTTCGCCCTGCAGCAATTTAAAAGAGAAAATACTAAAGTAATTAGCGGAACTATAGTATAAATTTTCTGCCTCCAATATTTCTTCTCCACTTTTTAGTACGGGCATATATGTTCCTGACATTCTTAGTACTGCCTCAACCTCGGGAAAATCTTTCATTATGTTCTCACCTACAGGTGCAGGGGCAACATTCCAGACAAAGGGTTAACCTGTAAAATTCATCATTGACTCAATTCGGTATAATCTTTCTGAGTTATCGTGGAACCTGTCGTAACTCAGTTCGTGACCGACCCAGAGAGATATAAATATTACACCTGCCAGTCCGAGTGCCAGTCCGAGTGCCAGTCCGAGTGCCAGTCCGAGTGCCAGTCCGAGTGCCAGTCCGAGTGCCAGTCCTGCAATATTTAAAATAATTATACCATTATACCGCCTGGTGATCCTGACCAGGTATTTTATCCTGTATTAATTTTAAAAATTTCTATTCTGTTTTATTTGTTTAAAGACGATTAATTTTTTGCATTGCTGTAAGAGGATGTGACTAACTCAATTACTCCAGGAATTATTCCCTGTGTATTATTTTCTATATCTTGAATGCCGTATTCATCCATCTTTTTTCATCTGAAAATGAAATACAATAAACTACTGGTCTACTGGTTCTCAGGTACAGGCAATGCCAGAACAGCTGCCGGGTGGATAGCAGAGTATGCCAGGGAACTGGGACTGAAGACTGAGATACAGGAACTGTCGAAAGGAAAGTATCCTGACAGTGAAACGATTTCTTCAGATACATTAACAGGCTTTTGCTATCCCACCCATGGATTTAATGCATCTCCGCTGGTTTTAAAATACCTGCGACATTTCCCGGAAGCGCATTCTGATGTTTTCCTGCTTAACACAAGAGCAGGTATGAAGATGTGGAAAATGTTTACCCCCGGGTTAAGTGGCCTGGCACTTATCCTTCCTGCCCTGATGCTCAGGTTAAAAGGTTACAGGATAAAAGGTCTAAGACCTCTCGACCTTCCTTCAAACTGGATCTCCCTGCATCCCGGACTGAGGGAAAAAGTAGTAAAGTCAATCCATACGAGATGTAAAAGAATATCGGTCCGGTTCACAGGAAAACTACTAAAAGGCAAGCGGGTGATGCGTGGCATATTTGATCTTCCGCTCGATCTTCTTTTTTTGCCAGTCTCAATTGGCTATTATTTTTATGGCCGTTTTGCCCTTGCCAAAACTTTTTTTGCCAGTTACAAATGCAATGATTGCGGTATCTGTTATAAAAACTGCCCTGCCCGTGCTATTATCAAAAAGGATGGGAGGCCATACTGGACATTTAATTGTGAAAGCTGCATGAAATGTATGAATAATTGCCCTCCGAGAGCTATTGAAACTGCGCACGGATACACAGCCCTTTTGTGGTGGATGGCTTTCTCGATGATCCCCTTCGCACTGATAAAATTATTAGTCTGGATTAGTATTATACCCTATAGTTTTTATGCCGGCCATCTGCGCCTGCTGATGAATGTTTTCATCCTGGTCAGCGGTCTGATTACAATTTTCCTTGGATACAGGATATTACACTTTCTTTTGAGATATAAACTGTTTAACCGCTTATTCACCTATACATCACTTACCAGCTACAGGTTCTGGAGAAGATACAGGAGTACAGGTTAAGGCTCCATCTTCGCTGGGTCGATTCCGGCTTACTGCCGAGGCCGGAAGCATATTGTTAAACAGTAATAATTATATAGTAATAGTTATACCAATTTATTATTTTTGATTTGATTCACAACAAGAATAAAATCCATTTAAAATGAAAATCCACTCGAAGCAAATCAACCATACACCAATGGTGATGGTATTGATATTACTGTTATTTTTTCCCGGTTTTTCACCTGTCTCGGCTCTAAACGAAACGAGGGACTACAGTCGACCGGATGAGGTTAACAAGCGCATTATGCAAATAAAGCAGCAAGGCGGACAGGCAGTAAAGATTCATAAGCTTACAAGTTCTCCGGGGGGTAGCGACCTGTTGATGCTGGAAATTGGCTCTGAAACAGGGTCTGAGTCGAGGAAAAATCCTGCCATACTCGTTGCAGGCAATATGGATGGCACCCGGCCCATAACAACTGAGGCAGCCCTCTATCTGGCAGAAAAAGTTATATCTGACAGGTCCAGTTATACTGATCTCACATGGTTCATTCTCCCAATGGGCAACCCCGACGCACATTCCAGGTTCTTCGAAAATATCATTTACGTTGATTCCCGTAACTTTGCCCCCCATAATGACGATATGGATGAGTTCACCGATGAGGATCCTTACAATGACCTTGACGGCAATGGCGTAATAAGCAAAATGAGGGTTAAATCACCTGAGGGGACATGGATACCTGTCAGTGGTGATCCCAGGCTGATGAGAAAGGCTGAGTATAAGGATGGAGAAAAAGGTATTTATAAAATATATGACGAAGGGATTGATGACGATGGAGACGGTGAATATAATGAAGACGGTAAAGGAGGAACAAATGTAAATGCGAATTTTCCTCACCTGTTCGAACCCTTCAAAGCACAGAGCGGACCGTACCCGGGATCAACACCTGAAGTTTACGCAATACTGAAATTTGCTTTTGAGCATCCCGAAATTGCAATGTCCTTCTCGTTCGGAAGCACCAATTTCCTCCTTACACCGCCCAGGGGCGGGAGACAGGGATCTGTTGACATGGATAAGATCTCGATTCCTGAAGAAATGGCAAAAATGATGGGTTTTGATCATACCCGCACCTATACCATGCAGGAAATTATGGAAAAAGTTCAGCCGATGTTACCGGCAGGTATGGAGGTTGACGAAAGTATGATAGCAAGCTTCCTTGGACTGGGCGCGGTTGTTAATCCGATGCAGGAAGACCTGGTATTTTATAACAGTATCAGTGAGGAATATAAGAAATACCTTGAGGAGAAGGCCGGCAAATCAGAAAGGATGGACCCGGCCTCCGCAAAAGACGGTTCTTTTGAATTATGGTCATATTATCACCTTGGTGTTCCCGTATTTTCAATGGACCTGTGGGGAGTTCCCAAAAAAGAGGAAGAGAAAAAAGAGTCCAGCGGCATAACGGTTGAATCACTCGAAAAAATGAACTCCGACGGGTTTATTGCCCTGGGAGAAGAAAAAATAAGCCAGTTCCTTAAAGAGAGTGGAGCTCCGGCAGAATTCAGTGCTGACAGGGTAATAGCCATGGTCAAAGGTGGTCAGGTCACACCGTCACAGATGGCAGGAATGATGAAACAGATGCCAAAACCTGCCGGTGATGCAAAAAAGGGAGATCCCGGCGAGCAGGCTTTACTGGCATTCTCTGACGAGGTGCTGGGGGGTGCAGGCTTTATCGACTGGAAACCATACAGTCACCCTGACCTTGGTGAGGTTGAGATAGGTGGCTTTAAACCTTATTCCGATATTAACCCTCCGGCAGAAATGATGGATTCACTGCTTGATCTGCACGTACCATTCGTATTTGAGCTGGTAAAAAAGATGCCTGAGCTTATGATCTCTGAAGTTAAGACTGAAGAAAGGGGAGCAGGCATTTATGCCCTGGACATATGGGTGGAGAACAAAGGCTTCCTTCCCTTCTGTACCCAGATGGGCAAAAGAAATAAAATACCGGCCCCGGCCATAATAACTCTTGACGGGGATGGGCTGGAATTTCTTTCGGGTAAAAAACGCACTCCCATTCAAGAACTGGACGGCAAGAAGGCCGTGAAGCAAACATGGTTAATCAGGGCTGATAAGAATACCACATTGAATATAAAGCTGGATTCCAAAACTGCCGGTCATGATTCAAAACAAATTAAATTAGGAGAATAGTCATGAAAACAATAAAAATATTTTCCCTTGTCACAATATTACTTCTCAGCACTGTATGCCAGGCCCAGGAGATTAGTGTGCCACTGAGATTCGATCATTATTATACTTACGAACAGGTAACGGAAGCGTTGCAGGCTCTTAACAGGACATATCCTGAATTCACGAAAATTGAAGAAGTGGGTAAAAGTGAAGAAGGAAGGATAATATGGGCATTGACAATAAACAATCCCGCAACAGGCAAAGAACTCTCTAAACCAGGTGTTTATGTTGATGGAAATATTCACGGCAACGAAATACAGGCAGGGGAAGTATGTCTTTACCTTGCAAATAGACTTCTTGCAAAATACTCTGAGAACAAGGACATTAAAGAGATAGTCGACCGGAATGTATTTTATATAATACCCGTAGTAAATGTGGATGGCAGGTATCATTTTTTCAATGATCCCAATACTCCAAGCTCAAACCGTAGCATACGCATACCAGTGGATGATGATCGTGACGGTCTGTTTGATGAAGATTTTCCGGAAGACCTTAATGGTGACGGCAGTATAACACAGATGAGGATCAGGGATACCCTGGGGAAACTGAAGACCGATCCTGAAGATCCCAGGCTCATGATAGCTGTTGAACCGGGTGAAACAGGTGAATGGACCCTACTCGGTGCTGAAGGAATAGATAATGACGGGGATGGCAGGGTGAATGAAGATGCTGAGGGATATGTTGACGGAAACCGTAACTGGGGATATAACTGGGCACCGTCATATGTACAGCAAGGCTCAGGATACTACCCCTTCCAGGGCACAGGAATAAAAGCAATAGCCGAGTGGATGATTGCCAGGCCTAATATTATAATGGTATTTGCTTTTCACAATAGCGGGGGAATGTTCCTTAGAGGCCCGTCAATCAAGACACAGGGAGAACTTCACCCGGGAGATATACAGGTTTATGATTACCTGGGCAAGAATGCCGAAAAGATCGTACCCGGATACAGGTACCTTATAAGCTGGAAAGATCTTTATACTACATATGGTGATTTTACCAGCTTCTGCGATAATATCCTGGGTTCATATTCCTTTGTGGGTGAACTGTTCCAGGTGGAAACTGAAACATATGACGGTACACTGTTCCGCAAAAGTGAAGAACAGAGCCTCTTTGGCAGCAGTAATGATCAGGACCGCGAGCGCTTAAAATATAATGATCATGTCACACAGGGGGAGCTGTACCACGAATGGAAACCATATAATCACCCGGTCTATGGGGAAATAGAGATTGGAGGATGGTCCAAGATGAGTTCAAGACTGCCCCACTCTTTTATGTTACAGGATCTTGTGCATCGCAATGCCTCCGCTGTAATATTCGCAGCACAGCAGACACCCGATGTGAGCCTCGAAGTGTTTGAGAATAAAAAGATCGACAAGGATCTTTACAGGATAAGGGTAAGGCTGTACAATAAAGGAGCAATGGCTTCAATGCTTTACAGCAGTGTAAACAATAAACTGTATCCAAAAGACAAACTCAGCATTTCATGTAAATCAGGCTCAGTTATTAGCGGGGGCAAACTTACAGATGCCTTCAATAACGTGGCGGAATACAAAAAGCACAAACCTGAAATTCAGTTCTGCCAGGTCCCCGGGTTCAGCAAAGTGGAATACCAGTTCCTTGTAAGTGGCAAAGGAAAGGCAGTGATAAATTATGAATCCAGGAAAGCAGGCAGTAAGTCTGTGGAGGTAGATCTTAAGTGATGAAATAAATTAAGGCTTAGGATAATTCTAAGGCTGGAGCTCCACCCTCGCTGGCGTGGATCTTTCTTTGTATGTCGAGGTCCGGAGAGCTGAATCAAACATAAACCGGGCAACACGAAACGCAACGAGTAACTAGATATACTTTATATTTCCCCTGATATTATGCCAGCGGTTGACTATCATGCCGAAGAAAACAGCATTGAAGAAGGTAAACATCCCATAGATTACTGCCGGGACAGCCATGCTTGTATCATTCAGAAATACCGGGCTGCTTGCAATGGTTATGGCCAGGGCACTGTTCTGTATTCCGACCTCCACTGAAAGTGTAACCAGTTTTGGCTTCCGGAACCTGAGCCAGCGTCCCAGAAAATATCCCGAGCTCATGCCTAAGACATTTAGCAATAATACAAGGGGTGCTATTCTCAGGTACAGCCTCATTGGATTATCGTTCTCATTATTGCTTGTAATTATGACGAAAAGGTAAACCACGGCAAGCAATATAGTTGTTATGTATTTCATATATTTTTCCACCACCCCTGCCTTATGGGGGAATTTGTTTCTGATAATTATACCAATTGCCGTTGGCAGTAATATCATCAGGAATATTTTAGGTATGGTAGAACCAAATGGCATTGTTACAACTGCTCCCTGTACCATAAACATCTTGCCTGCAAGCAAAACAAAAGCAGGAATTGTAAACAAAATAAGTATACTGTTTATGGAAGTCAGTGAAATAGATAAGGCAACATCACCTTTCAGAAGGTAGGTAATAAGATTGGAAGTGGCACCGCCCGGGCAGATACTTATGAGCACAATACCCACCTTAATGGGACCGGGCAGACTACTCAGTGACGCTATGGTAAATGCTATGGCCGGCAGTAATAACATCTGGCATGCAAGACCTGTAATAAGCGCTTTTGGTGTAGCAAAAATAGTCCTGAAATCGCCGAAATTAAGTGACAGGCCCAGGGTAATCATTATAAGGGCCAGGGTTACCGGCAGGATATATTGTGAAAACAGGCTTGCTTCCATCTGTCAACTTAGTAGTTAAAGTACCAAAGATAACAGTATTTGGAATAATGGAATAATGGAATA
>DRFJ01000065.1 GCA_011050615.1 Bacteroidota bacterium
ACTGAGGGCGACAAAAAATCATTCACGGAATACCTCTCACCACCTCGTGAGCATGGCACAAAGATGCTTAAGCTCGAAGATCAGTTATGGATATATTCCCCTTCAACAGACAGAATAATACAGGTATCGGGACATATGTTGCGTCAGTCGGTTATGGGTTCAGACCTGTCTTATGAAGATATGATGGAAGACAGGAAGCTGACTGATGTTTATTCTGCCCTGGTAACCGGGAGTGATGAGATTGACGGAAGACCTGTATGGGTGCTGGACCTGAAAGCTACGGTGCCTGACGTTGCCTACGCAAGCCGCAGGATATGGATTGATAAGGAAAGGTTTGTTCCCCTCAAAGAGGAACTGTTCGGTAAAAGCGGCCAGCTGCTTAAACGCTCAACCATGAGTGACATTAAAAAAATTGACGGGAGATGGTACCCCATGACCATCGTATATAAAGACGTGATGAAACAGGGAGATGGAACGGAGTTCAAAATAACTGATATCAGGTTCAACCAGGATATACCGGAGTATATTTTTACCAAGGCAGCACTGAAACAGTAGCCTCTACTCTCAATTCACTTACTTCACAGCTTGAAACATTGAGGATTTTTGCCTGTTTTTTAATATGGTCACGGAGATATAATGTATCTTTAATACCCGTTAACAGATATATTATAAACTATAAGGTACTCTACCTGTAAAACAAAATTAAATAAGAGTAGCGATCTCATAAATAAGTATATAAAACTTTAAGCGTATGAAAAAAACAATCCTCTTATCAGTATCGGTTCTATGCCTTGTCCTTCTTGCATCCTGCAGCAGGGAAGAAACTATAAGCCTTATCCCGGGAGATAATCTTGAAGGATGGCATGTTGATGTACCCGCGATGGATAATAATCCGGATACCCTGAACCCCTTCATCGTAAGGAATGGAATGCTGGTCAGCCTGGGAACACCGGGGGGACACCTGATCACCGACGATATTTACTCCGATTACAGGCTTGTGGCTGAATACCGCTTTGCCGGTGAACCTGGCAACTGCGGCATCCTGGTACACGCATCAACACCCCGGGCACTTTACGGCATGTTCCCGAAATCTCTTGAAGTACAGCTCCAGCACGAACATGCAGGCGATTTCTGGTGCATACAGGAAGACATAATAGTGGATAATATGATTGAGCGACGCGGTCCCGAAGAAGACTGGGGTGTGTCAGAAGGCAAAAACAGACGCATTATAAACCTTACCGATAGCTCCGAATATGACCCCGGGGAATGGAACACCATGCTTATTGAATGCATAGGTGATGAAATCTATGTATGGGTCAATAACGACCTGGTGAATCATGGTTACGATTGTACAGCCACCGGGGGACAGATAGCCATACAGGCCGAAGGCTCAGAGGTGGAGTTCAGGAGACTTGATCTTACAAAACTGGATTAATGGATGAAAAAGAAAAGTCAATCAGTCTGAAAAAAAGGTTTATGAGTTTCAGCCATGCCTTCAGAGGACTTGGTCAACTGGTTAAAAATGAACCTAACTTCAGGATACACCTTGTGATAACTGCACTGGTGTTAGTCGCCGGGATAATATTGCATATCCCTGCTGCTGAATGGCTTATAATTATACTAACCATTGGATTTGTCCTTGTGGCTGAAAGCCTGAATTCGGCAGTTGAGAAACTATGCGATCTTGTTTCACCGGGAGAGGACAGGCGTATCAAAAACATCAAAGATATGCTGGCTGCAGCCGTACTGATCTCAGCTCTTGTGGCAGTTATTATCGGATTGGTAATCTTCCTTCCATGTATCCTGGATCTGTTTTTTAAAAATTAAGCAATAAATATTATGCACAGGTCGATTCTCCTGATGTTTTTAATATCCTTAACCATCAAATCGTGCCTCCCACCATGTGAAGATTATGCCACAGCGACAATGCCTGTGACACCTGTTAACATGGAGGATTTCAACAGTGAATATGATGATTACAACCCAAACACTCTTACTCTTGGTACCTTCATGCCACTCTGCTTCTCCTCAAATCGTAACAGTGAAGGAATTAATTTCGACATAATTTACGAACCAATGTCAATAAGCTGGGACAAAATTTCAGGTGATATTATTGTCATGATCAATTACGATGACTGGCCCGAATACCAGCAGGAATTTAGTGTTTTAAGAAATGCCCTTGATAAAATAAACACTGACGGCAACGAACTGGGTCCCTATTACATGCTAAATCCTACACCCAATAATTATTTCTATCAGTTTCTTTTCATGTACGCCAGCAACGAGGGCGGCGATTACCAGATTGGCTTTACCTATAATACGGGTACGCCTATTTTTAAAGAGAGTATGGAGATAAATTTCCTCAATTCAGAATATGATGAACTCTATCCCTGCTTCAATATGGATCTCAGTAAAATATATTTCTGTTCTAACAGGGATAATGATGTTTTTAACATTTATGCTGCCAGCCTGGAAAAAACCATCGATCAGATCACAGAGGAGTTCATGTACACGGAAACCCTTGAGATAAACATGGATGAAACCCTGTCAGGTGATTATAACGATAAGTGTCCCTATATTTACGGTAATATAATGGTTTTTGCCTCCGACAGACCGGGCGGAGAAGGAGGCTTTGACCTGTATTATTCCGAATACAACCAGGGAGTATGGGGTCCGCCGGTGAATTTTGGTCAGTATATAAACTCGCCTGATGATGAGTACCGGCCCCTGATAATTAATGAAGGTATCGATTTTGACAGGGATATGCTGATCTTTTCATCAGACCGCCCCGGAGGCAAAGGAGGATTTGATCTTTATTATGTTGGAATAGAGATATAAGTTGCCTCCATGTCATAATGAACCAATAAAAGAGTAAATTCACCAAAAATATCCTGATGAAAATCTTATGTAGTATAAGCGATTATTATTCAGATGTTATCGGGGCCCATGCAATCCCCGAAAGCAGGCAATCAAGATATACCTCCTTTGAACTGGCCGGTATTCTTGCCACGGCAGCTCTCAAATTCATAATGATGGAATGGCTTAATATGGTTGCTTTCTATGTTACGGGCATATCCTTCTTCTGGATAGCTTATATTATCTACAGGTACGTCCATGACCGGACTATTATCTCTAAATGGGGATTCAGGAAAGAAGGATTCGGACAGACTCTAATTTTTCTGATCCCTTTCATAATCATCTGCATTGTTGCCAGTTTTATACTGGGTGATGTAAATACCTCCGTAAAAATTCTTAACTGGAGGCTTATACCGGTACTGTTTTTATACCCCCTGTGGGGTCTTTTCCAGCAGTATATAATGCTGGTGCTAATTGCGGACAACCTTGTGGAGCTTGAAAGGATTGAGCTTAATAAATACCAGGCTATCTTAATTACGTCTCTGCTTTTCAGCCTGATCCATTATCCCTCTTTTTTCCTGATGATTTTTACTTTTTTCATGGAGGTAATTTTTCTTCTTGCCTGGTTCAGGTGGAAAAACCTCCTGGCCCTGGGTCTCACCCACGGAATAGTTGCAACCTTCCTTCTTTTCTATATACTCGAGCGAGACCTCTGGCTTGAACTTTTTGAATGGTTCAAACCACTATCATTCTGATACCTGCTCACGCGTACCCCCCGCCACCTGGCGTTTCCATAATGAACCTATCTCCGGTCTGCAGGTCAATATTATGAACAGACCTGAGTGTAATTGAATCACCATTTTTGCGTATTACCCGCTGGCATCCCGGCTTACCGTTTTCACCCCCGTATAAACCGTAAGGACCGCTTTTACGCCTCTGGGTCAAAACAGATAAATTCACCGGTTCAAGGAAGGTAATTACACGCTTCACCCCATCTCCCCCTTTCCATTTACCATTACCGCCGGAACCTTTCCGGATTGAAAATTCTTCCAGCCTTACAGGGTAACGGTGTTCCATTATTTCGGGATCGGTGATACGCGTATTTGTCATATGATGATGAACGGCAGATGCGCCATTGAAACTTTTGCCGGCTCCACACCCTCCGCAGACAGTTTCGTAGTAACCAAAATTATCATTGCCAAAAAGGGTATTATTCATAGTCCCCTGGCTGGCGGCAACAATTCCAAAGGCTTTCAGAAGGGTATCGGTTAACCTCTGGCTTATCTCAACGTTACCCCCCACTATGGCAGGGCATAATTCAGGTTTGTCATCAAATACGGGGTTCAGCATACCATGGGGCAGAATAATCTCAACCGGCTCCATCAGCCCGTCATTAAGGGGTATGGGCTCGTTGAGAAGGAGTCGCAGAACATAGATTATTACACTTTTCACAATTGCTTCGGTAGCATTCATATTTGAATGATTGACAGGAGCACTTCCTGTAAAATCAATTTTACACTGCCCCCTTTTCAATTCCAGGGTTACCCTTATCTCTGAACCATCATCCAGCTGTTCCACGGCTTCGTAAGTGCCATCGGCAAACCTTCTAAGGGTGTCCTTCATTCGTAAGGAGGCATAATTTCTGAGCTCGTCCAGGTAATGTAAAACCTTATTCACACCATGTGAATCAATGAGTGAAAGCAAGGCTTCATTGCCATTACGGTTGGCAGCAAGGGCTGCATTAATATCAGCCAGGTTTTCCTCAACGGCTCTTGTCGGGTAGGGGTAATCCAGTAATATCTTTCGCATCCCCTCCCAGTCTGCCTTACCCTTTCTGATAAGGCAAAACGGAGGTATTACCACTCCTTCCTGCTGCAGGTTTTCAGCATCCGGCGGCATAGATCCGGGACTTATGCCTCCTATCTCGCCGTGATGGGCACGGTTAACCACGAAAGCCAGGCGCTTCCCCCTATGAAATACAGGACTTACCATAGTAAGGTCAGGTAAATGAGAACCTCCGTATTTCGGATGATTTGTCACCAGGGTGTCTCCTTCTTCAAATTTGTAATGTTTCAGTAACTCCCTCATACAGACTCCCAATCCACCAAGGTGTACCGGTATATGAGGGGCATTTGCCACAAGCCTGCCATCTGCATCAAGCAGGGCACATGAAAAATCAAGCCGCTCTTTGATATTTACTGATAGAGCCGTCCGCTGCAGTAAAGCTCCCATATTTTCTGCTATTGACATGAAACGGTTGGTAAACAATTCCAGCTCTGTCTCTTTTGTTTTTGTACTTTTGCTTTCCACAATTTCTTTCTCACGTAGCAAGATGGCAGTCCCCGGTGAATCGACTTCCAGTTTCCATCCTCTTTTTACCCATGTTGTTGCAAAGTGATCAAGGATCAGAGCGTCTCCAACTAAATAAGCACCCGGCTGCAATGAATCAAGGATATAGACGGCGGTCTTATTATCCATACGGTATACCGGAACAGCATTATACTTTTCAGCCTGCCGGGGCTTTGGACTGCTTTCTTCCTCATATACCCTCACTATTACCCTTACTGATTCCACTTCAATCCCACGCTTGCTCACCGTGTGGCCGTAAAGGTCGCCGTAGGCCCTCGTAAAGTCACCGGCAAGAGTCCCGGTACTACTGAATGGTATTTCAAGGCAGCTATCCTGCCCTGCATATCTCATAAAAACCAGCTCTTTATGTGTTGTGATCTTTCCTGCAGGGAAGCCCTCATCAACCAGTTGCCTTACTGCTCCGGTCTCACATTCGTTAAATAATTGGAGCAGGCGGTCTTCCACCGCCGGCAACAGTTCCAGGACCTGTTTTTCGGCAAAACGTTCAACGGGAGAATGGCCGATGCCGTAAGCACTCAGAAGCCCTGCATAACGCGGAAGAAGAACAGTTTTAATGCCCAGCATGTCGGCAATGTCGCATGCATGAAGTCCACCGGCACCGCCAAAGGCAAGCATCGCATAATCGGCGGGATTATAACCTCTTGCAAGTGATATTTTCCTGATCGCTCCCGCCATAATCTCGTTCGCAATTTCTACAAAACCATTCAAAATATCCCCGGTTTTTCGCTGTTCACCTGTTTTCTCTGCTATCTCTTCCACTAATTCGTTCAGGCTTTTTTCAGCAGCTTCCTTAAATACCGGTATGCCAAATTGCCTGATGTCGAGCCTCCCCAGGAGAAGATTGACATCTGTGAGGGTCAGCGGCCCCCCTGCTCCGTAACACGCGGGCCCCGGGCAGGCACCTGCGCTCTCGGGACCTACAGTTAACTTATAACCGTCAAATCCGCATATTGAACCCCCTCCCGCGGCAACAGTTTCAATGGCTATGGCAGGACTATTGATCCGTGCATCGCCAACTTCCAGTTCATAACGGTAATCAAACGACCTGTCAATACGAGATACATCAGTACTGGTACCTCCCATGTCAAAGGTGATGAGCTTTTCATATCCCGATTTCTTACCAATGACCAGGGCTCCTGCCACACCGCCGGCAGGGCCGCTCAGCAGGCTGTCTTTCGGGAAAAAATTATCAGCCTGTACCAGGCCTCCCGCACTTGTCATTATTTGAAAAGGTCCCGTGCCGATTCGTCTGCCTATATCGTTCACATAATCCTCAATAACGGGCGACAGGTAAGCATTAACAACGGTGGTATCTGCCCTGTTTTGTATTTTTATCAGCGGTGAAACCCTGTGTGAAACAGAAACGGCCTTAATACCCAGTGATGTAAGCTCTTCCTTTATCATCAATTCATGTGAAGGATTAAGGTAACTGTTCATCAGGCAAACGGCAGCAGATTCAAATAAGCCCTTCTTCACTTTCTTCAGCTGTTCCCTGAAAGCTATCATATTCAAATCCTTCAATATATTGCCACGGGCATCTATTCTTTCATCCACTTCCAGGACTTCAGAATACAGCATACTGCGTTTTACCACATTGAGAGCAAATATATCAGGCCGTGCCTGGTTTCCAATTTCCAGCAGGTCAGCAAAACCCTTTGTTACCACAAACAGGGTTTTTGCTCCCTTCCTCTCAAGCAATGCATTGGTTCCCCTGGTCGATCCCAGCTTAAAGACCATGGGAGGGAAAGTTTCATTAAGTGCAGTGCCTGTTAATAAACGAGCACCAAGAATGGGAGCCTCCTCGTTTGATGTTATTTCAAAGCTGCGGTTCTCAGCAAGCTTAACAGGCAGGGGCATGTTCAGCCTTATGACCGAACGGTTTATATCAAAGTCCTCAACCAGGATGCCGGACCAGGGATTTGGCAATATACGGAAGGAAAAGCCTTTGATAAGGTCACGCGGCAGTTTCCATGATTCATTTATTTTTAACTCAACATCCGAGACAACTCCGGTGATAGTGCCGCGCAGGCTGCTGTTGCTCAATACTTTCAGACGCTTCTGCCTTCCTCCGGGATCAATACCTATACAATCAGTGAACGTACCACCGGTATCGACATATATTTTATAATCTTTTTTATTCATGGCATACAAAACTTAAATACTCTTCTTAGTATTCTTCCCTGTCAACAGCGCTATCATTATTATCACTGCGAGTGAAACAGCTGCTATAATAATCTGGACTGTCATCGTACTTACAAAGCCGGGAACCACAAGGCCGGCAATGGCTTTTACGGCACTGTGAAGCCCGATTATCAGAGTTATATAAATCACAACAAGCATCAGTATGTTTGAAATCGTGTAAATAATAGAGCTCCTGTCGATGCTCTTTTGTATAATAACGTAAAGAAAGATGCTGACAAAGGGCAATAAAAAGCCGTTCAGGGCCTGGGCAAGGATTATGGCCGGCACCGGTCTGAAATTCAATAAGGCAAAACCAATCCCCGTGCACAAAACCAGTATCCATACTGCACGGAACCGCCGTGACTTATTTCCCCACCTTTCAGCCTGCTTCTGTCCGAACAGGCTTGACAGTGTGACTGCTGCAGCCAGGGGGGCTGTTACTGTTGAAGTGAAACCGGCGGCAAAGAGGCCAAACCCCAGCAGGTATCTTCCGGCACCTCCCATCCTTTCCTCCAGGACGGCTGCCAGCGACTCAAACGAAAAGGAGCCGGATATGGCTGACCCGGTGATGAGAACTGCCATGGAAAAAATGCCCCCCAGGATAATGGCAATACTGAGCCCAAAACGCATCTCTTTAAGAGACTGACTCTTTGCGGACAGACCTGAACCAAGGAAAAGATTATATGGTACTATTGTTGTGCCGATAAGCGCCAGTACCAGCACTCCGGCCCGTGGACCAGGGAAGGAAGGAATAAATGTGCCTTTTATTATCTCCGTGAAATCAGGTTTAACCATTACGGCTGTTACCAGGAAGCCTGTTCCCATTACTACAACCATCATACCCAGTATGCTTGAGATAATTCTTAGTGAGGGTACGCTAAGTAATATTGCAGCGGTGATGCCGATTGACAGCACCAGCATATATGAAGGTATATTAAAAAGCAGTTTTATACCTTCCACGGCCCCCAGAAGGTTGCCCATCTCATAGGCAGCTGCACCTGTAAGTATTGCTCCGGGAACAAATACCAGAACAGCTGTTTTTGATTTATGTCCCTCAAAATAGTCCGAAATTGCCTGTCCCAGATTCCGCCCTGTCACTATGCTTATCCGTGCTGCCGCTTCCTGAAGCAGCAGGCAGGCCAGCGTAGAAAACAGAAGAGCCCACAACAATCCTGTCCTGTATTCCGCACCGCTGCTGGCTGCCGTGGTAACCGTCCCGGGACCAATAAAGGCAGCCGAGATAACCGACCAGAACAGTATATTAAGGATACGTTTTTTCACTGACATGTTAGGCTTCAGTTTGAGGATTTCCGGGATTTATTCCCGGCAGTTTATAACTCCAGCATCACAGGACAATGATCAGAACCCATTATCTCATCAAGAATGTCAGCTTTCCGGATGGATGGAACCAGGGACTTGCTGACAAGGAAGTAATCAATTCTCCAGCCCACATTATTTTCCCTTCCCCTTGTCCTGTAGCTCCACCATGAATAGACATCCTTCCTGTCGGGATAGAAATGCCTGTAGGTGTCTGTGAATCCACCTTCCAGGTAGCGGTCCATACCATCTATTTCTTCCTGCATGTAACCGGCTGTTTTATTGTAGTTTTCCTTTGGCCGTGCCAGGTCGATTTCCCTGTGTGCAACATTAAAATCGCCACATACTATAAGCGGTTTCTTCTTTTCCAGCATCTTGAGGTAATCAAAAAAAACCTCATCCCATCCTTGCCTGTAATCAAGTCTTTTAAGTTCATTGCCTGAATTTGGTACATACACGTTAACAAGATAAAAATCATCATATTCCAGGCTTACAACCCTTCCTTCAGTATCGTGTTCCTTCACTCCTATACCTGTACTTACATCAAGGGGCTTTATCCTTGTCATCACGGCCGTCCCGGAATATCCCTTTCTTTCAGCTGAGCTGGAAAAAATCTCATAGTCATCAATCCCTTCGAGCGCCTCGACTACTTGGTCGTCCTGGGCTTTAGTCTCCTGAAGACAGACGATATCCGCATTCAATTTATCAATTATGCCGGAAAAATCCTTTTTGATTATGGCCCTTATGCCATTAATGTTCCACGATACGATTTTCATGTCCTTGTGTTAATTGAATGAATAACTATAAATAAGCAATGAAGATAATAAAATGTTGGGTAGAAAAGTAGAGATATGTCATGCCAGGTATCTTTACATAGTAAGGACTTTCCTGCCCTGTACTTTGTCCAAATGAAAGTAATCCTTTATTTTTGTTATTGTCAAAAATAATAAATTACCAAGCAAAACCTCAATCAAATGAACATGAGAAGAATAAAAAGAATAGGCGTCTTAAAGACATCCCTTGTGGCTGCCATAGTTTTATTATTTGTTTCGGTGATCTTTGTGATACCGATGGGAATAATTATGGCACTTGTTTCTGCCTTCGAATTATCAAGTTTTGCAATCTGGAGCATACCTTTAATATTCATTCTTCCGATATTCTATGGTGTTTTCGGATTTATCTCAACGGCTATTGTCTGCCTCGTTTACAACCTGGTGGCAAAATGGACCGGTGGTGTTGAAGTTGAAACCGAGCCGGCCAGCTTTAGCTGACGACAAAAACACAAAAGTCTCTTAAACGCTTATATACAGCATTATACGGCATTTTACAATACATCATTATATTGCAACTATTTGTATATCAGCAATATGAGAAAATAGAGTGAAATGAGATGAAACATAAAATTGTTCCAGTATAGTTCCAGCTTCGACAAACTAAAAAGCCCCGATATTTCTATATATCAGGGCTTTGCTATTGTTTGTTGACCCGCCAAAATACTCAAAAGCCTTGACATGGGCGTAAACAGTAAGGGCCGAAGTAAATGGAGTCAGAGAGTGATATACAAACTTGCATCGGCTACGGGAAAGGACCATTGTAAAGAAGTAAAC
>DRFJ01000059.1 GCA_011050615.1 Bacteroidota bacterium
TGCAACCCTGGTTTTTTCTTTTGTGGGTTATAAAACTCAGGAAATTTCCATATCGGGAAAAACCATTGTCAATGTAACATTGGAACAAGAGACTATAGGACTTAGTGAGGTAGTAGTAACTGCTCTGGGTATAACCCGTGAAAAAAAGACACTGGGATATGCCGTACAGGAAGTGGGAAGTGATGAGTTAACCAGAACACACGATAATAATATCATAAACACCATTTCCGGTAAAATAGCCGGGGCCCAGGTAACAAGCGGTGGTAGTACAATTGGATCATCCTCCAGAATTGTCATAAGGGGTAATGCATCTTTTAGTGGCAACCAACCACTTTTTGTTGTTGATGGAACGCCTATTGACAATACTACAACAAACTTAGGAGGTGGTGGCGGTGTTGACTGGGGTAATGCGGCTGCTGACCTTGATCCGAATAATATCGAATCCATGACGGTACTTAAAGGAGCCAACGCAGCAGCTTTGTATGGCGAACGGGCTACCAACGGGGTTATCATTATTACTACTAAAAAAGGGAAGAAAGGCCGTAAACTCGGTGTGGATTATAATTCCTCTGTGGTCTGGCAGATTCCCGGGTATTTTCCAAAATACCAGAATGAATATGGTGGTGGCTGGGATGGTTCGGAATATATATATCATAAATGGCTGGCGGACCATCCTGGTCAGAATCTGACATATAATGAATATGCAAAACAATATTCATATAATTATGTCGATGGTATGGGTGGTGGAGTAAATGATAATTGGCCTATAAACTGGGGACCGCGACTGGATGTAGGACTAAAACTCGACCAGTATTCAACTGGCCCGGACAGCCCTTGGATATCACGGCCGAATAATTATAAGGATTTCTTCTTTAATGGATTTACGGCCGAGAACAATATAGCGATTACCTCAGGCGGTGAAAAAGCATCCGGAAGACTTTCTTATTCGAATCGGAGTTCTACGGGTATTATTTATAATACGGACCAAGGCCAGAATACAATTAATGCCAGCTTTACATTAACTCCTAACGATAGAGTTACTGTAACAAGTAATCTGAACTATTTGGTAAAGAAAAGTGATAATATACCGAGAAACGGGTATGGTGGTATAGGTGTTGACTTTGCTTGGACTCAGCGGGATTTTGATATGAAATACTGCTGGGATCAGTACAAAAAGTATGGTAATGTATTTATTTATCCCAATAGTGATAATTTTTTCTATGTCTATGAGCAAACTCATGGTTTAGACAGGGAGAGAGGCTTTGGTAATGTTTCTATCTCTTATAAAATAACCGACTGGTTATCCTTAATGGCTCGCGGAGGTGTGGATTTCTATAGACAAAAACTAAAATCAATTACACACGCTGAAACCGCGGGAAACAGAAGAAAAGGCCGCGGAGGTCAATTTAACCAGACTGATGCTTTCCGTAAGGAAGAAAACCTCGATCTTCT
Organism: Bacteroidota bacterium; assembly: GCA_011050615.1. Taxonomy (GTDB): domain Bacteria; phylum Bacteroidota; class Bacteroidia; order Bacteroidales; family VadinHA17; genus UBA9300. Next base: position 1,453 of record DRFJ01000059.1, read on the forward strand.
CCTGAATTACGATAAACAATTTGGAGACATTCGTATTAATGGTGTTTTTGGTGCTAATTACAGGGATAACCTTTACAACAGCATGTACATGAGAGCAAATGACCTGACGGTTCCGAATCTGTTCACGATTTCTAATGTGAAAGGGACTCCTTCAGTATCCATGTACGACAGCGAAAAAAGAACAAACAGTGTTTTTGGTTCAGCAAACGCATCTTATAAAGACTTTCTCTTCTTAGGAGTAACCGGGCGTAATGACTGGAGTTCGACACTACCTGAAAATAACAGGTCATATTTTTATCCTTCGGTTAGTTTAGGGTTTGATATTACCCAGGCCTTTCAGATCGAGTCCGATTTACTTTCTTTTGCGAAATTAAGAGGTAGCTGGGCAAAAGTGGGTGGTGATACCGGCCCGTATCAGCTCTCCAAAACCTATGGAGCCAGTTCGTTTAATTCAATTTCGCTGTTTGCTCCGACCGGAACATTGCCTCCGACTAATCTGAAACCGCAGGAAACAACTTCTTACGAATTTGGAGCTAATGTAAGGCTGTTGAAAAATAAACTTTCATTCGATATAACCTATTATGATCAGACTACTGTAAACCAAATCCTGAGTGTAGCAACATCATCTACAACAGGATATAGAGCAATGAGAATGAACGCGGGAGAAATAGAAAATAGCGGTGTGGAAGTAATGTTAAATGCAACAATCCTTAATAATGCTAATGGACTTAGCTGGGATTTGTCAGTTAACTGGTCCACAGACAAAAATATGGTTAATAGCTTGTATGGCGATCTGGAATCTTATGTGATCTCCGGTGGATTCGGTGGTGCTAAAAGTCTTGGGATACCTGGTCAGGAGTGGGGTATTCTATGGGGTCTTCCTTTTGTAAGAGATGATAACGGTAATATTGTTGTAGGAAGTGATGGACTTCCTAAGACAACAAACGTTGCTACAAATTTTGGAACGGTTACTCCTAAATGGATTGGTGGTATTAACAACAATTTCAGATATAAGAACATTAATCTGAGTTTCCTCATTGATATGAAAATGGGTGGTAATTTCTTTAGTTGCACGGCATGGCATTCCTATCCCACCGGTACCTATACGGTTACCACGGAGAATAATGTCAGGGAAACCGGTCTAATCGTTCCTGGAGTTAAAGAAGATGGTTCACCAAACGATATTCGTGTTTCTGCACAGGATTATTACTGCGGTGCATGGGTATGGAATAATCATGAATATTCTATCCTGGATGGTACTTATGTCAAACTTCGTGAAGTTGTTTTAGGCTATAGCTTTAATGTATCACGTATTTCCTGGTTACAGAAACTCAATGTCTCAGCGTTTGGAAGAAATCTGGCAATACTTTACAGAGATAAGAGTACTGCCCGGTTTGGCATAGATCCTGAAGTGGGATTAGGTGGAGGTGAAGGAGGTGTCGGATTTGAAAATTTTCAGTTACCAACCACCAGGAATTTAGGTCTTAAACTTTCTGTAGGCTTCTAGTTGTGATGGTTATGAAGAAGTATTGCAGATTAAATAAAACCAATAATTTTATAAAACTAAAATAAAAAGACATTGAACATGAAAAAAATAGCTATCATAAAATCATTTCTGTTGGCCGGCATCATATTATTGTTGGTTAACGGGTGTACCAAGGACTTTACGGAGATTAACGAAAATCCTAACGCGGCCACTGTAGTTCCTGCAACAAATGTACTTGGACGCGGAATATTATCATCTGCAGGAACTTTATTCGGTGAACGTCTGGATATCTATTATACCGGTTCTTATGCCGGGCATACAGCAGCTATTGGCCTTGGTGATTATGAATACCGTGTTGATATTAATAATAGCATGTGGAGGGGTATGTATATTGCGATGAACTACCTGGTAGATGCAGCCCATTTAGCCAAGAAAGAGGGGAACGATAATTTGTATGCGGCAGCGTTGACGTTAAAGGCTTATGATGCGCAGAAGACGACTGACATGTGGGGAAAGATACCGTATTCGGAGGCTTTCCACCTGGAGGATGAGAATATTTTATATCCGAAGTATGATGATGAGAAAACGGTATATGCCCAGATATTAGCTGAATTAAAGGAAGCAGCCGATCTGTTTAAATCGGGTAATGGGGGTGATATAGGTGTCGGAGATCTGATCTATAACGGGGATGCTGCTAAATGGAGGAAGTTTTGCAATTCGCTTCGGTTAAGGGTGGCGATACGGATATCCTCAGTGGATCCAACGATGGCCAATCCGGTGATCACGGAGATTCTGAATAATCCGACGGACTATCCGGTAATAGAGTCTAACGATGACAATGCTTACCTGTGGTTTCCCGGTGTATCACCGGACCAGGAATTTTGGTACGAAAGGGTAGGAACGAACGGGGGGACATACACGGATCAGTACCGGATGAATTATGTTCTGATAAATGCTTTACAGAGCAATAATGATCCTCGCTTACCGGTATATGCCCGGAAGAACAACAAGGGGTTTTACAATGGATATAAGTTTGGTCCGACGCAATTGAGTGATACGCTGAATGGTGGCAATTATGTGTCGGGGATTGGCGATAGGTTTGGCGATGATCCGGCAGGATTTTCACCCTTCATGAATTGTTCGGAGGTTAGTTTTATCAAAGCAGAGATATATCAGCGGGGGATCGTAACAGGAGATGCACAGGCAGCGTATGAAAATGGGATTACACTGTCATGCGAAGAGAATGGAATCGATGCTGCAGATATTGCGACCTTCCTGGCTCAGCCGGAAGTTGCATGGGATAGCGGCACGACAAGCAATCTGGATAAGATTTACCTTCAAAAATGGATAGCTCTGTTCAAACAGAGTGAAGAAGCATGGTCAGAAGCAAGAAGAACGGATGTCCCATTGATGACCGATGTGTCAAAGGATTATGCTGCTATGCATAACAGACCACCTTTCAGGCTCCCGTATGCCGATGAAGAAAAGACACTGAACACGAATTTCCCCACGGATGTGGTAGAAACAGATATATTCTACGGAACACAGGTGTGGTGGGATACACGGAGCGGTGTGCATTAGTATCAAATAATAATTTATGGGTTTAAATAGATTGAAAAAGAAACAGATAACAATGTTATCTGTTTCTTTTTCAAAATTATTTCAATAATGTTATTCAGTTAATGTAAATATAATGCTTTAAGATGAAGAAAATAAAATTATTGTTATTACTGCAGTTTCTTTTATTTTTTGTTACGGTAACAGGGCAGGAAGCTGGAATGTCAGCAAATATTGATTCGAAAAAATTTGATCCTTCAACCCTGCTCTGGTACAAAAATCCGGCTAAAGTTTGGGAAGAAGCCCTTCCTGTAGGGAACGGTCGTTTGGGTGCAATGGTTTTTGGTGAAACAGGGGAAGAACGTATTCAGATAAATGAAGATACGTACTGGACGGGAGGACCATACTCGACGGTTGTAAAAGGGGGGTATAAAGTTCTTCCGGAAATACAAAAGAGTATTTTTGATGGAAATCCTATAAAAGCTCATAAGCTTTTTGGAAGATATCTTATGGGATATCCTGTTGAACAGCAAAAATACCAGTCTCTTGCAGATCTTCATCTTTTCTTCGATAATAATAAGGATATAACAAATTACAAAAGGTGGCTTAATTTGGAAACAGGGATTACAAGTGTGGAATACACCATGGACGGAGTTACTTATCGCAGGGAAGTATTTTCTTCTGCTCCATATCAGGTCATTGTAGTGAGGTTAACAGCAAGTAAACCGGGAAGTATTTCCTTTACAACGGAACTACGGGGTAAAAGAAACGGATCGATGTCCAACTATGCAACTGATTATTTCAGGATGGATGGCGTTGGGAAAGATGGGTTAACCTTAAAAGGCAAATCAGCCGACTATATGGGAATAGAAGGAAAGATTCGTTATGAGGCAAGATTAAAAGCTGTAGCTGAAGGCGGTACAATGAAGGTGGATGATATTGACCTTATAATTGAGAATGCAGATGCTGTGACCCTTTATATTGCTGCGGCCACAAACTTTGTTAATTATAAAGATGTAAGTGCTGACCCGCATATGCGTGTTGAGCAATATTTAAAAAGGATTAAAGGGAAGACGTATAAAGAAATCAGGGAAGAAACCATTAAAGATTACAAAAGTCTTTTTGACAGGGTATCGCTTACATTGAGCGAAACAAAGGATTCTTATCTTCCGACAGATGAAAGGATTAAGGAGATACAATTTTCTCCTGATCCACAACTTGCCTCGCTTAGTTATAATTTTGGTCGGTATCTGCTTATATCATCATCACGTCCTGGGACACAACCTGCTAATCTTCAAGGTATCTGGAATAACGATATGAATCCGTCCTGGGATTCGAAATATACCACAAATATCAATACAGAGATGAACTACTGGCCGGTAGAGACAGGAAATCTTTCGGAATGTGCCGAACCTTTTATTTCGCTGGTCAAAGATTTAACAGATCAGGGACAACAGGTTGCCAGGGAACATTATGGTTGTCGTGGCTGGGTATTTCACCAGAATACGGATATATGGAGGGTGGCAGCGCCGATGGACGGACCGACATGGGGTACATTTACAGTAGGAGGGGCCTGGCTTACAACACAGCTGTGGGAACACTACCTGTTTAGTATGGATAAAGAATATCTAAAAAGGATCTATCCGATAATGAAAGGATCGGTACAATTTTTCATGGATTTTCTTGTGGAGCATCCAAATGGGAAATGGTTAATCACAAATCCATCAACTTCCCCTGAGAATCCGCCAAAAGGGCCAGGTTACAGATACTTCTTTGATGAAGTAACAGCAATGTACTATTTTACAACGATTTGTGCCGGTTCATCTATTGATATGCAGATACTGACAGATTTGTTTGGATATTATGTTGAAGCATCAAGAATACTAGGAATGGACAAAGATTTTGCGGAAAAGGTAGCATCAGCAAGGAAACGTCTTGTTCCTCCCCAAGTTGGGAAAGACGGGTTATTGCAGGAATGGACCGAAGACTGGGAGCAACTGGAAAAGAGGCATCGGCATATATCGAATCTGTATGGTCTTTATCCTGGCAATGTTTTATCTGTTAAAAAAACGCCGGAATTTGTGAAAGCATGTAAGGCTGTCTTGAATCAGCGTGGTGATGGTGGTCCGGGTTTCTCAAGAGCATGGAAGATGGCTTTATGGGCCAGGTTATATGATGGGAACCGGGCAAACAAAATATTTAAAGGTTATATAAAAGACCAGTGCTATCCACAGTTATTTGCTAAGTGTTACACTCCGTTGCAGGTGGATGGAAGCCTTGGAGTGACTGCTGCTATTACTGAAATGTTAATACAGTCGCACGAAGGGGTAATAGATTTATTGCCGGCCCTGCCGGATGAATGGAGTAATGGTGAATTTAATGGTGTTTGTGCAAGGGGTGCGTTTGAGATAAACATAAAATGGGAACAAGGCAGGGTACAAAGTGCCGAAGTATTGTCAAAAGGAGGAAATACCTGTGTCATAAATCCTCATGTTGAGGTAAGGGTAAGTTGTAATGGTAAAAGGATACCAACGAAAAAGATGTCTGATGGATCGATAAAATTTAATACAAAAAAGGGGAACACATATTTGCTAAAGAGAAAATAAGCTAACCCATAATTGCTTTCATTTAATTTTTATATAGAATATTTTATAAAGTAAATAAATATGAAAGGGATGAATAATGAGTAAGTTTAAAAGGGGAAGGTTTATTATATTATTATCAGTTTTATCTCTGGGTTTGTTGGCAGGATGTACCACTCCGGAGAGAAGAGTCAATGTAGGTCCTACAATACCGGTAAAATCATATAAAAAGCAGGATGACGGGATTTTGTTTACGATGATGCCTGGGAAAATGAAGGTACAGATATGTACAGATAAAATCATACGTGTCTGGTATACCCCGGTCTCAAAGTTTCCTTCAAGGCCGAGTCTTATGGTAAATAGGACAGTGTGGCCGACTGTAAATTGGGAGATGAAGGAGACAAAAAGAGATGTGACACTTAAAACCAGTAAAATAGAAGTTAAAGTAGCCCTTACAAGCGGGGCAATAACTTTTTTTGATACATCAGGGAAGGTGCTTCTTCAGGAAAGTCCCCAAGGAGGTAAAAAGCTCAATTGCACTAGAGTTGCGGGGGAATCTGTATATCATGCATCCCAAAGCTTCTTAAATTTTCCTGATGAAAATTATTATGGTTTGGGGCAACATCAAAAAGGATATATGAATTACAGAGGAACGATAGTAAAGTTGGAACAGCAGAATACGGTTGTGGCCATCCCTTTTTTAGTAACTAATAAAGGATATGCTCTTTTATGGGACAATAATTCTACGAGTAGATTTGATGCGGGGAGCGGTTTGGAAATTATCCCCAAATCGCAATTATATCAAGTTGATGGGAAAAGCGGAGGATTGACGGGAGAATATTATAATAATTCAAATTTCACGTGTTTAAAATTAACGAGGATAGATACAACAATAGATTTTAATTGGAGCAATGGATCGCCAGATCGTTCTATACAAAATATTTTCAGTGTAAGATGGAAAGGGAAAATAAAGACAATAAACAAGAATGGGTACTATAAATTTTACACTGAAAGCAATAATGAAGTAAGATTATGGGTAAATGGAGATCTTGTAGTTGATAAGACGGTTAACAGTCCGGTACTTGATACAGGGAAGATATGGTTAAATGGGAATACAGAGTATGATATAATGATGGAATACAGTAAGAATAGTGATAATGCGGCAGGAGAGGCAGTAGTTCGTCTGGGGTGGGTTCCGCCAAATTCTCCGGCTAAAGTTGTTAGTTGGTGGTCAGAGGTAGCTGACGCTATTGATTACTATTTTGTTTATGGGCCGGGTGTAGATGAAGAGATATCCGGATATAGAGATATTACAGGACAAGCGCCGATGATGGGTAAATGGGCTTTAGGATTCTGGCAAAGTAAGAACAGTTATAGATCTCAAACTGAATTATTAGATATTGCCGAGGGATATAGAAGTAGGAATATACCAGTTGATAATATAGTTCTGGATTTAGGGTACTGGGGAAAGTACGGCTGGAACGCGATGAAGTTCGACGAAAGATATTTTCCTGATCCTGGAGAAATGGTGAAGGACTTGCATGATAAGAAGTTCCATTTAATGATTTCGATATGGCCAAATTTTGGTCAGGGAACTGCAATCTATGATGAAATGAAGAATAATGGATATTTTATTGGTTATTCGATTAAAGAAGGGTCAGGTAAGACGGGGTGGTATGATCCGTTTAATGCAGAGGCCAGGAAGAGTTATTGGCGGAATATAAACGAATCCTTTTTTAAAATAGGAATAGATGCATGGTGGTTAGATTGTACAGAACCTGCCAGTTATCAAATTGTTTGGCATGATAAAAATACAGCTTTGGGTACAGGTGCCAGGTATTTTAATGCATATTCATTGATGGACACAAAAGGAGTATATGAAGGGCAACGAAAAGCAACATCTGAAAAAAGAGTATTTATCTTAACTCGCTCTGCATTTGCAGGCCAGCAACGTTACAGTGCAGCCACGTGGTCAGGGGATATTGGTGTTGATTTTCCTACTCTGAAGAGACAGATTCCTGCCGGGCTTAACTTTTGTCTTTCAGGTATTCCTTACTGGACTACTGATATTGGAGGTTATTATGGACGGAGCGGGGTTCCTGAAAATCCGGGTTACCAGGAAGTATTTATCAGATGGTTTCAATATGGTACTTTTTGTCCGATTTTCCGTGTGCATGGGAACAGGCAGGGAAGGGCGAATGAGTTATGGTCTTATGGGGGCAAAATTCACCAAAACATTTTGACGAAATATGATAATCTACGTTACCGATTAATGCCCTATATCTACTCACTTGCCTGGAAAGTGACAAGTGAGGGATATACAATGATGCGTGCGCTGATAATGGATTTTGCAAATGATTCAAAAACGGCAAATATTTCGGACCAGTTTATGTTTGGTCCGGCTATTTTGGTGAATCCGGTAACCAGCGCCGGTGCAACAAGTAGGGATGTGTATTTACCCGGAGAGAGATTATGGTATGATTTTTGGTCGGGTGAGGTTTTTGATGGTGGACAAACCGTCAATGTTTTTGCACCTCTTGAAAAAATACCTTTATATGTACGGGCAGGGTCCATTATTCCTATGGGACCTTTTTTGCAGTACGCTACTGAAAAAGATCCTGATCCTATTGAATTAAGGGTATATAAAGGGGCTGATGGTCAATTTACATTATATGAGGATGATGGAACAACATACGAGTATGAAAAAGGGAAATATGCCATTATACCTATAACCTGGAATGAAGGGGAACAAACATTAACAATTGGGGAGAGACAGGGTGATTTTCGTGGAATGTTGTCGAAGAGAACTTTCAATATTGTGTGGGTAAGTTCAGAGCATGGGATTGGTTTAGAAGAGACAACAAAAGCGGATAAATCTGTTTCTTATGATGGGAATGCGATATCTGTTTCTCCGGCTCCAACAAAGTGAAAATTAATTATTTTCAGCGGGAAAAGAAAGACAAATTGTAACCCTTAACTAAGAGTCATGAAGGAATGTCTTTTTATAGCATCATTATTATTCATAAGTTTTTTTACGTTGGTTAATGCCCAAGAGGCTGTGATACTTGATCAATGGAATTTTGAAAATATAGCGGAAA
>DRFJ01000058.1 GCA_011050615.1 Bacteroidota bacterium
ATATTCCAGGGCAGTTGTTTTCAATCTTTCGAAGCGTCCTGATGCCCCGCCATGGCCGGCTGTCATATTTGTCTTGAGAACCAGCAGGTTATCGTCTGTTTTCACGTCCCTCAGCTTTGCCACCCATTTAGCGGGTTCCCAGTACTGTACCTGTGAATCCCAGAAGCCTGTGGTTACCAACATATTGGGATAGTCCTGCTCTTTAACCTGGTCATAGGGTGAATATGAAAGCATATAGTCATAATAGACTTTCTCCCGGGGGTCACCCCACTCATCCCATTCAAATGTAGTAAGTGGTATTGTGGGATCAAGCATGGTAGTAACAACGTCGACAAAGGGTACTGCTGCCAGCACGCCCCTATATAGTTCAGGTTGCATATTCACTATAGCTCCCATCAGCAGACCACCGGCACTTCCTCCCCGGGCAAAAAGCCTGTCGGGGCTCGTATAATTTTCATCAATTAGAAATTCGGCACAATCGTTGAAATCCGTAAAGGTATTGATCTTATTTAACAGTTTACCATCTTCATACCATTGTCTTCCCATCTCACTGCCTCCCCGTATATGTGCTATTGCATAGGCAAAACCCCTGTCGAGAAGGCTCAGCACATTTGAATTAAAAGAAGGATCATTTGATGAGCCATACGAGCCGTAGGCATACAAAAGCATTGGTGATTCACCGTTCTGCTCAAAACCTTTGCGGTAAACCAGTGATATTGGAACTTTTGTACCGTCATCAGCGGTAGCCCAGAGTCTTTTAGATTCATAATTATCCTTTGAGAAATCTCCCAGTACTTCTGTCTCTTTTAGGAGTTTCTTCTCCCTGGTCTTCATATTATAATCAAAGGTAGAATTAGGTGTTGTGAGAGATGTATAAGTATACCTCAGTACGTCCGAATCGGCTTCTTTGTTCACTGAAATCCGGCTGCTGTACACATCTTCGTCAAAACCGATATAATGATCATCGCCGGTAGCCAGATCGAATATCCTGATATTATTCAATGCATTAATTCTTTCGCTTACAGCAAGGTAGTTATTAAACAATGTAAATCCCTGCAGGAGTACATCATGCCTGTGAGGTATGAAATCTTTCCAGTTATCCCTTTTGTAATTATTCTCAGGAGCCACCATCAGCTTGAAATTAGTTGCATCATCAGTATTTGTCCTGATGAAGAATTTCTCATTAATATGATCAAGTGAATATTCATGGTTAATTTCTCTTGGGGTAAAAATTCTGAACTGACCCTCAGGATTATCTGCTTCAAGTATTCGTGCTTCAGTCGTAAGGGTCTGGTTTGAGAATATGACCAGGTACTTTTCACTCTGTGTTTTACTGATGCTACAGGTAAACTCCTCATCATCTTCAAAAAATACCAGCACATCCTCATCAGTCGGCGTACCCAATTTATGTCTCATAATTCTTTCAGCCCTGAGTGTTTCATAGTCCTTACCGGTATAGAAGCAGGTTTCACTGTCGGCTGCCCAGGTAACTCTTCCTGTAGCGTTCTCTATTACATCGGGTAACATCTCCCTTGTGTCCAGGTTCATGAAATGTATTGTATATCTGCGCCTGCTGACAAAGTCAGTACCATAAGCAAGAATTTTATTATCAGGACTTACACTCAAACCCGTTACACTGCAATAATCTTTACCTTCAGCAATTTTATTGACATCAAGCAATAATTCTTCCTCTGCTGCCAGTGTTTCTTTTTTCCGGTAGTAGATAGGATATTCCATTCCCTCCAGATACTTTGTATAATAATAATACCCGTTATCGAGGTAGGGCACTGATTCATCATCCTCCTTTATCCGGCCTTTCATCTCTTCAAAAAGTTTGTCTGCCAGTCCCTGAACATCCGCGAGCACTTTTTCAGTATATTCATTTTCAGCATTCAGATAATCGAGTACTTTTTGTGTTTGTTCGTCCGGGGTCTCTGCATTTTTTTGTTCGTCGCTCAGCCTCATCCAGTAATAGTTATCTATCCTGGTATGATCATGGTTAACAAGCTCTCTGGGTATTTTCTCAGCATCCGGTGGTTCCGGTGCTTTTTCTGTTTTACAGCTAAACATTAATACAAATATCAGTAATGGTGTTAATAAAAGTGTTTTTTTCATAGCAAAAATGTTAATGGTATTATAAGGAAACTAAAATAATAAAAAAAGAAGGATATAAAAATATAGACTGAAACTGAGGTTAAGGTTAGGATATAGCTGACGGCTAATTATTAAACATAGCTCTAACAGTTAGCTTTCAATTAATCAGACATGGTTGTAAGTTTTTTTTGGTTTGTACTTTAAAACTATTGAATCAACCGTGACTTTCTTTTTATTTTCTTATTATTCCAAATTTTACAGAAACAAAGTTACGTAGCGCACAAAAACACACAAGCCATAAGCTAAAACCAACTTCTTATGGGAAGAGCTGTTTTTTGACCTCGCAGCCCGGGTCAACTTTTACGATATTTGTAATAATAATGATTTAAAAATCCTATTTTTATAAATATCAATTGTGAAACAGGATATGAGAATTACATTAAAAATTAGTTTGATTATTGTATTTATCTTGTTTAGTTACACATATGGTTATAGTCAGCCGTCATTAAAGGTAATTAAGCTTGATAAAAAAATAAATATTGATGGTATGTTGGAAAGTTCATGGTCAAATACCGACTCATCTTCCAACTTTATTCAGCTTGAACCTTCGAAAGGAAATCCATCCACACGCAAATCAATTATCAGGGCTGTTCAGGATGAAAAATCAATTTATTTTAGTTTTAAATGTTATTTAAATCAACCTGATGAACTTGTAGCACGAATACAACGCCGAGACCAGTTAAACTACAGCGAAGACATTGTTACCATAATTTTAGATACATACAATGATAATCGCACTGCGCTAATGTTTCAGGTAAATGCACTTGGTACCATATCCGATGCTAAAATAAGTGATAACGGTAAAAATATAGATTATCTCTGGGACACTGAATGGGAAGCCAAGACTTCAATAACCGACAGCGTATGGATTGCTGAAATTAAAATACCTTTTAAAAGTATACCGTTCAAACCAGGGGTCAAAATATGGAGATGTAACTTCTCAAGGTCTATTCGGGCAAATAATGAAATCGCATGGTGGTCACCGGTTACGCAGAACTACAGAATTTCGCAAAATGGCAGGCTTAATAATATTCAAACTGGTCATGGATTAAAACATTCCCTCAGCTTATTCCCATATGCAACCGGAAGATATGCCAATTCAAATATACAAGTAATTGAAAATGGTTTTAAAGCGGATATTGGTGGAGATATTGAATATAAATACAGGTCGAATTTTAAGATAAACCTGACCTTTAATCCTGATTTTGCGACTGTTGAAGGTGACAGAGAACAAATTAACCTAACTCCCTGGGAACTGAAATTCCCTGAAAAAAGGCTTTTCTTTCAAGATGGTAACGATATGTTTAGTACACGTATCAAAACTTTTTATTCGCGCAGAATTGGCGATATTCAATATGGAAGTAAAATGACTGGGAAGATTGATAAATTCCAGTTCAACGGACTTCATGCACAAACAATAGGAAACGATGAATTGCAATTGCCTAAAGCAAAATTTAATGCTTTCAGACTAAAGGGTGATATACTGAACTCATCGACACTGGGCTTTATCTATACCGATAAAGTTACAGATACTGCCATTTATCGCTCATATAATTTTGATTATGTGCTAAATCTTGGAAAAACCTGGAAGTTGACAGGACAATATGTAGTAAGTACACCGGGCGATATAAAATCCCATTCCGCTTGGTTTGTCAGGTTTGCCCGGGAAAACAACATTTACCATTATCATATACGGTTCACGAGTTTAGGAACGAATTTCAGGGATAATGTGAACCAAACTGGATTTATACCCGATGATGACAGGTTGGAGGTAGATTCCGACATCGAAAATAAATTTTGGTTGAACAGAAAATTAAAATATCTATTCCTGTCGGGAAAAAACAATATCTTTTGGAGCCAGGAGGGTATATTAAGAAGTTGGAGACTCACATATGGCTTCAGAATGTATTTCAACAACAAATCTAGTTTCGATGTATATTATCGGGATGAGTTCCAGCTTTTGGATAAGAAATATTACAACAATTACTACCATTTTATAGCTGGGTATAATACCGATGAAGCTTCAAACGCTGCTTTGGCCTATCGTTTCGGCAGGAACTTCGACCGTGATTTTCAGTTAGCCGAGTTCAATTCGAGCTTTAAAATTCTAAAAAGGCTTTCAGTAAATTATGAGTTGAACTACCTCAAATTTTCACCCGACCCAAACCAAGAATCGACCTGGCTGCACATTTTAGGTTTCGATTATTATTTTACAAACGACCTTTGGATACGCATTTTTGCTCAAAATAACAGTAGCACAGACAAATATTATTTCTACAGCTTATTCGGATGGAGATTTAAACCTCCTTTTGGAGCGGTTTATCTAATTGTTAATACAGATAATTATTACGATTTTGACAAAAACTCGAATTATTATTCAGAAATATTGTTCATTAAATTAACTTACCCGATTTCGGCAATAAAATAAGTCACCAATCCTATTTGTAAGCACATCCCCTGGCCCCGTTGACTCCCTGCGGTCGTCAAGCTCATTCCTCAATGCGGGATTCGGTTCAACGGGGGATCACTCCCTCAAACATCTTTCAAAGACAGCTGGATTCTGTTTCTTTCTGTATCAACACTGACAACTTTTACTTTCACGTGCTGGTGCAGCTTAACCACATCCCCCGGATCTTTTACGAAGCCTTTCGCCATATTTGATATATGCACCAGGCCATCCTGTCTGACACCTATATCGACAAAGGCTCCGAACCTGGTAATATTGGTCACTATACCCGGCACAACCATACCTTCAGCCAGGTCTTCTATAGAGCGCACATCGGCAAATTTGAACTCTTTTATTTCGGACCTGGGATCCCTGCCGGGTTTCCTCAGTTCTTCAATAATATCTTCCAGTGTAGGCAGTCCAATATCCTCTGTTACATATTTTTTGATCTCTATCCCTGATATCTTTTCTTCATCTTTAATAAGGTCTTCCACTGCAAGGTCCAGGTCTGATGCCATTTTTTCAACAATATGGTAACTTTCGGGGTGAACGGCAGATTTATCCAGGGGGTTTTCAGCGTTACTGATCCTGAGAAAGCCTGCGCATTGTTCAAAAGCCTTATCGCCCATTCTTTTCACCTCTTTCAACTGCTGCCGCGATTTAAACGGGCCATTTTCATTTCTGAATTCAATTATATTACCTGCCAGTTGTGGACCGAGTCCCGACACATAGGTAAGCAGGTGTTTACTGGCGGTATTTACCTCCACCCCCACCCTGTTAACGCAACTAACTACCACATCATCGAGGCTTTGCTGAAGCTTAGCCTGGTCAACGTCATGCTGGTACTGTCCGACTCCTATTGATTTGGGATCTATTTTAACCAGTTCAGCCAGAGGGTCCATGAGTCGTCTTCCTATTGACACTGCTCCCCTTACCGTTACGTCGTAATCAGGGAATTCATCCCTTGCTACCTGTGAGGCAGAATAGACTGAGGCTCCTGCTTCACTCACCACGAATACCTTTATATCACCTTCAAATTTTATCCATTTGATAAAGTCTTCTGTCTCACGGCTGGCTGTACCGTTACCAATTGCTATTGCTTCTATCTTGTAAGAATTTACCAGGCTTGAAATTTTCTTTACTGAAAGGGCGGTCTGGTTCTGAGGCGGATGGGGAAAGATGGTCTCGTTATGCAGTAATTTGCCCTGCTTATCGAGGCATACCACCTTACATCCGGTACGGTAACCCGGATCAATAGCCAGCACTCTTTTCCCTCCCAGGGGGGGAGCAAGTAACAGTTGTCTGAGATTATCTGCAAACACTTTTATGGCCTCCTCATCTGCCTTTTCCTTTGACAGGCTCCTGAATTCATTTTCCATGGCCGGTCCCAGCAGTCTTTTCCAGGAATCTTTTACGGCTGCGAGCACTTGTTCGGCCGTGTCATTATCAGCTTTCACAAATATCTCATCAAGGAGTTCCAGGGCCCTCTCCTCATTAGGCATTATGCTTATCTTCAGAAAGCCCTCATCCTCTCCCCTGCGCATTGCCAGCAGTCGGTGAGAAGGGCACCCGGACAATTGTTCATCCCATTCAAAATAATCCCTGTATTTAGCGCCTTCCTCTTCTTTCCCTTTGACCAGTTTTGATTTTATCCGAGCGTCTCTGTCGAAAAGTCTGCGTATTTTCTTCCTTGCAGACTCATCCTCATTTATCCATTCCGCAATAATATCCCTTGCTCCCCGGAGGGCATCCTCTATGCTTTCAACATCATCATCAAGATATTTTTCGGCTTCAGTCTCAGGATCCGGTAATTCCTGCTTCATAATTAACCGGGCAAGTGGTTCCAGTCCTTTTTCGCGTGCAACTGATGCCCTGGTTATTCTTTTTGGCCTGTACGGAAGGTATAGGTCCTCAAGCTCTGTCATTGTGACGGCCTCATTCAGCCTTTCCAGCAGTTCAGGGCTCATTTTATCCTGTTCCTCAATTGAACGGATTACTGCCTCCCTCCTTTTGTCCAGTTCAACCAGTTTTTCATACTGATCCTTAATATGATTTATCTGCACTTCATCAAGGCTGCCGGTCATTTCCTTGCGATAGCGGCTGATAAATGGTATTGTGGCGCCATCATCAATAAGCCGTATCACGTTTTCAACCTGCCATTCATGATGCCCTAGCCGTGAGGCTAATAAGGCTATGTATTTCTTTTTATCCGTCATTATTCAATATATAAAACAAGTCCTTTCAGGTATTCACTTTCAGGGTGGTAGATATTCACGGGATGATCAGCAGGCTGGCTTAGTTGTTTGAGTATCCTTACATTCCTTCCTGTATTGGCTGCTGCAGCGAAAACCGACTTACGAAAATTTTCACGGTTAACCACCTGTGAACAGGAGAAGGTAAACAGTATGCCACCACTGTTTATTATCTCAAGCGCCTTCATATTAAGGCGTTTATATCCCTGTAATGCATTATGCAGCACATTCTGATGTTTTGCAAATGCCGGAGGGTCAAGCACAATGAGGTCATATTTTATATCAGATTCATCCATAAACCTGAAGGCATCACCGGTAAAGCTTTCATGCCTAGCATCTTCCCCGTAGTTAAGTTTAATGTTCTGTTCAGCCACTCCCATGGCCCTTGATGAAGCATCCACTGTATGAACCTTTTTAGCGTTCCGCAGGGCATATACAGAAAAGCCTCCGGTATAGGCAAAGAGGTTAAGAACATTACGCCCGGCAGAATATGCTTCGATCAGTTTACGGTTTTCCCTCTGGTCGACAAAAAAACCGGTTTTTTGTCCCTCTTCCCAATCAACATGGAATTTATAAGCGTACTCTTCCACTATGTTAGCCGTCACTTCTCCTCTCAGAACACCATTTTTATGTTCAATCCCTGCTTTGTAAGGCAAAGTCGCAGCACTTTTATCATAAACTGCAGAAATATGCGGTCTTTTCAGAGCCATCAGTATTTCTGCCATCAGTTCACGCTGTTGATGCATACCTGCTGAATGTGCCTGCATCACTGCCACATCATTATAGACATCGATTACAAGCCCGGGCAGGTTGTCGCCCTCAGCATGTATCAACCTGAAAACGTTGGTAGATGGAAGGTCAAGTATACCCATTCTTTCCCTGTAATTTACCGCCCTGTTTATCCCGGAAACAAAAAAAGTGTCATCAATCTTTTCGTCTTCAAATGTGAGTATCCTTACGGCTATTGTTCCCGGCTGGTAATGGCCACGTGCCAGGAATTTGTTTTTATTGTCGTATATATCCACCACATCACCTTCCAGTGGTTTCCCGGTCATTTTCTTTATTGCACCGCTGAAAATCCATGGATGGCGCCTTAATATCGACTGGTCTTTGCCTGACTTAAGTATTAGTTTAATATTGTCTCTCATATTATTTTATCAGGTCCTGTGCTTATCCAGTTTCTTATATATTTCACAGCATACCCAGGCATCAGTAGCTGCATAGTGTAATTGTGCCCCGGTAAGATCTTCCGCTTCCCAGTTAGAAACCTGTTGCCGTTTTGATATCCTGAAGCCAAGAATAATAGCAGATAATTTCCTTAGCCCGGAACTGGCAATTCCAAAGTCTTTAACATAATCCTGCAATTCTATAAATCCTCTTTCCTTAAAGTTTCTTATGGTTTTCAATGCTTTAATATCGTCATGAATAGCCACCCCTAGTTTGGCAACTGACTCGTCTGCAAGGGTATAGAACCGGTCGGGAGGCAGTCCGATTTTATTAAGGCGGAACAAATAGGCCCTGTGACATTCTG
>DRFJ01000062.1 GCA_011050615.1 Bacteroidota bacterium
AAAAAGTCCTGGAAATCATCCCGGATTATCCCGCCAACAAACTCTCAGATCTGCTCCCGCAGAACCTGAACCTCTCATGAAACTCTGAAATTAGCTCAAGGGTGTACTTGGTAGGACGGATACTAATTGAGAACCCTTCTCCGATTTAAATTGAGCAGTGCTCTCCGGAGAGAGGTGCCCGGTTTACTCCGGAATGAGGTGCTCGCTTTCACCGGATTTCCCACCAGGGGCTCGCCGATCACGAGTACCCGGGGGAGGCAACCCAGCCAGTAGCTGAACCTGTGCCTCTGGTCACATACAGTATTTATTACCGAACCTGATTATAAATTTAGTGGATATTCCGGGATCAGAACTCAAATAAATGGCAGCATTATGATTGGCTATTATTTGTTTTGACAAACTGAGACCAATTCCTATTCCTTTTTTCTTTGTTGAAAAGAACGGTATAAATATCTTATCCCTGATATCTTTTGAAATACCGGGCCCGTTATCTTCAACAGTTATCTCTGTAATATCTGCATATGATCGTGAAGTCAGTTTGATAACGCCACCGGTCAAACCTGATAAAACTTCCATTGAATTGGTAACCATATTTACCAGTACCTGTTCGATCTGAAACATATCAGCGTTCAGTTTCATATCCTGACCCTCCAACAATATATGCAGCATTATTTTCCTCTTTTCGCATTCCCGTTGGAAGAGGGATCTGATATGGTCTAACAATATTCTTATTTCAAACTGTTCCTTCTCAGGTGAGGGAAGATCAGAAAGCTTCCTGTATTCCCTGATAAAACTGATCAGACCTTCCCCTGTATTTTCAATGGTATTTAAGCCTTCAATCATTTTACCCGAGTCATTTATTGATCTTTGCATCGACTTTGATAATGAGATTATCGGGCTTAAGCTATTCATAATCTCATGTGTCAGTACCTTAATCAATCTTTCCCATGATTCAATCTCATTTTTGTCTATTTCCTGCTGTATGTTCTGAATCGAATACAGGCTAATATTATCTTTCCCGATTTTAAACTCCTTACATCTTAAAGATGCCTTGAATTCAGGAAGGTTTACTATCCCCGGTGTTCCCGGGTTGAGATTTTCAAGAGATATTCCCAGTTCAGGGTAAATCCTCTCCAGGTCTGAAAACCTGTTTATCTCATTCTCTTTGATAAGCTTCCGGAACGCTTTATTGGCAAACATCACTTCAGAGCCGTTCTTCACACATATCAGTCCGTTTTCCAGTTCATCAACCGCATTCTTCAGGAGGAATTTTTGCTTCTGACCTTCAAGCTTACTCCTTCCTATATCCTCTTTCAGTTCGTTTACCCTCAGTTCGAAATCCGATGCCGATGATTTGTCGCTCTTGAACTTAAGATCATTTTCTTCAGAATACCCCACGCTATCAATGAATTGTACCAGTGATTTGTTGATCTTCATAAGGTAATCTGTCAGGCCCTTTATCTGGATAATAATCAATATGCTGCCCACTACCAGGGTAAAAACCATCTCTCTTCCAAGTATAACATTTACCAGGTATATAAATACCATGCAGGTGATTAACAGAACTAATATTCTTAAAAACAGGTTGAAGAATATTGTCTTCCTCAAACCGGAATTAATATTTGTCATCGTAACTTGAGTTTATTATATACCGTTGACCTGGCTATCCCGAGTTCTTCAGCTGTCTTCTTGATGTTTCCCTTATTCCTGCTCAAAGTCTCAAGCAATATTTCTTTCTCAATTTCCTGCAGGCTTCGTACATTACCCTTCTCAACGCTTACAGGTGACCCGTTTGAAAAACTTCCTTCAGGCATTATCATCCTTGACTCGGTAAGAAGAACAGCTTTTTCAATGCAGCTTCTCAGTTGCCTTACATTCCCGGGCCAGTCCTGTTCCATAAGATATTCCTTAAATGCTCCTGAGAAATAAATACCTTCCCTGGAATACTTCTTCCTGAATTCCTCCAGGAAGTATTCTGAAAGTATTTTTATATCATCCTTTCTCTCACGAAGAGGCGGAACAACTATTTCAATTGTGTTGATCCTGTAATACAGGTCTTCGCGAAACCTGTTTTCCTCAATCATCTTAATCAGATTCCTGTTAGTCGCACATATGATTCTTACATCAACTTTTACTGACCTGTTTGATCCCAGTCTTGTCACTTCCCTGTTCTGAATCACATTAAGTAACTTGGCCTGTAAACCAGGTGTCAGGTTAGCTATCTCATCCAGGAACAGGGTGCCGCCCGATGCTATCTCAAACCTTCCTGCCCTGTCCTTTGAAGCATCGGTAAAAGCACCTTTCACATGGCCAAACAGTTCGCTTTCAAAAAGGGTATCGGGTACAGCCCCCATATCCACGTGGACAAATACTTCTTGTTTCCTGTCAGACTGGTTATGTATCTCCTTGGCAATTAATTCCTTACCGGTACCATTCTCTCCCAGTATCAGTACTGTTGAATCGGAGGGTGCTATCTTGCTGATCAATTTCTTAATAGCAAGAACGGATTCTGACCTTCCGATGAAATCACTCTGTTTGTTGAGAATCATCTCATTCAGGTGACTCTGCTTCTCCTTCAGGGATCTTACCATGTTTCTTGACTGTTTCAATTTCAGACCCGATCTGATGGTTGTAATAAGTTTATTATTATCCCAGGGCTTTAACAGGAAATCCAATGCCCCTTTCTTGATACATTCTACGGCCAGGTCTATATTACCGTATGCTGTAATCAAAATGACCACCATTTCAGGATCTTTCTCAAGTATCTTTTCAAGCCATAAAATCCCTTCCTCCCCACTGCTGCTTCCCTTTTCAAAATTCATATCCAATAATACAACGTCAATATTTTCAATCTGCATCACACCCGGTATCTGTTCCGGATCATCAACGCTGATTACTCTTTCAAACTCCGGTTCAAGCAACTGGTTAAGAGCCGTCAGTACATTGATATTATCATCAACAATAAGTATCTTTCCCTGTTTCATGTATAATTATACTACATTAATGAAATAAATATAAAAATAAATTATATATTGTACAATATTTATACACTTATTAACACATCCGAATCATTATTCACTATATAACATTCTGTTTATCTGTATATTATAAAACATGGCATATAATTTGGTTATCTTGAATAAAAATATGACATGAAAGTTACACTGAGAATTCTATTCAAGAACAGGCATTTTGCTGCAATAAATCTTTACGGACTGGTTATCGGCATAACCAGTTTCATAGTCATAATAAGCTGGGTCAGGCATGAGCTGTCATTTGATTCTTTCCATAGCAAGAAAGACAGGATATACCAGTTGATTATTAAGCACCCCAGCGGGATACTCGATCCCAACACCCCGTATGCTGTAGCTCCATCGCTGGCCAGCAATCATCCTGAGATTGAGTCATACACCCATGTTATCAGGCTGAGTATCATGTCTAATAATTCATTTAATTTTTTTCCTGATTCGATTAACCAGGTCAAGGCATATGAACCGGAAGTAGTAAGGGTAAGTAAGGATTTCTTTGACATCTTTGATTTCAAACCGGTTTACAGCGGTGATGAAGAATTACTTGGAAAACCTGAATCGGTGGTTATAAGTTCAAGAATCGCACAAATCTATTTCAGGGATAGAAATCCTGTAGGGCATACAATTTTAATGAATAACAATCAACTCTTAAAGATTACGGGGGTAGTGGAGGTGCCTGAAAATTCTTTCTTTAACTTTGATTTCTTCCTGTTGAACTCGGACAACCTTTCATCCAACTGGAACTGGAGAGATCCCTCTTATATATTGCTTCATCCAGGTGTTGACATTGAGAACTTCAAGGAAAAGATCATTTCATTTGTTGATGATAATAATCCTTATCTTCTTGAAGAATCCTTCAATCTTGAAATTATACCCATCAAAAAGGCACATCTTACATTCACCGGCACACGGAAAGTATATATTTTTTCATGCATTGCCGTTCTGCTGCTAATACTGGCAGCCCTTAATTATATGAACCTTGCATCCGCCAACTATGCAAACAGGATACGTGAAGCAGGCATTCGCAAGGTACTGGGGGCAGGCAACAAGAGTCTCAGGCAGATCATTTTTGCAGAAACCTATATTCTTGCTTTTACAGCCACTATCATCTCACTTTTCTTATCCGAGATAATACTCCTCATGTCAGAACAGTTTATTGGTCACAGGCTGGAGGTAGGATACCTCAACAACCCTTTAATCCTGTTGATCGTCTTTGTCGCTGTTTTTATCACTTTGACAGTAGCTTCTGCATATCCAATTTCTCTGTTTATCAGTGGCAATACAATCAATTCAGATAAAAGAATATACGGAACAGGCCGGAAAGGACAAATATTTATCCTGTTAACCGTAATCCTTCAGTTCACACTGACAATCACCCTGCTTATATCTGCTTTTGTGATAAAAAACCAGGTTAACTATGCTATAAACAAAGAACTCGGATTTTCTGTCGAGAATATTATAAGCGTCCCCATGAACCCGGGCATTGGTAGAAATTTTGATGTATTCCTGGACAGAATGGAATCCCATCCCGGCATTGAAAAGGTAAGCCTGGGGCAGTCAATCCCTTACGATGAAGATTCTAAAACCAACATTGAATGGATCAATAACTCGACGGAGCGCAAAGAGTCATTCCGGTATTCCGTTTGCCTCAGGGATTACCCTGAGCTATTTGCCATGAAACCCATCCAGGGCAGGATCTTTTCAGATGACATAGAAACTGACCTTGGCAAATACCTCGTCAACGAATCAGCCGCCAGACTGCTTGGTTTCGAAAATCCTGTTGGTGAGTATATTACAATGTGGGGTTACAGGGGTGAGATTATCGGGGTTGTTGAAGATTTTCACCATGTATCACTTCACAGGGAGATAATGCCCCATATCTTCAATGTTAATCCGGCAAACTACAATGCCCTAAAATTCATTTTTATAAAGATGACAGGAAGAGAAATACCTGAAACAATTTCGTTTATCGAATCGGTTTGTGACGAACTTGCAGGTGACTTTCCATTCACTTACTCATCACTGGAAAATGACATTGAGAAATTATATCTCGACGACATTAACCTGGTCAGGATTATCGGAATATTTGTATTTCTTACCGTTCTCTTATCCGTACTGAGCATTTACGGACTTGCCTGCCACTCAGTTGAAAAGAAAACGAAGGAGATAACAATAAGGAAAGTATTTGGCGCAAGCCTGAAAAATAATCTTACGCTTACCTATAAAAAGCTTATAGCCCAGATAGGATTTAGTTTGCTGATTGCAATACCGTTATCTGTTATCCTTATGAACAGCTGGCTGAGTAATTTTGCCTACAGTATTAAACCAAAACCTGTCCATTTCATAATATCACTCCTTATTGCACTTTTGGTTGCAGTTGTAACAACAACCCTGGCCATGTGGAATACAATAAATAAGAACCCGGTCGAAAATCTCAAGCAAAATTAGAAGTTGTAATTAAAGAGCTATATAGAGTACAGCCTGGCTTGATTTTATTTAGCAGAAACTTTAACTTTATTCAGAATAATAATCCTGACATATGCCGGGCAGACCCAAAAATGTATTTGATTTATGGGAGGAATTGAAAAGGCGGCGCGTAGTAAGAGTAGTTCTCATACACCTGGCTGCAGCGTACGCAATACTTGAATCCTCGGATATCATTCTGCCAAGACTGGGAATGGCTGACTGAACAGCCAACCTGGTAATGGTGGTCCTATTTATTGGTCTGGTGGAAAAAACGGAAAAATTGACCTCTTTCCGCCGATTTCGATTGATCACCCCAATGACGGATTAAATTGACCACTGCGCCAAAGGGAACTGACCACCTTGAGCCGGCGAAAATTGACCACCCCTAATTTAAGACTTTTCTTGTGCTGATTAAAGCATAAATGATTAAAGTACCCGGGTTAACTTTTATTAATCATTTATGCCAAATCATTTAACGCACATGAAAAAAGTAAGATTGATTATCAGGTTGTACACCGAGGGTGTAAGCAAGAATACCATCAGTGAAAAAAGCGGCTGCAGCCATAATACAGTAAAGAAGTATATCCGGCAGTACATTGCACTTGAGATGCCATTTGAAGAGCTGGATTTTAACAAAGGTTAAAACCTCACCCACTTATGGTTAAAAAACGGCACCATCTAATTATTGCCATCTTTAGGGGTTTGAAAATAAATATCCATGCCCCGTACATTTACCTGTCAAAATTGTGGAAAGGTATTTCCATGTAATCACCGAATAAAAAAGCAACAGAAGTATTGTTCATCGCCCAAATATCAGCAAGTTAGGAGGAGTTTAAGAAAGAAGAAACGTTATCATAACGATCCTCCTTATCGAAAGAAGCACCTGATTGCTCAAAAGGCGTGGCGAGATGCTTATCCCGCACATGAATATCAGAAACAGTACCGTTCTGATCATCCTGAGTATGTGGTACGCAATCGGGAAAAGCAAAAGGAACGCAACAAAAAGCGTCAAAAAGATACTGGATCTATGATTGTAAATGGGACCTCGTTATCTCCCCAGACCAATGGCAATGGTGCTTATGGGTTAATCACGATAAAAAAGGGAAAGATTGTAAATGGGACCTCGTTTATAGCTCAATTGCAGCTACTGTCGGTCAGAGAAGCAGTTTTCCGACAAATTGGTTCTTAATTGTAAATGGGACCACGATTGCAGGTGAGGGATGGTCCTTTTAAATTTACCGGCAGAAAAAAACCCACCCCTTGCACAACCAGATCAAAGAGATACAAATTGATGCGGTTGCCGCGCGGCAATCAGGTGGCTGTTGCCCAGGTGATTCGTACGATCTCCCGTGAGCTTGTTGTATCACGAAAACGTATCCGCAGGGTACTGGTATCAAAAAGGGTTTTACGCGATACCACCCCCCAGGAGCAGATCGGACCAAAAAAACGAAGGCCAAGCAAGCTGTACCCTTACAAGAAGTACATCAGTGAACTATTGGAAAAATACCCGGATATCACCGCGCAGCGGATCTTCGAGTTGATCTGTGAGAAGGGTTTTGACGGGGAGATAACGATCCTGCGTTACTATCTCAAACAGGTTCGGCAGGTGGGGTCAAAAACGCCCCTGACGATGGTGGAAACGGACCCGGGCCAGCGGGCCAATCATAACTGGAGCGATTACAATATAACCTTTACGTTGACCGGGGAAACCCGGCGGGTCACTTTTTTTAGTTACATCTTGTCTTATTCACGGCGGCAGTACATGTCCCTGGTGGATGACAAGACCCAGGGGACCCTTTTTCAGGAGCTGATCTCTGCCTTTATTTACCTGGATGGTGTACCCCTTGAGATTAAGAGCGACAACCAGAAGGCCTGCGTGGATCACTGGGAGATGGGGAAAGCAGTCTTTAACCGTAAGTCCCTTGAGTTCGCCACCCATTACCGGTTCCGCCCCCTTACCATTACCCCGGGAAAGCCCACTGAGAACCTGAAGGCAGAGCGGCCGTTTTATTACTTCGAGCGAAGTTTTTTAAAGGGGCGCCAGTTCAGGGACCGGGAAGATCTTCGGCGGCAGCTTTACGAGTGGCTCACTCAGATCAATGATCAGCGCATCCATGGCACCACCTGCAGAAGGCCCATTGAGATATACCAGGATGAACTTCCTTTTCTTCAGCGACTTCCGGTGCATCATTTTGACACATCACAGATTGTTCACCTTACAGTAAACCAGGAGTCCTGCGTACAATGGAAAGGTTACCATTACGTGGTTCCACAGCAGTACATGCATGAGGTCTGCGTGGTACGGATCACTGAAGAGCACCTGGAGGTTTACTCACCCGGAGGAGGAAAAATAGCTGCCCACCCTTTGGCTGAAGCAGGCCGTAAAGAACGTTATGTGGGGAAGCCAAATAAAACAGTTCAAAAAAGCAGTGTACCCATAGCAGATGTGATCCGGCGTCTGGAGGACTTTTCCCCGGAGATGGAAGGATATATCCAGCAGGTAAAACGGCATAAGCTCTCCTCGTGCTGACAATCGTTGGTGCCTTTTTTGTTGCCCCAAAAACAGTGTCCGTTTTAGGCAGGAATCACTGTCCGGAAACAGCAAGAATCAGTATACGGATAGGTCAAGAATATACAAGCCATGTTTTAAATCGAAAAATGAAACTGAGAATCTTCAAGGGTTTATCTGGAAAACAGGAGCTCTGAAAACTGCATCAATCAAACAAGACAAAAGGCCGGGATCAAAATATCCTGTTTGATGGT
>DRFJ01000025.1 GCA_011050615.1 Bacteroidota bacterium
AATTTATACTTGGTGAAGTAATTGATATTTCTGTTGATGCCGAGGATATTGATAATAACCTTGAAGAAGTACGTATATTCATTGATAATATAGGCGTTATCGCAATTGAAGACTTCCCTTTTTTTTATTCATGGGATACTAGTAAAGATGAGGTTGATATTGGCAACCATGAAATAAAAGCTATGGCCATTGATGATTTAAATGCAAGTTCAGAAAGTAGTATTACAATTCGTATTGCGGATAACTCAGTATTCGCTGATTTCAACGCAGATATTACTGAAATTTCTGTAGGTGAATCAATTAGTTTTTCAGACAACTCGACAGGATTTATAGATACATGGAGCTGGGATTTTGGTGACAAAAAAACCAGTGATGAGCAGAATCCTTCTCATAATTATGAATTAGGAGGAATATTTACTATTGAACTTGTAGTATCAAATGACTATGCATCAGATAAAGAATCTAAAACTAATTACATTACCGTTAAAACAATACCAACAGTAATAACAACAGGACCATCAGATATACAATCAATAAGTGCTATTATTGGTGGTAATATCACAAATAATGGTTATTCTGAGATAATAGATCGTGGTGTATTTTTTGGAGCTACAGAAAATCCAGTAACTGAAGGGACAAAGATTCAATCAGGTACAGGTGAGGGACAATTCTCAACTACCCTTAACGATCTCAGTATTAATACAACTTATTATTATCAAGCTTTTGCAACCAATTCAGAAGGTACAAGCTATGGAAGCACTGAGAGCTTTACTACAGATGATGGTTTGCCTGAAGTAACTACTAAAAATGCAACAAATATAAAGGCAAAATCCGCAATTAGTGGAGGTGAAATTACTAACGACGGAAGTTTTACAATAACAAGTAGAGGTATCTGTTGGAGTGAGAATCCGTTACCAACTATTAATGATAATCATACTGTTGATGGAGTAGGGTTAGGGACATATGAAAGCAATTTAGAGAATCTTGAACTGAATACAAGATATTACGTTAGGGCATATGCAACAAATGCAAACGGGATTGCTTATGGAAATAAAATTAATTTCCTGACCGATGATGGTCAAGTGGTATTAAATACATCTGAGGTATTTAATATTGGTGATGAAAGTGCACAGTGTAATGTTGAGATTGTTGATGATGGGGGATGGATAATAGTAGAACGAGGGATTTGTTGGGATACTTCTTCAACTCACATAGTACCGTGTCAACCTATTCCTTACGTAGGTGACGAAGATTCATTTACCAGCAATTTGACAGGCTTATATGAATTATTTAAAATATACGTTCGCTCATATATAATCAATGAGTTGGGTGAGACCTATTATGGCAATACCGTAAATTTCTATACAACGGGAACGGTTACAGATTATGATGGGAACTCATATAAAGCTATTAGATTAGGAGAACAGTCATGGATGGCTGAAAACCTTAGATCAAAACATTACTACGATGGTACTCCATTAGTGGACGGGACAGGAGTTGGAGATATTTATGAAGACATAACTACAAAATACTATTTCTATTACAATGACAATCCTGGGTACTTAGAGGATGGTTATGGGCTTTTATATACTTGGGCAGCTGTTATGAACGGAGAAACAAGTAGTGATAACATACCAAGTGGAGTTCAAGGAGTATGTCCTACAGGATGGCATGTACCAAGCGATGCGGAATGGAAAGAACTAGAGATGTATCTTGGCATGAGTAGGCTAGAAGCAGATGGTGAAAGCTATAGAGGTACAGATGAGGCCTTTAAGATGAAGACTCAATATGGATGGGCTGAGGATGGTAACGGTAGTAATGAAAGTGGATTTTCAGGTCTTCCCGCTGGTAATAGAAACGCCTATGGTAGTTATTATTCTGAAGGAGGAAGATCAACTGGATATTGGACTTCCACGAGTTATGATTCAGAATTTGTATGGTGTCGTATATTAGCATATTGCTGGGACCAAATAAGTAGGGGGCACACGCCACAATCTCAAGGTTTGTCAATTCGTTGCACTAAGGATCAATAAGAATAACTTAGCAACAAATCTAATTCCAGGTAAATTATATTTCCTGACGTATATACGCACAGATACGGATTCATTGACTGCTATTCTGCCTGGGATACCAAAAATAAAACCGATATTAATCCTCCGAAACCCACTCCCCCTGCGTAAGGATTCTTTTTTTCGCCTGGTGAAAAACATTGTAGCATGTAACTCTACTCTTTATATAAAAGATGAGTTTTATCCATCCGGAGAGGTATAATTTTCAACAAATATCAAATAATAAGTGCTAATGATTATTTTTCAGATAATCAAGTAGGGTTTTGAAGTATTATTATGTGTAAAATAGTGTGTAGTAAAAGAAATGCCATCATAAACATCTAATTTACAATGGCATTCAAAAATCAAGGCGGAGAGAGGGGGATTCGAACCCCCGGTACCCTTTTAAGAGTACGCTGGTTTAGCAAACCAGTGGTTTCAGCCACTCACCCACCTCTCCTTGAGCTGCTTATTTTAGCGCAACAAAAATAGAAAAAGAATGCAAATAAAACAAAGCATTCATTATTCGTTAATCGATATTCATTATTCATCATTTTTCATGCAGAGAGTGTTTCCGCGTAAAATGGCAGTAAGGATCATGGGGGATAACACCCGAAAAATGTACGACCTCTGATAAGAACCATTTTACCGGCTGATTGATCACCAGATTCGAGGAATAATGCGCCAGGGTACCCTCTCTTTATATTCATCCCACAGCGCTTCGTATTTTGCCGAGCACCGTTTGTTATCATCTGTCTGCCTGGTAAAGAGCAGGAGGACATAGTAAAGAGGATAAAGCCAGAGCCATAACAGTCCCGGTTATCCGGTACAGAGGAAGATACCGGTGGCCATAAGTATTTCCCCAAGGTAGTTGACATGCCGGGAAGAAAGGCATTGAGAAAAAAGATCGCAGCCATAATCACAACAGGTGCCAGCACCCCCATTATTATTTCCATAACATATATGATATGGCATAAAAATAAAAAATAGTTATAAAAACCTCGTAGCGAAGTGAACAATCCGTTTTATTTTCTCCGATACATTGAATTAAGCTTCACATATCTTATATTTATAGAATAAATCCAAAAAACTAAGATCATGAACCGCAGGAATTTCATCGGGAAAGCCGCCCTTGGTGCCGGGGCTTTGACCATCATACCGGGTCGTGTAATGTCAGGCCGCGGGCATATAATGCCCAACGATAAGATAAACCTTGGGTATATAGGTGTCGGAAAGCAAAGCTATGGCCTGCTTAATTCCATTAACGCCTGCCCTGAAACCATAGTGCTTGCAGCCTGTGATGTGGACAGCATAAAGCTCAACAACTTCAGGAAAGAAGCAGAAAAAGCAAATTCCAAAAAACTTGATGGAGGGAAGCAGGCGGTTGACATATACGAACAATACAGGGAACTGCTTGAAAGAGATGATATTGATGCTGTTGTTATAGCAACTCCCGACCACTGGCATGCCATGATGGCTGTGGATGCCGCGAAGGCGGGAAAGGACATTTACTGTGAAAAACCCCTGGCCCTCACCGTCGCCGAAGGCAGGGCCATGGTCTCATCAACCCGTAAATACAACAGGGTGTTCCAGACAGGCAATATGCAGCGATCATGGCGCAATTTCAGGCATGCCTGCGAAATGGTGAGAAACGGATACATAGGTGAGGTAAAAACAATAAATGTGAGCGTCGGCGATCCTCACCGGGCCTGCGAGCTGCCACCTTTCGATGCACCCGGTTACCTTAACTGGGATCTATGGGTAGGACCCTCACTTTTCAGAAGCTATCACCCCGACCTTGCACCGCCGATTGAAGACACACGTTGGGCCCTCTGGAGGGAATACCGGGGTTTTGGTGGTGGTTATATAACCGACTGGGGAGCACATATGTTCGATATTGCACAATGGGCATTGGGAATGGATAATTCAGGCCCCGTTGAATTTATTGCACCCGGACCTCATGCCAAACGAGGCATGAAGATGATTTATGATAACGGTGTTGAAATGTACCATAAAGACTGGGGCGAATTCAATGCGGTGCAATTCCTGGGATCAGAAGGTAAGATAGAGATAAGCAGGGAATTCTATCGCTCCGACATAAAAGGCCTGACTGAAAAAGAAGCAGGGCACGGTGATATAAGACTGTATAGGAGTGAAAATCATTACCAGGACTGGATAGATGCCGTAAAGAACAGGACTAAGCCCGTGTCAGATGTTGAAACAGGTCACCGCACAGCTTCATTATGCAATATTATCAACATAGCATATGACCTGGAAAGACCACTCAAATGGTCACCGGCTCACGAAAGGTTTATCGATGACGAAGGTGCAAATGACCTGCTGAAACGTCCATTCCGTGGCGAATGGAACCTATATGATTTTTAAATGAAGTTTTTAAGATTTAAGATATTTTTAATCAATAACATCATTTGAATGAAGAAACTAATAATTTTCTTTCTGTCGCTGGCTGTTATAATTGCATCCTGTAATCAAAAAGGAACAGATAAAGATGTTGCCCTGATCGAAAAGATCGGGAACAACCTAATGCCTGCAGTGATCATTGAAGGTGATACAATGGTTTCGTATAGCATTTATGAGAGGATGGAACATTACAATGTTCCGGGTGTAAGCATTGCTTTCATAAATGACGGAGAAATTAAATGGGCAAAGGGATACGGGTACCTTTCTGCTGACAGTAACAGACAGGTCGATGAGAACACCCTCTTCCAGGCAGCATCCATAAGTAAACCTGTTGCTGCCCTGGCTGCATTACAATTGGTGGAAGAAGGCAAGTTGGGTCTTGATGATGATGTAAATCAATATCTTAAGGCCTGGCAGCTTGAAGAAAATGAATACACCAGGGACGAGAAAGTTACACTCAGAAGGATCTTATCCCACTCAGCCGGCCTTACGGTTCATGGATTCGGAGGATATTCCTTCACAGATACCGTGCCGGGAATAATTCAGGTGCTGAATGGAGAAAAACCTTCAAATTCCGGCAGAATTTACCCTGACACCATCCCCGGTTCAATCTATCGCTATTCCGGGGGCGGATATACGGTAATGCAAAAAATGCTAACAGATATGAGTGGTATGGATTTCCCGGAACTTATGGAAAAATCCGTCCTGTCTGAAATCGGAATGACAAACAGTACCTATCAGCAACCTCTTCCTGCAGAATATGAGGCCAATGCAGCAGCTGGCCACGAACCGGATGGCAGCATGGTAGAAGGGCGGTGGCATACTTACCCGGAGATGGCCGCTGCCGGACTATGGACTACGCCTACTGACCTTCTAAGATATGCCCTCGAGGTTCAGAACTCCCTGGAAGGTAAATCAAACAGTATCCTTTCACAGTGGATGACAGAAGAAATGCTTACGCCACAAATGAATTCCCATGGTCTGGGTCCCGGTGTAAGCGGTGAAGGCGACTCACTCAGGTTCAGCCATGGAGGTGCCAACAAGGGTTACAGGTGCCAGCTTATGGTTTTTGCCAGAAATGGACAGGGAGTTGCAATTATGACAAACAGTGACAACGGGGGACAGCTGATCCCTGAAATAATGAGGTCATTCTCACATGTATATAACTGGTCATTTAATAAACCATTAATGAAAAGGACTGTAGAGATGACCGGTGAGGTGTTGAACTCATTTACAGGCAACTACTCAATCACCTGGCAGGGTAATGAGATGATATTTGAGATTAAAATGAAAGATGATCATCTTCATGGCACACAGCAATGGGATGGAATTGAGTTTGATTTATATCCGGAATCAGATCTCGTATTCTTTAACATAGATGATGGGACCTCATTTGAATTTATACGTACTGAATCAGGAGAAATAACGGAATTAGTCATCCGGCGGGAATACAACTTTAAAAAGAAGAAATAATGTAAAGGCTGAGGCTAAAACCCTGAACAACTGAACAACTGAATAACTTAGTAACTGAAGAACTGAAGAACTGAATAACAAAAAAATGACCAAACGAATACTGACACTGGAAAATGAGTTTGAAGCACAGAGAATCCGGGAAATTCTGGATAAAGAAGGCATACCTCATATTATCCGTAGCTATCACGGTTCGGCCTTTGACGGTTTATACCAGGAGACCCGGGGTTGGGGAACGCTGATAGCAGATGAAGAATATGAAGAGAGGATACTTGAGCTGTATAAAACACTGTGACATTTACACTTTCTCGATCCGGCCGAAATAATTTATTGTTTTCCTGAGAAGGTCGGTATACAGGCTTATATAAAGTAAGAGTGTCAGCAGCCAGATAGCTCCTACGTTAAACCAGTAGGTGTCAATATGCAGGTTCCCTATTCTTTTGCACGGAGCATAGAAATGAGCCCTTCCCTTGCGTGAGGTTGGCAACATGTAAACCGGGTCGGCTTTCTGGATCAGTTTTTTCTTCGTTTCAATGATACGGTCTTTACTTCTGAGATTAAGGCAGAAATTTGCCAGGTTTTCATTATGATGGTCCATCTCCAGCTTTTCCAGATAGCCCCTGCCATTCCTTTCCTCAATGGCGGCCTTGTTGGAATCGGAAGCAGCAAGCGCTGCCAGAAAGGCTGACCTGTAATATTTACTCAGGACATCAAGCCGTTTAAGGCTGAGATTAGCAATGGCCGTATCAAAGTGGCTTTTATTATAATTTTCGATCAGATCCCTATTGTCTAGCCCTGCCCTTTCGGATAAAAGCCCGACATACCTTTCAAGTTTGTAAAGATTGTTCTCAAAGTGATCACGGTATTCATCCCTCCCAACAGCAAGCCTGCATTCCTGTGTTTTTTTTACCAGTTCGGGCACAAGGAATGAATAGTACCAGTAGTTCTGGCTCTTATCCATTTCATTATCATAGATAAGAGTCTGATATTTATTATCCTTGAACTGATGTACAGCCAGTGCTTCATACGCCCAGCGGGAAGTCATGATATCTCCTATTACCGGGACGTAATCGAAGTTGGTAAAATACCTGTGGAGCTTATCAAACTTTACTATTACGCCGCTGAAGAGCAACTGTGGTATCAGCAGGAAGGGTATCAGAACATATACGGTGATTACCCTGTCAAAGCCCGATGAAATATTGAGGCCAAGCATGTTGGCAAAGCAGCTTGTTGAAAATATTATAAGCCAGTAGCTTGCCGTCATTCCCTTTATTTCAAGAATGACATTGCCTACCACCACAAATGTAAGAGTTTGTATGGCAGACAGAAGGAATAGGAGGAATACTTTTGAATTAAGGTAACTGCCCCTGCTCAGGTTTAGAAATGATTCCCTTTTAAGTATCCTCCTGTCTCTTATTATCTCTTCAGAACTTACTATCAGCCCCAGGAAGAGGGCAACAATGACACACATAAAAAGGTAGGCAGTGAGGTTTTCATTATAATAGAAGACATAGTCCCCCGGGCTATCCGACGAGATATCGATATATTTTGTAAAATAGCCGAGTATGAAAGCCAGCAGGGGTGCTTCAAGCAGGGTTATCAGCAGGTACTGTTTATTTGCCAGTTTTGATATAAGGTCTCTTTTGAAAAACAGCACCATTTGTTTCAGCTTATTTGGTATGCTGAAATTACTCTCGGGTATTTTCTCTTTTTTTATTGAAGTTGATTGTCTGTACTTTATATGTGTATCGAATAACCTTGACCATTCTTCAGGCGATACTTTTCGGGTGTTAGTCAGTTTGCCATGCTCATTAACCACCTTTGCGTCAATAATCTGGAGCATCTGGTCCGTATTAACATTTCCACAGGCAGCACACTGTTCTTCATCAGGGTTGGCATGATTGCTCATCTTTCTAAAATAGACTATGGCTTCCATGGGGTTGCCGTAAAAGATCTCGTAACCACCCTTGTCGAGTATGAGTATTTCATCGAACATCTTATACAGGTAAGACGAGGGCTGGTGTATGTTTGCTATAACCAGTTTCCCGTTATCTGATTGCTCCTTTAAGAGGTTCATGACATTCTCCGCATCCACCGATGATAGCCCGGAGGTGGGCTCATCAATGAATAATACCGAGGGTTCCCTTATCAGTTCAAGGGCAATATTCAGCCTCTTTCTTTGACCCCCGCTAATTATCTTTTTCAGGGGACTTCCCACTTTAAGATCCTTTATATCTTTCAGGTCGAGTTCATCCAGCACATTATC
>DRFJ01000064.1 GCA_011050615.1 Bacteroidota bacterium
ATAACACCGGAGATCATACGGTACGGATAATCGAAAAGTGTATCGAAGGCGATATTAAAGCCCAGTTTATACTTTATAAAATGTATTCCAAGGCTATGTATAATATTGCGATAAGGATATTGAACAATAGGATGGATACTGAAGATATTTTACAGGAATCATTTATTACCGCTTTTGGCAGGCTGGGTGAGCTGAATAATGAAAAAGCCCTTGGCAGCTGGCTTAAAAGAATAGTGATAAATAACTGTATATCACATATACGAAGTAACAGGGTGATTTTTGAAGATATCGAAGATTATAAATTTGAAAGCTATGATGAATACCTGGAACCCGAAGACTCGATTGATCCGACAATTGTCCATAAGGCGATCAAAGAATTACCGGACGGCTGCAGGACAGTGCTGGTATTGCATGCCCTGGAAAACTACAAGCACAGGGAGATAGCTGAAATGCTGGAAATAAGTGAATCGACCAGTAAAACACAATACAGAAGGGCTCTTATGCTGCTGAATAATATGTTAAAACATAAAATATATGTCAACTGATCTGGAAAAATATCTGAAAGAGAACAGGAAGAAGCTCGATGTTGAATCCCCTGATGATGAATCAATATGGGAAGGGATTCGCAGTGGTATTCATAATGAAAAAAACGGTAGTGAAAAACCCCGGGGGAAAATAATATTAATGCGTTTCCGGAATATTGCCGCAATAGTGCTTATCGCGCTGCTCGCCGGCTATGTTATCAGTGATATTATAGGAGACATATCCCTTAACAGAAGAATAACACTTGCCAGCATCGATAATGAACTTGGCAAGAAAGAAAAGGATTACAAAGAGCTTATCAGGTACAAGAAACAGGAAATAGGCTCATTCGATGATATTGATAATGTTATTGTAAATGAACTGGTGGAAGAACTTAACAGGCTGGACACTATATACAATACAGTAATGGATGACCTCAACAGAAACGGTTATAACGAAAAGATAGTAAATATAATATTCGATACCTATGAGAAGAAAATAAGGATCCTCGAATTAATTATCATGGAAACCAATAAAACTCAAAAATATGAAAACCAGGAAAATATTGCTCTTTAGTCTGAGCTTGTGCATCATAACCATTTTTGGACTGAAGACCGC
This sequence comes from Bacteroidota bacterium, assembly GCA_011050615.1. Lineage (GTDB taxonomy): Bacteria > Bacteroidota > Bacteroidia > Bacteroidales > VadinHA17 > UBA9300. The sequence goes on from DRFJ01000064.1 coordinate 1,141, forward strand.
AGATGGACAGGATATTGATAAGACATATAAGTGGAACTATAAAGTAAATACCGATACTTGGGTTGTATTGGATAATTATGATACAGATATGGAAATACATACCTGGGATAAGCCTGAAATAGAATTCCATATGACCATACAGGCCGAATTCAGAAACCAGGATGATGCCTCTGATGTTGACGCTTACCTCAGGGATCTTGAATTCAAGAGCACTGCCGGAAGAACGGAGATAAACTCAAAGTTCTGGAAAAGCAGGACTAATATTATGGGGTTCTCTACAATGGTACTGGAAGGTTTTAATAAGGTGAGATATAAGAAATTCAAAATGGAATGTGCCATATGGATACCTCAAAATGCTAGTCTTGAACTTAACACCAAATATTCCGAGATAAACATGGATGATATTGACGGTGAGCTGAAACTCGATTCATATGATGATGAGTTGTACGCTGGGTCTGTGGGTGGTACGGCGTCAATTACAGCCAAGTACAGTGAGATGGCTTTCACAGGCATGAAAGATATCGTTGCTGACCTCTACAGCTGTGAACTGGCTACAGGTAACGCAGGCAATATGAAAATCATTACAAAATATTCCGATATAGACTCAGAAAACATTGGCATACTGGATATTGACAGTTATGAAGATGATTTTACAATTAAAAATTGCAGCGACATTAAATATATAGCCAAATACAGTGAACTCACTACAGGGCAGGCAGGGAAGCTTGTGGCCGATAATTATGAATGCGAATTTGCTGCAGATAGGATAACAGATGCCAGGATAGAGTCAAAATATTCCGAGTTTGATATTACCACCGCCGGTACTATTGATATAACCTCATTTTATGAAGATAATCTTACCGCTGAAAAGATTAGGTCCCTGAACATAGAAAAGACAAAATATGGTGATTTTGAGATAGAAGAGATTGAAAAGAAATTTACCGTAAAAAGTGCTTATGAAGATGATTTTTCTGTTGACAGGCTTGGTATGAAGCTTGAAGAATTAAATATTAATGGTAAATACCTTAATATTGAGCTGGGTGTTGCCTTCAATTTCGACTGCAGGCTTAAAGCTACTATCAAATATCCCGAAATGAATATCGATGATAATATCTTTAAAACAAAAATACACATAAAAGATGGCAGCAATCTTGAATATGAAGGGATCAAAGGGACAGAAAAGGAAGGAATGCCTGAACTTGTGGTAAAAGGATATGAGGTAAACCTGAAGGTTTCGGAACATTAGAATATCATAAAGGTTAAATCGTTGAATCGTGTTTGTTGAAATCTCTTTTCCCGATTAAACAATTTAATGATTCAACACATAAGCATATACCCCTTCCCTTTCAGGGTTTTTATTTCAACTGACTGGTCTTCTGAAAGATACTTTCTTAACTTCCGGATATAAACATCAAGGTTACGTGAATTAAAAAAGGAATTGTCGCCCCAGACGGTCAATAACAGGTCTTTCCTGTCAACTACCCTGTTTTTATTGGCTGCAAGTACTGATAATATTTCTGTATCCCTGTTTGACAGTTTAGCTATCTTACCACCCTTCTCCAGCTCGTACTTATTCGGGAAAAAATTATAACTCCCAATCTTAATTTCTGATTCGCCCTTATGATTCTTATCCCTGACACCTGACAGCTGCAATTGGTTCTCAATTCTTGCAATCAGTTCTTCAAGGCTAAAGGGCTTTTTTATATAATCGGTACCACCGCAGTCAAAGCCTTTTAATAAATCCTTCGTTTCACTTTTTGCCGTCAGGAAAATGAGAGGCATCCACGGGTATAATCCTTTAATATTCTTTGAAAGTGTATAACCATCGATATTGGGAAGCATTATATCCATCACACAAATATCCGGCCTCGTTTCTTCCAGTATATTTATCATGCCCGAACCTTCCTTAAGCCAGATGACATCATATCCTTCCTTTTCCAGTGTGTCACTGACTATCTTGCCCAGGAATTCTTCATCTTCTATGTATAGCACTCTTCTTTTCACTCCTGTCTCATCGGTATTTTAATGGTAAAAGTACATCCGTCAACATTGTTCTTCACCCCGATACTGCCATTATGCATTTTAACTATGAGGCAGACAAAGCTTAACCCTAAACCATAACCCTTAACATTATGCAGGTCGCGGTGTGGCACCCTGAAAAACTTGTCAAAAACCCTGCCTATGTACTCTTCAGGGATTCCAGGCCCCTTATCACTCACTTTTAATACAGCATAATCCCCGTTTGTTGATAGATCCACTGCTATTTCAGGGTCTCCATTTCCATATTTAAGGCTGTTATCAAAGAGGTTGATAATAACCCCCTGCAAATATACAGGATCACAACTGACGATAATCTTTTCCGGGTGCTTAAAAGACACCCTGGCCCCTTTAGCCTTTATCATGGGTTGCAGTGATCTTATTGAATCATCAATAAGCCCGGCCAGGTCAACCTCTTCAAAATTTAGAATGCTGCCATCCTCCTCAATAATTGAATGATCCAGTACTTTTGAGATAAGAAGCTCCAGCCTTTTAATTTCCTTGCCTGCCATTTCCAGGTATTCTGCTTTGGTTTCCTTATTCCCTTTAGATGTATCATATTTTTTCAGGGCCTCAATGGCGATCTTAACAGTTGACACGGGGGTCTTCAGTTCATGTGAAATGTTGCTGATAAAATTATTTCTTATCTCGTTCAGGCGTTGTTGCTTCTTTATGTTCCTTAGAGCAAGGAAAAATGCCATCCCTGTTAGAATTACCAGGATCAATGCAAACAAAATCTGGGGAATAATCCTTTTTATAATAAAGATAGTATTTCGTGAAAAAACTGCTGCAGGCACTGTGCTTGAAAAATCACCTATTACTATTCTTCCCCTCTTGATAAGGCTGTCTTTGTCAAACCGGTCTGAAGAAATCCACCCGGGAATGAGATTAAAGTTATTCTCCGACAGCTTTTCAATGTAGTTTTCGACAAAAATAACGGAATCCTGTCCCCCTGAAGCCCTTTTCAGGTAATTACTGTGCAACATGCCACTGTCAGAAGAGAACATTACAAATGCCTTGACACCTCTAATCAGCATCTCTTCGCTATTCCCTGGGGAATCATTTAAGCCCTGTCTTTGGAATACACCGGTCGAATCTGTGGTTCTGAGCTGTATCTCAACTGTTCTGTTTGTTGTTACAGAATCCGGATAAGCCATTTTCCCGGAACTATCATTCACAGCAAGGTTCCCGGCAATAATCTCATTGCTTCCATTAAACTGATACCTGGCCATACTGCTGCTATCTCTGATGGCAGGTTCAATTATATAGTCTATAATCAATGAATCGAGAACAGAATTATACGATTGTTTATATATTAGTAAAAGTTCCTTTTCAAGACCGTTTTTCTCTTTGATATACTGCCCGTAAAGCCAGTAAGCAGAAAAAGCTATTATCAGTAATTCACTGATAAGCATCAGTGCTGATACCCACTTATAATTATCACGCAGTCTCATGTTTCTCTCTGCAAATATAAGGTCAGGCAACATAAACGCAATAAGCATTAACCTTAATTAACCTTAATTTACAGCAATTTAACCCTCCGGTACATCTTGAGTATATATTTTTATGCCAGAAAATTAAAATATGGAATTATGAAACGAATGGCTTTATTAATTATTGTTTTATCCTTACCGGTAATTGCCTGGTCACAGGATCAAAGAGGAACTATTCAATATAAGGAAAAAGTAAAACTCGAATTCAAGATTGAAGGTCCCATGTCTGAAGCATTGCAGAATATGCCTAAAGAAAGAATATCAGGGAAGGTTCTATATTTCAGCCCCGAAGCTTCATTATATAAAAAAGCGGAACAGGAAAATGATAATAATGAAAAGGAAATAATGCAATCCGGTAAAAATATCAGGATTACAATGACCGAGCCCGATAACAGGTATTTTATTGATCTAAACAAAAAGAAAACAATTGAACAGCGAGAATTTATGACCCGGAAATTCCTGATAAGCGGTGATCTTCCCGAAAATAACTGGAAAATTCTCGGGGAACAGGAAGAAATACTGGATTACCCATGTATGGAAGCAATAAAAACAGATACCAGCGGTGTTATTACCAGGGTTTGGTTTACTCCTGCCATAAATATCCCTGCCGGACCATCTGAATACTGCAATCTTCCCGGCATGGTTCTCAAAGTGGATATAGATAATGGAAAAAGAATAATTGAAGCCACAAATATCAACTTTGATGACCCGGGTGATGAGGTATTTGAAAAGCCCAAAAAAGGAAAGAAAGTCACCAAAGAAGAATTTGATAAAATAGTAGCGGAAAAAATGGAAGAAATGGAGGCACAGGGAACAACCAAAGGTGCAACTGTAGTTATTAAAATCAGAAAGTAAGATATAAAATGAGGACAGTAATAGCATTAGTTGCCTTTATTATACCCCTATCCCTTTTTGCCCAGAATTACAGTATTCACGGTGAGATACTGGATGAAGAAGCTATGGCAATGCCCTCTGCCACCGTTGTTTTACTGAACCCGGCCGATTCAACCCTGCAGTATTTCGGTGTAAGCAATAAAGAAGGCAGGTTTGAGATCAAAGGCATAAAAGAAGGCAGTTACCTTCTGCAGATAGCTTTTATAGGTTATAATACTATTTATAATAACATAGAAATTCCTTATGAAGATAACGGGAACCTTGGTACTGTAATAATGACCTCCAGGCCCGTATCCATGGGTGAAGTGACGGTAACCGGAGAAAGAATACCGCTCAAAATAAAAAGTGACACTATCGAATATGATGCAAAAGCATTCAAGGTTGCCCCGGATGGCGTTGTTGAAGACCTGATAAGGAAACTTCCGGGGATTGAAGTTGACAGGGCAGGAAATATTAAGGCCCTGGGTGAAGAAATAGGAAACGTGCTGGTGGATGGCAAAGAATTCTTCGGGAACGACCACAAAGTAGCGACCAAGAACCTTCCGGCAAGTACTGTTGACAAGGTCCAGCTTTATAATAAAAAATCGGAAGAATCAGAATTTACGGGTATAGACGACGGTTTAAGGAATCAAACCCTCAATCTTGTCCTTGACGAAGACAGCAAGCAGGGTATCTTTGGGGAAGTACTTGCCGGCGGAGGAACAGGTAAGCATTATCAGGGCAATGGAAATATTTACAGGTTCAGTAATAAGACCCAGTTTGCCGCACTGGGTATGATAAATAATATTAATAAGTACGGTTTTTCAGTAGGTGACTACCTTACATTCAGTGGTGGTTTGTCGGGTATGGGGGGAGGTATTAAAATCTCCCTGGGCGGTGACGGATTCCCTGTCAATTTCGGAGAAACAATAAACGGTTATTCAACATCGGGAGCTGCAGGATTAAACTATTCCTATACACCCAAACCCAAACAAAGATTCTTTATCAGTTACCTGGGCAGCGGAACCAAAAGAGAGCTTGAAGAAAGCAGTAAAACAACAGCTTACCGTGAGACAGGGCCATATATCCAGGATGAATTTACCGAACAAACAAAAAGGGACACATCACACAGTATTAATTTTGGCACACGCTATCTGTTCAATGAATCGAATAACCTGATAATAAACGGCAACTTATCTTATAATACTGCTTATAACCCTCTCAATTCTAATATATATACATACGAAAACGGACTGCTTGTCAATGATATGCTGCGTAAAAACGAGGATATCTCTGACAGATTATCAGGAAACGGGAATCTGACTTATCTAAAAAGGATTAATGAGGGCAGAACAGTGCTGAAGTTCTATAGTACAGGTTCTTATTCATCAACC
>DRFJ01000029.1 GCA_011050615.1 Bacteroidota bacterium
GGGGAATCCGTTGCCCGGGGCGAATGTTGTTGTTAAAGGAACAACCCAGGGTACAGTAACTGATGCAAATGGAAAATACACTTTCAGTGTAGCTCCCGATGCAACCCTGGTGTTTTCTTTTGTGGGGTATCGGAGCCAGGAAATCCCTGTTGCAGGCAAAAGTGTTATCAATGTTACGATGACAGAAGAAACTATAGGATTGAAGGAGGTTGTTGCAGTTGGATACGGTACTCAGAAAAGGGTAAATTTAACTGGTGCTGTTTCGACTACCGATAAAGAGGTCTTGGAAAATCGACCGTTAGCCAATGTTCAGCAGGCATTGCAGGGACTGGTTCCTAATCTGAACATTGCACCTACCGTAGCAGGTGGAGAACCCGGTTCAGATATGAGTATGAACATCCGTGGTTTAACATCATTTGAAGGAAGTAATAACCCCTATGTTTTAGTTGATGGAATTCCAATGGGAATAAACGATATCGATCCTAATGATATTGAATCTATTTCCGTTTTGAAAGATGCTGCATCAAGTGCTATTTACGGGGCAAGGGCAGCGTATGGAGTAATTCTGATTACAACAAAAAAAGGGCAAAAAGGTGCAAGAATTTCATATGGAATGAACTATGGAGCGAGTTCTCCCACAATCTGGCCAGAAATAGTACAAGGCATTGAGTGGGCATATGCATTGAACGAAGCCAAAATCAATGCAGGGGGTTCGCCATATTATGATGATGATGCCCTTAATCGATTGGCACAAAATCTAGTGGAACCGGGAAGCGCCCCCGCCATGTTACCCACTGCTGACAGCCTGGATTGGGATATAATGAATACGGGGACAAAAGGAGTAGCAAATGATAACCTGACTTCGTTGATTGTAAATAGATATGCCCCCATGGTGAAGCATAACTTAAGTATATCCGGTGGAAATGAAAAGATTAATTATTATGTTTCCGGCGCATATTTTTACGAAAAGGGACTATTGAAATTTGGTAATGAAGCTTTCAACAGGTATAATGTAGATGCAAAGATTAGTGCACAAGCTACTTCCTGGATGAAGTTTTCTTTCCTTTCTAAATTCAGACGTGGTCATGAAAATTTTCCTTGGAACCAGTTTTATGGACGAGCATGGATTATGAACTGGATTGGAAAATTAAAACCAGGTACTCCGGCAAAGTATCCCGGAACAGATATTTGGACCAAACAAACCAGAGTTGAGGAGTGGAAAAATATGCGGCAGATTAAAACAAATAAACAGTTCGTTATTTCTCCCAGGATAATTCTTGAGCCGTTAAAAGGATGGGTGACAAACATCGAATTGAACTACAAAGCCAATCAAGATGAAGATATAAGATTTTGCAAACAGTACCCCTGGGTCAGGCCAACTGGTGAAATAGCCTATGTCCCACAAAACCAGTCAGAAACCCAATACAGATCCAACATGACGACAAATACATATATTTCACCAAACATTTATTCAACGTATACAACAACCTTTGGATCACATAACCTGCGTATTATGGCAGGTTATCAACAGGAAGCCTATGAATACAGTAATCTCTATGCACAGGCCTTTTATTTATTGAGTAATAAAGTTCCTTCCCTCAGTACAAGTGTCGGAGAGAAAACTATTGACGACGGAAAAGGACACTGGGCTACACAAAGTGTTTTTGGAAGATTGAATTATAATTTTTCTGAAAAATATTTGTTGGAGGTTAATGTAAGGGCTGACGGCTCTTCCAGATTTGAAGAAGGTAAGAGATGGGGCGTATTTCCATCGGTATCGGCTGGATGGGTTATTTCAAAAGAGAACTTTTTCTCACTGCAAGATCAAATAGATTTATTAAAATTGAGAGCTTCTTATGGGGTCCTCGGTAACCAAAATGTTGCCAATTATTTATATATTCCAAATTTACCGATCCGTCAGACAAATTATTGGTTGTTTGCTAACGAACGTGCTTGGGTTGTTGGTACCCCAAATCTTACTAGCATCGATTTAACGTGGGAAAAGGTGGCTACGTATGATCTCGGAGTTGATTTCGGGATCCTGAATAATCGTTTAGGGCTGACATTCGACGCATATGAATCACATACAACCGACCTGGTTGGACCGGGACAACCCACTCCTGCAGTGTTGGGAACATCTGTGCCAAAGAAAAACGAAGGAGAGATAAGGACCCGGGGATGGGAACTTGAGCTTTCATGGAAAAACAGGGTAAGCCCGGATTTTAATTATGAATTAAGGGCGGTTTTATCTGATCACATAAGCACCGTAGTGCATTATAACAACCCAACTAAACTACTAAACAGGTATTACGACGGAGAGGTCTTAGGTGAAATTTGGGGACTTGAAACCGCTGGTCTTTACCAAGACCAACAAGATATTGAAAGTTATGGTGTTGATCAGAGTTATATATATTCCGGTACCTGGTTTCCGGGTGACATGAAATATGTAGATCAGAACGGGGACGGTAAGATTGATATTGGAGACAACACCAAAGAAAATCACGGGGATAAGAAAATCATAGGAAACAGTACGCCAAGATATGTATATGGATTTAATGCGCGTGCCAGATGGAAAGGATTTGATTTTTCAATTCTTCTGCAGGGGATTGCTAAAAGAGATCTTGACCTGAGGAGTGCAGTTTTTAGGGGGCCTTCAGCCGGACCAATGCATAATAATGTTTTAAAAGGACACTTGGACTATTGGCGTGATGAAACCAGCCCTTTAGGGGCTAATCCCGATGCCTATTTCCCACGTCCCTATGCTCAGTATTGGGGGCAGAACCAAAAGAACTACAGTTATCCAACCGATCATTTTCTCCAAAACGGAGCTTTTTTAAGACTTAAAAATTTCCAAATTGGTTATACTCTCCCTGGCCGTATTACCCAAAAAATTTCCATGTCGAGTGCTAGGTTATATTTGTCAGGTGAAAACCTTTTAACTTTTACAAAGTTAATGTTTTTTGATCCTGAAGCATTTGCGGGAAGATGGTATGGAGCCGGCGACGCGTATCCATTAAGCAAGACATGGTCTATAGGATTAAATGTTAACTTCTAAAAATTATTGGTATGAAAAAAATATTTTATTTTTTAATAATATTATTAGGAATGTTTTTGAATTCCTGTGAAAAGGATTTTTTAGATAAAACACCCCTGGATGAGATATCTGATCCGGATTTCTGGAATACTGCAACTGACCTGGAACTATACCTAAATGGATTATATGATGACATTGAGGGCTGGTGGGTTTCCGGTGGAGGTAAAGCCCCCACCTATGACGTAGGAACAGACCTTGCTCTCCCCCCTCCTAATGCATATGGTGACGATTGGACTTCCCGACTGGATGGAGTAATAAATGTTCCGGCCTCTGGTGGAGGATGGTCCTGGGGCAACGTTCGCAGAATAAACTATTTTCTTGAAAATGCAAATCGTATTAAGGAAAATGATCCTATGGTTGATCATTATATAGGAGAAGGTTATTTGTTCAGGGCATGGTTTTACTATGAACTTTTCCGGAATTTTGGAGCCTTACCAATAATAACAAAACCTGTAAGTACAGAGGATGAGGATATTTTATATGGTTCTCGCAGTTCCAGAACTGAGGTTGCTGATTTTATTCTCAGCGATATTGATAAGGCAATCTCAAAATTGAAATATGGACATGAACTTACAGCTCACGGAAACAGGTTTAGTAAAGACATTGCCCTGCTATTTAAAGCAAGGGTAGCTTTGTATGCAGGTACCTGGGAGAAGTATCATCAAGGCACAGTCTTTGGAGGAGAAACTGATGGATCTGACTATTTGCAACAAGCAGCAAATGCCGCCAAGCAAGTCATTGATGATGGTAATTATCACCTCGTCACAGGAGATCCTAATACGGTTTATTTCGAATTATTTAATAAGGTGGATTATGCCGGTAATCCGGAAGTGCTGTTCTTTAAACATTATAACAGGGAAGATTACGGGACAAATTTCAGTAATCAATTGTGGAATTGGCCAAACGGTTATGGGATTACTTTGGATATGACACGATTTTACTTATGTAAAGATGGGTTGCCCACGGCCGTTAGCCCGCTTTTTGTGGGAGACAGTATTCTTCCTTTGATAGAGATTAATCGCGATCCAAGACTTGCCCAGACAATTATGGTCCCCGGTGATATAAGAAGAATTGATGGAACGGATACAGTATATTATTATAATCCGGATTTATACAATTGTGGCACCGGTATTGAATCACAAAAATTCCGCCTCATAAAAGTTGATCCTGCAGTAGGACCACACAATCATGATGTCGATTATATTTTATTCCGTTTTGCCGAGGCCTTATTGATTTATGCTGAAGCTAAGGCAGAATTAGGGACATTAACTCAGGCTGATGTTGACCTGACCATTAATCAGTTAAGGGACAGGGTTGGTATGCCGCACCTGATTTTGGGTTCTATTACGCCTGATCCCAATTGGCCGGATTATGGATATCCGCTGCCCGACTATTTGTATGAAATCAGAAGAGAACGCGTGACAGAATTGTATGGCGAAGGATTTCGTTTTGACGACTTGATGCGTTGGAGAGCCCACAATTATTGGATTGGAAAACGATTTATAGGTCCTTATTATACCGACGAATTAAAGCAAGTGGATGCAAATATGCCGGCTAATGACGATGGATACCTTGATCCCTTAAAATATAGATTAACAGGCCCCAACGGAGGATACGGCTTTAATCCTGAACGGGATTACTTATTGCCTTTGCCAATAAATGAGTTAACATTAAATCCTGACCTGACACAGAATCCGGGTTGGGAGTAAGGTTTGTAAATTTGCTAATAATAAAATCAAAGTATTATGAAAAAGAATAAATATCGTATTCTGTTTGTCCCGTTATTATTTATAGGATTCCTATACTTGTTTACCATAAGCTGTAGTAAAGAAGAATACACGCTGCCAGAAGTAACAACAGCAGAGGTAACTGACATTCAGGAGACATCAGCGGTCGGTGGTGGTACAGTAATAAGTGATGGAGGTTCACAAGTAATTGCAAGAGGAGTATGTTATAGCACTCATCCTGGTCCAACCCTAGATGATAATGCAACTAACGAGGATTTTGGCACAGGAAGTTTTACCAGCATAATGTCACCTCTTACAATAGGCACTACTTATTACGTGAGGGCTTTCGCCATTAATATGAAAAAAGGTATAGCCTATGGTAATGAGGTGTCTTTTAAAACGCTTGAACCGGCCGGAGTGGATTGTGTGGCTGATGTTTGGGTTGGTGACCTGAATTGTGCGGATCTGGTATGGGAGTCTTATCCCCCTACTTATTGTACCGGTGAAAAAATAGATGATGACTGTAGCCTGCTAAAGGTGAAATTCGATTTGTGGGGATATGGCGAGTCTTCAGAAGTTGTTTTCGAATTAAAATTTGAATCCTACAACGAAACAACTTATGAGGGTGAACTGACCCTGACGAAGGATGCGACTGTTACAGCAGAAGGGTATAATATAACTTTCCACAAGGGAACAGCTGGTACATATAAGATATTGCAAAAGGAATTACTTATTGATGTGGCGTGGTCAGGTTATGATGATACACCTTCATATAAGTTTAAAATTACGCCGAAATAATGGTTATTAACCATTTGACTCTTTATCTCTGATAAATAAATAAACAGAGGTTGTTAGCTATCTGGCAACCTCTGTTTTATATTTACAAATTCTTCCGGCAATCACTGTCCTGTTGTGAGTCAATACGGGATCAGACGTAAGAGTAATAAGAGTAAATGGCATATTTCTTTTGGAGTCTATTCGGATAAATCAGTGTATATGTCCCGCCCGCAATGATCAGCTTTATGTCAACGGTAAATATATGTATCGGAATGATATTGTGAACCCTGTTCCAAGAACACGGGGATTCTTTGAAATTTTTTAAAGACAAAAATATTTGTATATCATGAAACCCGAATTTTCCACCCGTTTATTATGGTTATGTGTATTAATGTTATTACTGATTCAAACGCGTTGTTCGCTCAATAAAGAACACATCACCATTATTGATCCTCATGGCAATGAGGTAATGGAGTATGGTGTTGATGAATTATCAAAAATTCTGGGTGAGCATTTTA
>DRFJ01000036.1 GCA_011050615.1 Bacteroidota bacterium
CCCTCAGAAACCTAACTTCAGCAACCATTTCTGCTTTTTTTGAAGCATCCAGTTCTTCTATGCGATCAATATTTTCCAAAAAATTGTTACACGCGGTAATATGACTATAAGAACTGTTCCAGTAATAAAGAATCACGCCATCTGAAGGAGTTAAAGTGCCTAAATTGAAGGGGTAGGAGTGGATTTGGGTTCTGATACAATTATCGGTACAAGCATCGAACATAGCAATGAAATTAGAATGCCCCCCCCACGCATCGGCATTATTATAAACTCCTGCCAATGCTAGTTTTGCATCATTTTCCGTAATCCAGAAATTTTCCGATGCAAGTTCATCCAGAGGTTGTTTATCAAGTAGATCTGTTTCACAAGAGGTGGATAACAACACCAACCCAATTGAAAATAGTATTCTATTTATTATAAGTTTCATCTTGTTTCACTTTTAAAATTTAACATTAACACCGAATACGTAAGTCCTTGTCATGGGATAATGCCTTCCTCCCTGTGCAGATTCTACCCTGATTTCCGGATCCCATCCTGGATAATAGTTATCAAAGGTATAGAGGTTACGTCCTGAAATATATAGCCGCATACTGCTGATATTCAGGGCATTGGTAAGTGATGAAGGCAAAGTATACCCAATTTGCACTGATTTTATTTTTAGGTACGAAGCATCCCATGACCAGAAAGTCGAATACCAGGCATAAGGCTGGCTGCGGCCTTCACCATGATGGAAAAACCGTGGGTAGATGGCGTTTGGATCCGGATTTTCTGTCGTCCACCTGTTATCCCACATCCATTGTTGAACATTTGATTTATTTGCAAATGCTCTGGCTGCATAGTTTTCTAAATTCCTTTTCATACCAGCGGCACCATGCACTGTGAGTGAAAAATCAAATCCTTTGTAATTCACAGCAAACTGGGCCCCATAATTATACTTTGCCGACGTCTGCCCAATTACAGTCCTGTCGTATTCTGCATCCACTACCCCATCAGGGACCCCGTCGGGACCACTAATATCTTTGTACTTGATATCACCTGGTGCCGGAACGTACGCTTGTTCTGGAGAATTATCGATGTCTTGCTGATCAACATATAATCCATCGGCCACATAGCCGTAAATTGCATTTAAAGGTTCTCCAATAAATAAGCCCTGTTGGATATCTTTCTCAACACCGGCCAGGGATAATACTTCTGTATCCACGTATAAGAAATTGGGAGTGATACTGTATGACAGATCACCGTGCGAATTCTTATACCTTAGGCTGAAATCCCATCCCTTATTTGCAACTTCTCCTGCATTTACCGGTGACGAGTTCAATCCCAATACACCGGCTGTGGTGATATTGTATAGGATATCGCTGGTTTTCTTGTCAAAATAGTCAACAGATAATGCTAGTTTCCCTTTGAATACAGAAAAATCTAATCCTACATCAATGATTCTTGTCGTTTCCCACGTAATATCCTCGTTGGCTACTGTGGTAATCGCAGCCCCCGGATACACTTCATTCCCCAGAACATAATTGGCACCTGTGGACATTGTTGCCTGATAGGGATAAGCACCAATCTGCTGGTTTCCAAGTTCACCCCATGATCCTCGCAGTTTTAGGTTATATATCCAAGGGAGCCCATCCTTAATGAATTGCTCCTCTGAAACCCTCCAGCCCAACGAGAAAGAGGGGAAAAGGCCGAATTTATTCCCGGTACCAAAACGTGAGGATCCATCGTATCGTGCATTGGCTTCAAAGAGATACTTACCCATGTAAGCATACTGCAACCTGCCAAAATAGGAAACCAGAGCCCATTCTGTAGCCCCACTGGTACCTGTTTGATTTTCAGAACTGGCTACATTCAGTTCATATAATTCATTGGTTGGAAAGCCGTCCCTGAAAGCACTTAAATAGTTGAAACTATGTGCTATTTGAGAAAAACCAGCCAGAACATGGATTTCATGATTTTCAAAACTCTGATCGTATTTTGCCAGAGCCTCGAGGGTGCGTTCCCTGCTGTTATTCCAGTCTACCCAAAGCTTCGAGGGAGTTTGTAAAAGATCAGGTGTAACTTGCATTTCAGCTACATATTTCCTGTAGTTTAATGAGTTAAGATTGTATCCTGCCCTGCCGATTAGGGTAATAGGACCAAAAATATTGTATTCCAGATCGACGTTACCCATAAAATGGTAAGTCTTGTCTAACTCGTGAGTTTCACTATCGATTGCACCCCAAGGACATCCCCTGTCGACCCTGCCATACCAACCATCCGAAGTCCGTGCCGGCAAAGCTGCGCTCATTCTGGTAATCCTGGTTACCAGCCGTTCCATAGTTTTATCACCCGTAAAAGCTCCAGGGGCATGGTCGTCACCTGCTCTGCCAGACATATTTACTCTTAAATGAACCTTCTTGCTAAGCTTGCTATCTACATTTAATCTTGTGGTATATTGGTTGTAGTAATTAAGCAGATTGTCATTATAATTGTCATAGATATTGTTTTGTAGAATACCATCATTCCTGAGGTATCCAACAGAAAAAAGGTAGCTTGTGGTAGAATTCCCGCCACTCATTGTGAGATCGTGCTTGGTTTGAAAAGCTTTGTTATCGAAGGCCATTTGATAGTGGTCATCGTTGGGGTAGTTATCAGGATCTTCACCTGACATAAACTTCTGGATATCCTCCTCACTATATTTTGTGCCGAGTCCCATATTTTCCAAGCCTTCATTGTAAGCTAAGGCATAATTCCAGGAATCGACAAACTGCGGACTGTCTGCCAGCTCACTAAAGCCCACATAGCCGTTATAGGATATTTCCATTTTGCCAGCTTTACCCCTTTTGGTTTCCACCAGGATAACCCCATTAGCTGCTCGTGCACCGTAAATAGCTGCTGAAGCGGCATCTTTTAGAACAGATATGTTTTTAATATCGCTTGGATTCACGTCATCGATAGAGCCGGTAATGCCATCAATCAAAACGAGCGGATCGTTCCCGGCACTACTAAAGGTACCATACCCCCGAATCCGGATTTCAGACGATTCGGCGCCAGGTTGCCCACCCATTTGACGGATAGTAACTCCGCTTATATCACCTTGCAATGCCTGTGAAGCAGTTGCTACTGGTTCACCTTCGATAGACTCCTCTCCGGCTGTTGCGACAGAACCAGTAATATTTGTGCGTTTCTGAGTACCATATCCAATAACTACAACTTCCTCTAAGCCAAGGATGTCCTGACCTAGATTAATGTCAATTACTGTCTGTTCCCCAACAATTACTTCCTGGGTAATATATCCAATAAAAGAAAAAACCAACACCGTTGATGGCCCTTCAACTTCTATTGAATACCCTCCTTCCAGATTTGTGACGGTACCATCGGTTGTACCTTTTATGATAATACTTAATCCAGGCAAAGGTTCCCCGTTTTCATCGGTTACTGTTCCGGTGACCGTTTGAGGTTGTTGCATCATATCTTTATTACCTCCTGGTGTATCGTTGAACAGGGCAACCTGTTTTCCTACCACATAATAGGTGATGCCGGCTTTGGGTAAAACCTGGTCCAGCACACCCCAGATGTTATCTTTTTTCGCTTTTACTGTAACCAATTGTTCGATATCGACCAACTGGTTATTGTAAAAGAATTTGAATTCGCTCTGGTCTTCGATTGTCTGTAGTGCTTCGGCAATCGTTGTATTTTCCATGGAGAGTGTTAGTTTCTGGCTTTGTGCATAATTGTTTGCTGCAAAAACCTGGAAAACACCTACAAAGAACAGGAAAAAGCTGATTTTCATGATTTTTAGTGTTTTTCCGAAAAATACATTTTTCAGGTAGATTAGTTTTTTCTTCATAACTTTGTTTTGAGTTAGTAAATCATTTGGTCACACAAACTTTATTGACTTGACAGGAAAGTGTCATCAGCACTTTCCTGTCTTTTTGCTTATTCAGATGCTATTTTGGTTCGAGCCATATTTCACGTGTTTCTTGATTATAGGTAGATTGTACCGGTGTGGTAATATTGATCAGTTCCAGCAGCTCCCTTAATGTCTCCATTTCAATACATCCCGTATATCTGAACTTTCTCAATCCTTCATCCTCAATATATATGGTGCAATTAAACCATCTTTGAAGCTGATATACAACATACTCCAAGGGTTCGTTTCTAAAAATAAGCTTGCCGTCTTTCCAGGATGTGTAAAAACGCGTATCAACCTGTGATACAATCATTTTCCCAGTATTTGTATCCAGGACGACCTGGTACGAAGGTTTCAAATAGAGAGATGTTCCTGTACTTATTTTATCTACTTTCACTTGACCTGTAACCAGTGTTGTTTTTACTTTACAGTCTTCCGGATATGCCATCACATTAAAGGAGGTTCCTAAGGCTGTAACATCTATTTTTGCTGTTTTTACAACAAAAGGTAATTCAGGGTTTTCAGATACTTCAAAATAGCCCTCTCCCGTAAGCGAAACCTCTCTTGTCTTCCCGGTAAATGAGCTTGGATATTTTAATGTGCTGCCCGAATTCAACCAAACCTTGGTACTGTCAGGCAGCATGAATTTTGTCTTTGCCGCCATAGGTGTATATATTTCACTATAACTGATGCTTTTGGTTTCCTTATTTCTATTGATTTGCTTTGTGAAATAGAGTAGAGAGGATACCAATAATGGGATAAACAAGACTGCGGCAACTCTCGTCAATTTATGGATCATCTTCACATACTTACCTTTCAGCTCTCTTTTCCCGGGTAGTGTCCGGATTTTGTTTTCTTCAATAAGATTTATCCGGTGGTGTATATTATCCAGTAAAACGTTAAACTCCTTCTCATTTGGCATTTTCAGGGTACTTTTCTCTCTCCAGTGCTCTCTCATTAACTGATCAATATCAACGCTCTCCGGTTTTTCAGCCAATACCCTGATCGCTTCTTCCAGGTATCCAACAGGAATCCGGTTATGAAAAAAATCATCTAAAAGTTTCTCTATCTCTATTTTTGTTCTCATTCCAAAACACATTTGAAAGGAAATACCCACTCACCAAAGTGAACAGGCATTTTCCCTTCATTCTAACCTAAAACTAAACCAACTAACCAAACTACTATGTGATTAATATTCATTCTATGGATTTCTTGTCATAGAGTAATACACTTAACATAATACACTTAACCCTTTCTGAACTCCCGGATCAAATAAGGATTATTTCAATAAATATCTGGTAATACTAATTTCTACAGGAATAATGCAATAAAAAGGAGCACATACAATTTCTCCCGGCCCAACTGTTCGCGCAGAAACTTCATAGCGAGTGTGACCTGATTCTCAACGGTTTTTTTTGAAATGCGCAGTTTCCGTGCGATCTCTTCATTCGACAAGCCCTTTTCCCGGCTTAAGCGGTAAATCTCTTTCTGTCTGGAAGGTAGCTGTTCAATAACTGTGTTTGCCTTTTTCAGTAGCGCCTCATATTCAAGCTCATCTTCCGCTTTATTGTATGTCAGATGGGTATGCTGTTTGATGTAATCTATATAAGATTGCTCAGTTGCCCTTTTTCGGAAATAATTTAGGATTGTATTCTTCGATATGGTGAATAAATAAGAATTAAATGATCTGGTTTCATCTATTGTTTCCCGGTTCTCCCATACTTTCACAAACACTTCCTGGACCAGTTCCTGTGCATCTTCGGAAACTTTTAGATACCCGATAGCAAAGGCATACAGACGTTCCTTATAGAACGAAAAAATATGATCGAAAGCAGAAAAGCTTCCTTTTTTCAATTCAATGATATAGTCTTTCTCCTCTTTTGGCATGGCTATTTGTCCTGCCAATATACAATTTCTATAATATCTGTCGGAGATTCATCTCCCTGGAATTACTCCGATTAGGCAATGAATC
>DRFJ01000069.1 GCA_011050615.1 Bacteroidota bacterium
GATAAACCGCTTTGATGTCATCGGTATACATAGTACCTATTGGTCTCTTACCAACAAATAGACTGTGTGCTCTCCAACGCATCAGATCATCAAACCGGAAACCTTCACCAAACAATTCCACCACGCGTTCTCTTCTGATTTCATATAAATAGTCGGGCAGCGGATATCCATAATCCGGCCAATCGGGATCAGGCGTAATAGAACCCAAAATCAGATGCGGCATACCAACCCTGTCCCTTAACTTATTTATAGTCATATCAACATCAGCCTGAGTTAATGTACCTAATTCTGCTTTGGCTTCGGCATAGATTAAAAGAGCTTCGGCATATCTCATGTAAATATAAGGAATAAACCACGTCCTGCCGTTCCTTTCCGGTTCTAACCAGGTTGTCCGCCATTTTTGAAGTGCATAGCCCGTCGGGCATCGAACCATATAGGGTACTTCATAAAAAGATGAATCACCAGTTAATGATACATAATCTAATTCGCCCGGGACCATTATTGTATTATCAAGCCTTGTGTCACGATTAATCTCGATCACTGATAGGGAATCATCCCCCACAAAAAGTGGACTCACGGCAATGGGCAAGCCATCCTTACATAAGTAATTTTTTGTCATTCCATGTGTCATACCCTGTGTGTTTGGATGATTCCACATAGAATTACCGACACTCTCAGTATAACTATCAGCTGCATATTGTTTCCAAAGTATCACTTCCGGATTACTACTGAGATCGAGTTGAACAAACATGTCATAGTAATCCTGATCAGTATTCCCAGTTGTATATAGGGAATAGTTACCCTGATTAATAACTTCCATGGCAGCATCTGCAGCCATTTGTAAATAATCAGACCCATTGGTACTTCCGGCAAAAACTGTTCCCGCATGATATTTCTCCCAGGTACCTTCATACAAACATACTCTTGCTTTTAACAAAGTAGCAGCATCTTTATTTAAACGGCCTGGCCCAACATCACTAGCATATTTCATTTTTGAAATAGCCATGTCAAGGTCATCAAGAATAAAATCAACTACTTCAGACCTAGGTCTCCGGGAACCATATAATGCCTCATCACCCACATTTAATACCTTCGTTACAATCGGCAAGTCACCAAATTTCCTGAGCAGGTCAAAATAAACCCAGGCCCTGAAAAAATACCCCTCCCCGATGTAATGTTCAATCAAATTGCCTTCTTTCACACGATCCGCATTTTCCAGAAAATAGTTTACCCTGCGAACATTTCCCCAATTCCAACCTCCACCGGAAGCTGGGACCGTAATTGTTCCATCAAGCTGCCGGGTATATGATCCACCCCACCACTCTTGTGATTCAATAATAATGTCGGTTCCAAGGTCCGGAGAAGGAGCAGAACCATCACCTCCCCACTGTGGGAAAATATTATATAAGGCATTTAAATAGAGTTCAAGATCTCCTTCAGTTTTCCAGAAATCAGGGTCTGAAATCGCGTCTTGGGGAGTTTTATCTAACAGATCTTTCTCGCAGGAATTAAATAATATTCCTGCAGAAAATATAAATAGCGTAAAATAAATTATCTTTTTCATGGTTTTAATTTTTTAGAAATTAACATTTAATCCCACTGAATAAACTCTACTTAAGGGATACTGGTCTCCAGGACGACCTTGATAACCTTCCGTCCTCCCTTTGAATGCTTCAGGATCAAATATCATTAGTTTTGTATATGTTAAAAAATTCTCGGCTGACACGTAAATCCTGGCCATCGAAACATCCACTTTTTCACTAATTCTTTTGGGAATGGTATATCCAATTTGTATATTTTTAAGTCTCACATATGCTCCGTTTTGGAGATAACGGGTAGTCGGATAATCGTAGTTTTTAGCATTTTGCCCAATGTATTGAGCATACGGTGTTGGAAAATAGCCATCGGGATTGGCCCCCAGCGGGTTGGAACTATCGCGCCAATAATCCAGGTGTTCTTCATATACATTAGCATGCAATGGTCCGTTGGCAGGCCCCCTGAAAACTCCAAGACCCCTTAAATCAAGATCCCTTTTCGCAATACCCTGTATAAGCATATTAATATCAAACCCTTTCCAGGAAGCATTCAAATTAACTCCAAATTGATATCTTGGTGTATTGTTTCCAATGATCTTTTTATCACCGGGATTATCTTTGGTATTGTCCCCGACATCAATCTTACCGTCCCCGTTCTGATCAACGTATTTCATATCACCCGGATTCCAGGCTCCGGAATATATGAATGATTGGTCAACCGGCCAGGACTCGACCTCTTCTACAGACTGGAAAAGACCTGCTGTTTCTAACCCCCATATTTCACCCAGTTCCATTCCCTCGTAATAAGTGGTTAATATCTTTGTGGGATTCGTATAAGCGGTTACCCTACTTCTATAATCGGATAAAACTCCCCTGATTCCATAGGCAAAATCACCAACCATGTTTCTCCAGGAAATTTCAAGCTCCCATCCACGGGTTGTTATCTCTCCTCCATTTTTCTTGGGCACAGCGGTTCCCAAAAGTACAGGTACAGCTTCTCCCGGGCCAACAAGATTACCTGTCTTTGACTCATACCAGTCAAAGGTCGCACCCAGCCTGTTATCCAGGGTCGAGATATCTATTCCAAAATCAAGCGTACTCACAGTTTCCCAAGTTAAATTAACACTGGACATATTTGGTGTCCCAACCGACCATACTCTTTGGCCGCCAAATATCCAACTAGCCTTACTAACCGGCATAGTCGGAATATATAAATAGTTGGCGACATTTTGATTTCCGATGGAGCCATAAGAACTTCTTAGCTTAAGAAATTCAATTGTATTTTTCAGTGGATAAAAATTTTCTTTTGAGAAAACCCAACCGGCAGATACGGAGGGGAAGAAACCCCACCTCTCACCCGGAGCAAACCTTGAGGAACCATCGTACCTGCAGTTAAACTCAAGTAAGTATTTTTCAGCGAAATTATAATTTACCCTTCCAAAAACACTCTGTGTAGCCCAATGTCCTTTTCTATCATCTACGGTCTTCGTCCCAACTGCGGTGCTAATAGAGGGTATTTCGTCGGTTAATAAATGTGGAGCATCTGCAAAAAGGTCAAAATACTCATACGTCTCCTGTTGATAACCTGCCATAATATCTATATTATTCTTGCCAAAACTTCTCGTATAGCTTGTATAAATATTAGGTGACAAATATTTGTTAGAAAACGTTCTGGGCCTGTAACTGGTACGTTCTTGGCTAGGCCAGATTACTATTGATCCTCCCTTTCCATCAGGCCTTGCCGTGGGAATCCGTGGAAATGTCGATACTTGACTATCATCATTTGTCCGGTAGTTCAATTCGACATTTGTAACCCAGTCTTTCACCGGTTCAAGAGTGATCCTAGGGGACACGACTAACTGCCTCTCTGTTATAAGCATTTTATTTTTCTCCATTTCTCCTATCCTGCCAGTCCACACTTTCGTTCCGGGAAAATATGCTGGCTTGGTAGGTTTTATCCTGGTCGTAAGCAACATAATGAATGTCCTTCCACCCTCTGTCGGTCCTCCCGAATCCACCCAACCAATAGTTGGAGCTTCATTTGCTGCTTGTCTATATTTGGCTAAAACAGACAACTTCAGCCAGTCCGTAGCTTTTGCACTGACCTTTGTATCAATATTATACCGTTTGTAATAATCATCTGATGGTTTCAACAATCCCATTTCATCATAAAAGCTACCGGACATATAGTAGTTAACTCGATCATTTCCGCCTGATACATTCAGGTTATGTTTCATACGGCGACCATGATCTTTCCAAATTATTGATTCCCAATCAGTAGCAGCTGAAGCATTAAGTCCCTCAACACCAAGATCCCAAGACAAGCCATCGGGTTTTGGGAGCACTTCAGGAGCGCTTCCCGGATTCTCCATGTTTTGTTTTATCCAACTCAGTTTCTGATCATCGTAATATGGGGCTTTCCCGGAATTTATCGCCGCTTGGTTCATCGTATACGCAAAAGACAGAGCGTCTGCGTTGTGTGGTTGATTTAACATATAGGTACGAGCAAAGTTGGTTGAATAGGTGACATTGACACCAGTGCTACCTGCTCCACTCTTGGTAGTAACTAAAATTACTCCATATGCTGCTCTTGCTCCGTATATAGCAGTGGAAGCGACATCTTTTAATACACTAATAGATTCAACATCAGAGGGGTCAACATCGTTTATATCCATTGGAACACCATCTACCAGCACATAGGGGTCACTATTTCCTTCAATAGTTGTCAATCCCCTGATATTCATCTTCATCTTGGCACCAGGTTCACCAGTCTCACCAGATGTGGTAATAAACAGGTTAGGAACCACACCCTGTAAAGCCTGTTGAACATTGGCTACAGGCCGATTTTCCAGCACCTCTTTATCAGTAGTCGAAACAGCACCTGTTAAATTTACCCTTTTCTTTGTTCCGTACCCAATTGCAACAACCTCATCCAATCCTATAGCTTCCTCTATCATCGTAACATTGATAACACTTTTGCCTGCAACAGGGATTTCCTGGCTCCGATACCCTACAAAAGAAAACACCAGGGTTGCATCGGGAGCTACACTGAAAGTGTATTTTCCATTTGCATCAGTTACTGTACCCTGGGTTGTTCCTTTAACAACAACATTCGCCCCGGGCAACGGATTCCCC
>DRFJ01000005.1 GCA_011050615.1 Bacteroidota bacterium
GACCGGCACTTGGAACTCAAAGGAGTATGCATGCATCATGACCTTGGTCCGCTTGGTGCAGCAGTAAATAAATCAGCAATCAGGCGACAGCTTAAATTACTGCAGGAAATGGGTTGCAATGCGATCAGAACAAGTCATAATCCCCCGGCTCCCGAATTGCTGGATTTATGTGATGAGATGGGATTCCTTGTTATCGATGAAGCTTTTGACGAATGGAAATATGGGAAATGCAAAAACGGGTATAATACCCTGTTTGAAGAATGGGCTGAGAAGGACCTAAGGGCATTTATCAAAAGAGACAGAAATCATCCATCCGTAATCATGTGGAGTATTGGAAATGAGATTAGGGAACAAAGTAAACCGGATGGAGCAGAAATATGTCAGTTTCTAACTGACATTTGTCACGAAGAAGACCCGACAAGACCTGTTACTGCCGGTTTCGACAACTGGAAAGAAGCTATACAAAACGGTATGGCAGATATTGTTGATATCCCTGGCTGGAATTATAAACCACAATACTATAAAACTATTCATGCAAATCATCCTGACTGGAAAATGTATGCAAGTGAAACAGCTTCAACTGTCAGTTCCAGGGGAGAATATTTCCAGCCTGCTGAAATAAAAATACATTATACAAGAGATCCCTATCACAGTTCCTCTTATGATCTGGAATTTCCCCCATGGGCAAATACGCCGGATGTCGAGTTTATGGCACAGGATTCATGTCCTTTCATAGCCGGGGAATTTGTCTGGACAGGATTTGACTATCTTGGTGAACCTACACCATATAATATACAATGGCCTGCCAGAAGCTCTTATTTTGGTATTATTGATCTGTGCGGTATCCCTAAAGACAGGTTTTATCTTTATCAGAGCCGTTGGAGTGATAAAGAGGTTTTACACCTCCTTCCCCATTGGAACTGGGAAGGTCATGAAGGAAAACCTGTTTCAGTTCATTGTTACACAAGCTTTAATGCGGTTGAGCTATTCCTGAATGGAATAAGTTTGGGCATCAGAGAAAAAGACCCGACAAAAATATATGGTAAATACAGACTAATCTGGGATAATGTTTTATATGAACCGGGGGAATTGAAAGCAACAGGACTTGATAAAGATGGCAATGTGATAATAGAAAATATTATTAAAACAGCCTCATTTCCAACAAAAATTGAATTGGTAGCTGACAAAAAAACCATTAAGGCTAATGGGAAGGATCTCTCCTTTGTGACTGTAAGAATATTGGATAAGAACGGTGTTGTATGTCCTAAAGCAGATAATCTTGTGAAGTTCAGTATTACCGGAGGTTCTTTAATAGCTGTGGGTAACGGTGATCCGACCAGTTTGGAATCATTTATTGCTTTTCAGAGAAAAGCCTTCAACGGACAATGCATGGCCATTATAAACTCAGGGACAGAGGCAAGTACGGTTACACTCACGGCAGAATCAGATGGTTTGCAAAAAGCAGAAATTATAATTACAACTAACAATTAATTAAGTATACTACTCTTGTATCTTGAATTGGTTACTGGGTGCTGGTTACTGGCTAATAGTTGCTTGCCGTACTTTTCGTTTGCTTCTTTTTTGAATAAGTCTAAATAGTTTATCAAAATCTATCCAATTTATTTTTTTTTATTATAATAATTTTTTAATTTTGATAAAGTGTTCGAATATAGGATATTGTGTGCGATATGCGAACATTTTTATTTTCCAATTTGTCCGGAAAATAGATATCATCGTTAAATCATACTTATGATAATTAAATCTTTAAGTTCCCTTTTGTTTTTTCCAGGTTCTCTTGTGAATATATATAAACAACATAAATCAGAATTTTTAATTTTTATTAACCCTAAAAACAAAACTGTATGAAAAAGAATCACAGCCCAAACTTATGTGGCTTAAAAACATTTTTTTTACTATTTGTATTCTTAATTGGAATTGGGATACAAATGGCGATCGCCCAGGACAGGCAGATCACTGGTACTGTGACTAGTTCTGAGGAAGGACAGGCACTTCCGGGAGCAACTATTATGCAAAAAGGAACGACTAAGGGGACTGTTACAGATCTTGATGGAAATTTTTCCATTACTGTACCCGAGGGAGCTACTTTAGTTTTTTCTTATGTAAGTATGTTGACTCAGGAAGTTCCAATTGGTACTTCAAGTGTAATTGATGTAATTCTTGAACCTGACTATGCACAACTCGAACAAGTAGTGGTGATAGGTTATGGTACTGCCGCCAGAACCACATTGACAGGTTCGGTTAGTGCCGTACAGGGTGATGAACTCAAACAATCCCCTACTACCAACTTCAGTAACACACTGGTAGGTCGTGTTCCCGGACTGTTTGCGTATAACAGGAGCGGCGAACCGGGATACGATGGAGCCACCCTCAGAATACGTGGTGCAAACACACTGGGAGATAACAACCCGTTGATCGTTATTGACGGAATTCCTAACCGGACTCTGGACCGGCTTAATCCAGCTGTGATTGAGAGCTTTACTGTGCTGAAAGACGCTTCAGCTGCTATTTACGGCACTCAGGCTGCCAATGGTGTAATACTGATCACAACCAAGCGTGGTAAGATTGGAAAACCAACTATCACTATTGATATGAATATGGGCGCCCAGCAACCTACCGTGATACCAGACATGGCTGATGCTGCAACCTATTCCACGATGCTGAATGAGATTGCTTATTACAACGATCCCGGCTCGGGATTGAACCAGGTCTATTCCGCAGCGGATATCCAGGCATACAGTGACGGATCTGATCCCTGGGGACACCCTAATACAGACTGGTTTGATGAAGTATTCAAACCATGGTCTATGCAGCATAATGAGAATATTTCCATTTCAGGTGGTAGTGAGAGATTAAGATATTTCCTTTCATTAGGAAACAAATTTCAGGATGCAACTTACTATAACAGTGCCACCTATTATTCCCAGCAGGATTTCCGAAGCAACATTGATGGGCAAATAACAGATAATATCGATGTTTCCTTTGATGTTGCCGGAAGATCAGAAAACAGGCATTTCCCCACAGTGAGCCAGTGGAACAGCTTCAGAATGCTGATGCGCGGGAAACCCAATATGCCAGCTTTCTGGCCCAACGGTGATCCCGGACCGGATATTGAATATGGGCATAACCCCGCAGTTACCACTACGGATGCCACGGGTTATAACGATGACAGGAACTATCACCTTCAGACCAATCTCAGGTTAAATATGAAGATTCCATGGGTAGAAGGGCTTTCCGTCCAGGGAAATTTCTCTTATGATAAACATATGCGTTACCGCAAACAGTTTGAAACTCCATGGTATCTCTATACATGGAATGGATCCACTACTGATCCTCAAACAATTAGTGGAAAACGGGGACTGGATGCACCTCAGTTAACACAGAATGCTACCGATGCATATAAATTGACCTATAACGCTTATGTAACATACGAACATGCTATTGCAAAAAACAATTTCAAGGTAATGGCAGGAACTGAAAGTCAGAATGGACTGGATAACTGGATGAGCGCCTTCAGGAAAAATTATGTGGCAAGTGATATTGATGAACTATTTGCGGGTGCCACAGATGAGTACATGTCCAATAACGGGTCCGCTTCACAGTTTGCACGCAGAAGTTATTTTGGCCGCGTCAATTACAGTTACGGGCAAAAATATCTTGCCGAACTGGTGATGCGTTATGATGGTTCATATATGTTTGATGACCAGTATGGTTTCTTCCCGGGAGTTTCACTGGGATGGCGAATTTCCGAAGAAGGTTTCTGGAGTGATAATATCGGTTTTTTCGACGACTTTAAGATTCGTGGTTCATGGGGACAGACCGGAAACGACCGGATCTATTACGATGGTCAGTTACA
>DRFJ01000061.1 GCA_011050615.1 Bacteroidota bacterium
ATTTTTTTGTTTGCAGAAAAAAAATATATTTACTTTGACCAGCTTTTTTTGTTAATTTAATAAACCTAAAAAATTTGTCTATGAAAAAAACAATTGTTTTTCTAACAATGTTTTTGATTGGAGCTTTGCAATTGCTGGCTCAAACGAAAACAATTAGCGGAACAGTAACGAGTGCCGAAGATGGTTCTCCGTTGCCTGGTGTGAATATCGTTGTTGTGGGGACTTCAATGGGGACGATTACGGATTATCAGGGGCATTATAGCATTGCTGTTCCTGCGAATGCTAAGACTTTGGAGTTTAAGTTTGTTGGAATGAAGTCGGTTACCAGGGATATTGGCGATCAGTCTGTTATAGATGTTGTGATGGAGCCGGATGTTCTGGGATTGGATGAGATCATCATTACAGCTTATGGTACCCAAAAGCGGGAGGCAAAAACAGGTTCGGTAAGCACTGTTGAGACAAAGAGCCTGAAGGATATTCCTGAAACAAGTTTTGATAAAATGCTTTCCGGAAAAATGGCCGGGGTTGTTATTTCATCTACATCAGGTCAGCCTGGAAGTAATGTTCAGGTAAGGATCCGCGGCAACAGTTCTATTCTTGCCGGAAATCAACCTTTATATGTTGTTGATGGTGTCCCGGTGATGCAGGGAGACCAGTCTTACTTTACTAATACCAGTAATGCATTATCTGCCATTAATCCTGCTGATATTGAATCAATAACGGTTTTGAAAGATGCGGCAGCAGCGGCTGTTTATGGCTCTCGTGCAGCGAACGGTGTAATTCTGATTACAACGAAATCAGGAAAAGCGGGAGAAAGCAGGATTTCATTTCGTACTTCCTATGGTTTTGACCAGTTGGCAAACGATAACCATTACGGCACCATGAAATTCGATGACTGGTTACAATATCAGAGAGATGCAGTTATTAATGCCGGGGGCAACCCTGATGATAGCTCAAATCCCCGCTACTATTTTCCTGAATCATACAAAGACTCGACAAGAACAAATTGGTTGGATGAGCTTACCCGAAGAGGTCCCATATATAATGCCGAGCTTAGTATTGAAGGAGGTAATACTAAAACCACACATTATTTTTCCGGCAGTTATCAGAAACATGAAGGGGTTTTTTACGATATTGGTTTTGAAAGGTTCCAGGGAAGATTGAATCTGGACCATCAAGTAAAAAAATGGCTTAAGGTAGGAACACATATAAATGTGGCCAATCTTAATAGTAATGATGTGGCCATGCAGAGTCTGTATTTTGTAAACCCGATATTTGCCGGCTTGCTGATTTCCCCGCTTGACAAAATCAGGAATGAAGACGGATCCTATAATCTGAATATTCCTTCCTGGATGAATACTAACCCGCGAGCAAATGCAGAGTATGATGAACAGTGGGAAAAACAAAATAGAATAAATGGAAACATTTACGTGGATATAGATTTATACAAGGGGCTTAAATTTAGAACTACCAATAACTATGAATATATGGATGGAGAAGGCAGAAGGTATTGGTCTCCCAAAGCTGATCTTACCGTAACAAAAGGAACTTTGCAGACCTCTCGTTCTAAATATGGACAACTTACTACTTCTAACCTTTTGACTTATAATAACACTTTCGGTGTGCATACGATAAGCGCTACTGCGGGTCAGGAAGCAACGAAATATAATTATAATTCTTATTATATTTATTCACCTGATGTCGATCCGAACATTCCTTTTCCGACAACTTCCACATCAGATAAAGACGAAGCAGATTATGAGGAATCCGAATACACTTTATTGTCCTACTTTGGTTTATTGAGTTATAATTATGATAATCGTTATTTTTTACAAGGCAGTGTCCGTCGTGATGGTTCTTCCAGGTTTGGAGAAAATAATAAATGGGGGACTTTTTGGTCGGTTGGTTTGTCCTGGAATATATCCAATGAAGCATTCTTGGAAAACAGCAGTATTGTTAATTTATTAAAGTTGCGTGGCAGTTATGGTTTGAGCGGTAATTTTAATATTGGGAACTATGAACAGTTCGGATTGTATGGATCATATCAATATAACGGGGTTAGTGGATTTGTTCCCACGCAACCTGCCAATCCTGATCTGGGGTGGGAAACTAATCGTGAGTATAATATCGGCCTTGACTATGCATTTTTTGACATTTTTACCGGGTCTTTAGATGTGTATAAAAGATTTACCGAAGATATGTTGTTGAATTATCCGCTTTCACGTACTTCGGGATTTTCTTCTATACGGAAAAATATCGGAAAACTCAGTAATCAGGGATTTGAGTTTATGATTGACGCCAAAGTATTTAAGACATCCGATTTTACCTGGAATCTGGGATTTAATGTAGCATATAATGAAAGTGAAATACTTGATCTGGGGAAAGATAAGCAATTTATTGATCCGGATAACAACCGTATTGTTCATAAAGTTGGTGAAAGACTTCACAGCTTTTATTTATATGATTATGCCGGTGTCAATCCGGCCAACGGAGTGGCATTGTGGTATAATGACAGCGGTGAGCTGACGAATAAATATTCTGATGCACGTCGTATCGTTGCCGGTTCACCTGAGCCAAAATTCACAGGTGGTTTTAATACGTTATTATCTTGGAAAGGATTATCATTGAATACGACGTTAATGTTTAAGACGGGTAATCAGGTACTTATTGAAGAAGAACGCTATTTGAATTCCGATGGCGCCTTTTGGCTTAGAAATCAGGTAAATATTGCTACAGATTACTGGAAAAAACCCGGAGATATTACCAGAAATCCAAAACCTATTGCAGATAATGCAACACAATCAAGAGAATATCGGAGTACACGTCATATGTATGATGGTGATTATCTGAGGATAAAGGATGTTACATTATCCTATGGTTTTTCAAATGCCATCCTGGATAAGATCAAATTACAAAGTCTGAGAATTTATGCCAGCGCTGTTAATCTGTATACGTTTCATAATGTTGACTTTTTTGATCCTGAACGGGGAGTTCAAGGCACTGGCTTTGGTATTTATCCACAGACAAAGAAATTTATGTTAGGGATAGAACTGTCATTTTAATCAAAAATAAAAATCCTTTGTGTTATGAAAACAACAAAATATAAAATCATTTTATCATGTTTACTAATAATCTTTATTACTTCATGTAGTAAGGATTATTTAAACGTAACGCCCAGATTGTCTCAGTCTAACGAACTTACATTATCAACGTATGAGGGACTCGAGAGTGCTACTGCGGGCGCATACGGAGGTCTTTGTTCTACAAACTGGTATGGTGCAGGATTTGAAATAACTGCTGACCTAAAAGGCGGGCTTGCTAAACGAGGACCCGTATCATCAGGAAGATATATTAATGAATATTTGTGGAATAATACTGCTTCATCAACTTCAAACCTATGGACCACTGCTTATCAAACTATTGCAAGGGCAAATAATGTGATTAATACCATAGATGATGGTTTTACAGAAGAAGGTGTTACACAGGAGCAATTGAATGTTCTAAAAGGAGAATGTCTCTTTTTAAGGGCATTGTCTCATTGGGATATGGTACGTTTATATTCCCAACCATATTCCGCTGGTCAGAGCAACCTGGGTGTACCTGTTGTTCTGAAAACAGAGAATAATTATCCTTCACGTAATACGGTAGGGGAGGTTTACACTCAGGTTGTGAAAGATCTAACAGATGCAATC
>DRFJ01000034.1 GCA_011050615.1 Bacteroidota bacterium
CTTATAATGAAAAGCAAAAGTTGTACTAGCCAATAGAGTTTGACGGATTACATAGGGGATTAAACCAAAAAAGCCAGCGATTAGCCGGCTTTTTTGGTTTATGTTTCTATTTATTGATTATCATTTTCATTGTTTTTGTAATTACCGTATCATCGGGTTTAGTAAAAGAAATGATATAGAAATAAATACCACTTTTTTGTGAACCGGCGAACCAGGTTGTCTCATGAATGCCCGGAGGTAGTATCTCCTCATCAAGCACCTCAATTACTTTTCCGCTAATGTCTATTATTTTGATAACTACTTTGGAATGTACAGGCAGCTCGTATTTGAATTTTGTTTCGATTCTGACAGGATTGGGATAATTACTAAAGATATGAAAACCCTCATCTGAAGTAAATTCCTCAATACCTGTTACATCACAAGCATCCCCAATTCCATTTGAATTAGAATCTTCCTGGCCGGGATTTGGAACAAAAGGACAATTATCAACGTCATTGTTTACGCCATCGCCGTCAATATCACCATCACAAATATCACCAATTCCGTCATCGTCCATATCAGCCTGATCGGGGTTGTATGATAATGGGCAGTTGTCAATGCCATTTATAATGCCATCGCCATCGGTATCCCCACCCTCTTCGGTTTCGAAAGATTCCGGTCCGGGTACATCGAAAACCCAACTTATGGTATCTGCTTTATTTCCATAGAGATCTTCTACATTAATAATATCAACTCTAAAAGTATTATCCTCGAAATCCAATCCTGTTGTATCTGCTACAATAATGATTTTATCTCCGGAACATCCGGCATTAACATTGATTTGCTGGTCGTTATCAATATTTGTTAATGAAACATTTCCCGGCATCAGGTTCATGCAATTTAACAACTCATTGAAATCCACAGAAATCAAGTCCCCTGCATCTAAAGTACCATCTGTTGGTGAAGGCAATCCAAAAACAGCCGGAGGTGTTCTGTCAACAATTCCACTTCGGAGTTCGGAGTACCTGATAATATTCCCGCACGAAATTTTAGCCCGTATATCATATTCTCCATCTGGAACTCCTACAAAAGAAAGATCCAGGTCTGTATTGTCAGGATCCAGTTGGCTTACATCATATAGTATAGCAGTAATCCAGCTATTTGCATCATGTATCGAATATTGCACTGCAAGAGATTCCAGCGTACTCAGGTCGTAATTTGTTAACTGAACCTGAAGTAAATTTTCGCTATCCTGATTAATCACCCAATTATTTAATGGTTTCCCAAGGGAGATGTCAGAACAGGTGCTTTGAAAATGTGCAGATAAAGCAGCCTCATCATTTATTGATCCATCACAAGGCGATGAGAGTACAAATCTTATGTTATTGTAATCATATGCAGTTGGTCCACGGTTCACAGTAACTGTAGCATCTATAGCACTTCCCGCAGGAATGGTAAATGGCGTTGGAATTCCCCCCTGGACCTCGCTTCCTCCAAGGGTAATAACAGCTCCATCGGGATTGCTTTCCTGTAGAAAAACCAGGTCATAGGTTCTTTCTTCATCGCTTTGGCTTGTATTGCCAAGACTTAAGATAAAAACTGCCGGATCATCAGGATTTTCTACATCCTGAGTGTAGGTATTTGACAATAACTGAACACCATCTCTGGGCTGTGTACTTGTTTCCCATGGACAACTGCTTCGGCCACTAACCATTTTAAATGTGGGGGTCCCGTAAGTGTAATCTTCCAGAATATCAACACTAAAAAAGTCCCCTACGTCATCATCATCCAAAACATATCCGGTTGTTACGGTACTGCTAATACCACCTGAAATGGAACTTCCTACTTCAACGCGGAACTTCACATCCACACCACCGCTTACACCACTTCCACCAAATTCAAACCCGGCTTCCAGGGCAACGGCCTGTTCGATATACATACTAAATTCAATTGAACTCGAAAGACTAGTGGTAATTTCCTCACTTGATTCATAAGGGGCTCCGGCACTGAAGGATCGGTTTTCTATAAATGCGGCATCATTTTTTAGCTGGATATTTAGAGCGAGTATTTGCTCCCAGGTTTGAATCTGGTTTTGATAAATATCTGCCGAATCATTTTCTGTTGCAATATAAATGTCGCGAATTTGTTCCAGACCAGGGATCAGTACTTCCCTGATATGGTTTTCGGTATAAATAAAGGTTGTTTTAAACCCTTCGGGAGCCATTACCATATCCACAGAACTGTTAACCAGGCAACTATCTGGATTATAACTAACGATATCGGTAAGGGCGTAGAGCATGTTCAGCGAAGCCCCTCCAAATACATCCCCGACTTCCCCGGTAATCTCATCGTTTCCGGAAGTGGAAAAGTTTTCGCTGTTGGTTATGCTAAGCGATAATTCGGTTTGACTTGAAACTGTAGCACCAATTTCAAGTGAACTATTTACCTGTCCCCATACTTCTGATTCTACGAAAACAAACTGTCCGGCTTCAAATTTCGCGCCTAGCTTCACCTGTGCCCAGGCATTAATGCTTCCGCCTGTTGATCCTGAAAGACTAAATGCATGGTTAAAAGTTGTGCTTTGATTTAAATAGCTGTAACTGGCATCTCCGGGTGGATCACGCAAGATTAGAAAAGGAATTTCCGGGGAAACACTCACAAAAGTAGCTTCTCTTGGCCGATTCCCGACTACAAGTATTTGCTGTCCTTCATAATCGGTTTCATCTTCAACGAATGCCGTTACTTCAAATAGGTTCAAATGGGGAGCAACTATATTTGGCCTGTCGGGTATGAATTCATAAACCACTGTTCCGTTTATTAGCTCCAGGGTATCTATTTGCGACGCACCTTCAGCTGGATAATAACCGACAATTACAAATCCGGTGTCGGTATTGCAGCTGCTTCCACCAAAATTCTCTATTACATTAATGTTCAGGCTGTAGTATTGGCCCTGTTCAACAATAGGTATTCCATCATAAACAGCCCCACATCCATAATTATCAAATCCGGTAATCTGCACTTCAGGCGCTTTACGGTAAATATAGTTCAGCGTATAATCTCCTGTTCTTAGGTCTGCTTCTTTGGGCATATTAAAATACTCCTCTACTTCAGTTGAAGTAACGATGTCCGGATCCTCAGTATAAAAGGTTTGCAATTCGATAAAATAATCCCAGGCAGGTAACATAACACTGTAATGCCCCAGGCCATCGCTGGTAATTAGGGTATCAAAACAAGCACCGGTCTTGCCGTAGATCCTCAGGTCTGCCGTTCCAATATATATATCGCAGGGACCGGAAACCGTTCCCTCAAGCAAATAGGTTGTTGTATCTTCAAAAAACACATCTTCCAGATCGTCATCTATAATAAAAGTACTTTCGGAAGGCGTAAAACCATGATCGTGAAACTGTGGTGTAAAGGTATATTCCCCTATATTTTGCACTGTTAAGATAAACCGGCCGTCCTCTCCGGTTACATAATCCATTGGAAAACCATCTACCAGTATTTCCACATCTTTTTC
>DRFJ01000026.1 GCA_011050615.1 Bacteroidota bacterium
AACCACAGATACAATTCCTGTTAATTTCCTCCTGAGCGGCTCGGAGTCGAAGCCCGCCTGAAAGATCTTTCTTACCTGCTCATTTTATCTTTGAGCCGCAACGCACCCGCACTGAATTATAACTTGTTTTTATGATTAGGAAAGTTACAAAATATTCTTAAGAAACAGGGGGTATGGTGAGAAAGATTGAATATAAGTAGTTGTTAGTAGTTATATCTGATTCTTGTGTCATTTTTTTTAATGTGACTATTGAACATCCAGGTCATCCAGTGGGTTTTTAATGGTAAGTAAATTCCTCCTGCTGACATGGGTGTATATCTCTGTTGTCTTGCTGCTCTTGTGACCCAGTAACTCCTGGATGTACCTGATGTCCAGACCTCCTTCATGTAAATGGGTCGCATAACTGTGACGCAAACTGTGTACTCCAAGATCCTTATCTATACCGGCCCTCTTCAATGACTGACAAAAGACATGGTATACGCTGCCCACTGAATATTTGCCCCCATTCTGTCCTTCAAATAAATATACTGCGGGATTGTATGCTACAAGGTATTCATCAAGCCTGCTCCATACTTTATCTGATACAGGTACCACACGGTCAATATTACCCTTGCCTGACCTGATATGTAAAGCCTTTCTGTCCCGGTTTAGATCGCTTAACCTGATATTTATTACTTCGCTTCGCCTTAAACCACATGAATAGATGATGTATAGTAGCAACCTGTGCTTGATATTCCTGGTGCACTGAAGTATCCT
This sequence comes from Bacteroidota bacterium, assembly GCA_011050615.1. Taxonomy (GTDB): domain Bacteria; phylum Bacteroidota; class Bacteroidia; order Bacteroidales; family VadinHA17; genus UBA9300. Next base: position 757 of record DRFJ01000026.1, read on the forward strand.
TGTTACTTCTTCCTTTGATAATACATGTGGTAACGGCTTGCTCTTCCTGGGTCGTTTTATTTCTTCCAGGTTTGTTTTTCCCCTTCCGTGATAATAATAATATGCCTTTATTGCTGATAATAACTGGTTCTGAAATGAAGCTGAGTATCCTTGTTTGATAACAACTGCATCCATAAATTCAGAAATGTTATCATTGTTAATATCTACCGGTTGCTTATGATGTAAATATTTAAAAAATAGCTCTAAATGTGATATATACGAATCTATAGTGTGCCTACTGTACCTTTGCTCCTGTAAAAATTGACGAAGGTCATTAATGCTATTGTCGATTTCAGCAGATAAGTGTCTTTTCCGTATTTCATTAATGATGTTTTCACGGGCTTCTTTAACAATCTTCGGTTTAACAGCTTTCTTGAAAATAACCTGCACCCCCTCATTATGAAAATAGTCGGTCAGGGAGTCAATAATTACCTTGCTTGCAGGTAAATGCCATTCTTTCCTGATGGCGTCATAATAGGGCCTGCAATATTGTCTTAATTCAGAGATCCATTTTTTGTCGTATCTGCCCATGAACTTGATTACCAATTTGCTTTTTACTGCATCAACCGTCATTCTGACCGGTCCCATGAAACTGCCGGAAACGGTATGATTGTCGTGCATATTTTTTCCTGATACCTCTCCTGATTGATGCAAATTGGTGGCATCAATTCTAAAATTATTTTTAAAATATCCAATAATGTTTCTGACACATCCCTCATGTTCGATTACATACCAGGATGACGTGGAATTACTCCATTTTATACCATGGAAATCCCTCACCAGCCTGTTAAAGACCTGATCATACTCACAGTAAATGAAAATACAGGTCATACCTCTGTGCCTGCGTCTAATCAATTTGATTGTTTTCATACAGCACCTGTTAGTTAAATACAGCATAAATTCCTATTCCGTTAATAAAGATAGGAAATTATCAGATAATGGCCATACTTTTTAAAGTTGCTGTGACCGGGATAGAAAATTTTACGGCCCTGCGGATTCTTTTACCTTTTGGATGAAACCGTCAAGTCGTTCCTGAATTTCTCCTTTGAAATTATCATTATTTAAATGGGTTTTCATAAATGCTTCGGGATCCTCCATCTGGTCATCAGGTAAAACCAGGCCTACAGGAAAGGCCTGACAAAACAGGCATTTATCGTTCATTATTTTCTCCACTTCCTTGAATACCAAACCGTGACCTAATTTTTCGTCTTTTTTGCTGTAAGGGCTGCCACAGCAGGTGACAAAAATTAACTTCCTTATACTTTCATGGTATTTATTGACAAAACTGCGCAGGGGAGGGATGAACCTGCCCATCCAGATGGGACCACAGAGAATAATAGTGTCGAAGTCCTCTATATTGTGCTTTAATGACTTAATACCCAGATGTATGTTTATCAAAAACAGAGTAAAAACATTAAGTCGTGGCTTGATCTCTTCCATTTCACATACCAGGGCCCCGGCTATCTTGTATGCCAGGTATCTATTGCTGCCCTTGTTTGAATAATAAACAATAAGGGTTTTCATGTAATATATATTTAAAAAACTATAATGATTTTTCGACTGCCCTGTTTAAAAAACTGTTAAAGGGATATTGGACTCTAAATATATCCAATAGATCATTAAATAATATATCACTCCGGGTCCAGAATGTGTTTTCCACATTATGAGCCACAGCGTAGTGTTTATGCTTAAGCAGGTCAATATCCTTAAAATCTTTTGGAAATCCTTTGGGTGGCAGTTTTAGCTTCTCTCCAAAAATTTCAGGGAAATATTCCCTGAACTCATCCCTGTTAATGATACCTTTAAACTCATCAATATTTTCATAAATCCCGGTCCTGATGGCCCTTAGCATATTTGATTCGGGCATGTAAATTCCTCCTCCAATGAAGGACCTGTCAGGCTCAACGTGGAGGTAATATCCCGCATGGGGCCCTTTTCTTCCTCCCTTTGCAATGAAGGCTCCAAAATTTGTTTTGTAGGGTTCTTTATTCTCCGAAAATCTTACATCCCTGAAAATCCGGAAAATACATTCGGCCGGGGTTGTCACATCAATGCTCTCATCAAGCTGTTTTATTTTTGGAAGAAGGGTTTCTATAAATTGCCCGAAGCCTGATTTTGCCCGTTGATAAACGTCGTTGTTTTCTTTAAACCAGGCTCTGTTGTTATTAAAGCTCAGGTCAATAAGAAATTCTAGAATCAGTTTAAAATCCATATTACCGGTGTTGTAACTAATCAATCCCTGCTAATTTAGTGATAAGATTCAAGGCATTCAATACGGCTTGCTTATTTTTCAGAACCGGTGTTTAATTTTTAACATTCTAAAATAAGGGAAAAAACTTATTTGGTCAGCAGCACATGGATTATAACTGATTAATAAAATTTAATTACTTGCGACGTGTTTTGGTTGTCGTTTCAGTTCTTGCATTTGTACTCTTCCTTGCAGTGTTGACTGATTTGCTCACACGGCTGCTTTTTCGTCCTGCATTACTGTTATTCGATACAGCAGTTCTTGAGCTCCTGACGGGTGCCTTTCTCTGATTAACCGTTGCTGAACCAGAGCTGTTCCTACCTGTTGAGACTTTTACAGAACTGCTGCGAGAGGTAGTTGCCCTTTGAGTAGGAGCAGTCCTTGCAGTATTGCTGCGAGAGGTAGTTGCCCTTTGAGTAGGAGCAGTCCTTGCAGTATTGCTGCGAGAG
>DRFJ01000023.1 GCA_011050615.1 Bacteroidota bacterium
CATAAGACCCTGAGCCTGTTGAAAAGGTAATAAGTCCATTATCCACTGAGGCGTTGGTTACACCGTCAACACCTTCAATAAAAGCATTATTTTCCCATACAGGATTACCATTTTCCGTAACAGATATATTTTCGAAATCTAATAACGGGATGCATATTGAAGCATCACTGTTTGCAGGGATCACTACCTTTAACCGGAATAAACCAGGTTGGTTCTGCCAGTCCGATTCAACTTTGCCTCTGATAGTTTTCAGGGAAGCTTTAACAGAGGATAATCCCTCAGGCACATAAGGTTGAATATGAATATGTTTATATCCGGATGTTGTTTCCAAATCCATGGGAGACCTGATACCGGCAAGGTATTTATAGAAGAACTCTGAAACCGAACCAAACATCTGATGATTATGAGATTTTTTTCCCGACCAATATTCCCAAAGGGTTGTTGCTCCATTTGCTATCCAGTATCCATAACCAGGGTATGTGGTTTGGGTTACCACAGTGTATGCCAGGTCACAACGACCGGCATGTGCCAGTACCTGCCACAGATATTTGGTTCCGATAATACCGGTATTCAAATGTCCGTTATGTGTAATATTGATATCATCAATTAAATTTTGTAACACATCCTCACGATGTCCTTTTGGTATTATATCACCTGCCAAAGCCAGCAGCTGGTATGTTTGATATAATGTATCAGAACCGTAAAGATTTGTCTCAGCATTAAAAAATTTCCTGTTTAGCTCCCTTTTAATAGTATCCGCCAATGCTGAATATTTCAGGGCATCTTCATCATGACCAAGCACTGTTGCAATTTTTACCATCACAGATGTATTGAGCCAATAATAATAAGTACTAACCATCGGGTGATTTGGTCCGTCAGATTGTCCCGGGGCACACCACTCCCCTAAAGAATCCCAATATCCTCCAAAGTCATTAATTATATATGGCTCACCAGGATTGGCATCTGTTTTTGCCAGGTTATTCAGGTAACTGATGTAGTGCTTCATTGATAAATAATGATCCTTCATTATTCTTATGTCATTATAGTACTGATACATCCACCATGGAATAAGAATATATGCACTTCCCCATGCAATTCCGCCACCATATCCGCCAACCAGGGTAGGCGATGTATTAGGTATCCTTCCATTCTCATACTGTGAATCACGCATATCATCCAACCATTTTGTATATAATGATGCCATTTGAAAATCATGTATAGACGTTTCTGCAATAATCTGACCATCACCATTATAACCGCCTTTTTCCCGATGAGGACAATCCGTGGGAACACTGTGAGTATTACCAATTTGCGACCATTTTACAGCCCTGTAAATTTTATTCAATAAGGAATCAGACGTTTCAAACTGTCCATTATATTCAAGCGCAGTGTGTACTACACGTCCCTCTATTTTTAATGATTCTATATCTTCAGGGTTACCGGTAGTTACTTCAACATACCGAAACCCCGTATAAAAGAATCCTGGTTCATAAACTTCGGTACCATCTCCTTTAAGAGTATAATCAGTCCATACGCGGGAGTGATATGCATACTTTGTGCTGAGAAAATCACCAGGTTGCAGTGGTTTTGGGAAAATTGAATCATTAAGTGTTTCTGCTCCGCGAACACGCAATGTCACTCCTGATGCACCCTTTACATGGAGTCGCCACCAACCAGGAAAATTCTGGCCCATATCATACAGGTAAATACCGGCTTCCGGATTAGTTTCAGCAACAGGATGAATGGTTTTAATAACTTTCATTGGCGGCATAAGTTGCGATTGCAAAACTACCCCGGGTGTGGTTACAACTGCAACCTCTTGCCAGTTTGACATATCAAAATCAGCCGTTGACCAACCGGGTTTCTCCCGCCTTGCATCATAGTCTTCTCCCCCGTAAATATGATTAAAAGTAACCGGGCTATCTGAGAATTTCCACGATTTATCCGTAATTATTCTACTTTTGCTCCCATCCATATAAGTTATATCCATCTGCATTACTGCACGTGGAGTATTCATACGTGCACCACGACCTCCCCAGCCGTACCTGTTCTCGACCTTATAAATACGATAGGCTCCATTACCAAGTATTATTCCGGCAACATTCAATCCTTTTTTTAGCTGTTCTGTTACATCATAAGTAGAATATAGTATCCTTTTCCGAAAATCTGTCCTGCCGGGCCCCAATACACTGGATCCAACCTTTTTCCCGTTAAGGTAAAACTCATAATTTCCAACACCGGTAACATAGACATAAGCCGCCTTTATTTGTTTGTTTACTTCAAATTTCTTTCTGAAAAGCGGAGTCGCCAGCGAAGTGTCTCCTGCAGCAATCCATTGAGCCTCCCAATCAGACATACTAAATAATCCTGTCTGGAAAAAAGCAGTCTCGCTTTGTGAACTTTGCTTTTTTTCCTTATCCCAGACAATAACATTCCAATAATATTTCTTTCCGCTTTGAAGCGGAATACCCTGGAATACTATATTTGTTGAATTGTCTGATAATATCTTTCCCGAATCCCATATAACCCCTTGCTTCTTGTTCAAACCTTCCGGGTTATCTGCAACTAAAATTCTGTAAGCCGATTGAGACACACCACGAAGTTCGCTGGAAATTGTCCAGGAAAACCGGGGTTGCTGTATATCAATCCCCAGGGGATTTGTAATATATTCACATTTTAAATCTGAAACTGTTAGCTTTTTATTGTCAGTATAGCTTGTAATTACAAAAAGTAAACAAACTATTATGGTACTTATTGATAAAAATCTAATTGTTTTTTTCATAGTTTTATTTTTATTGATTACCATCACCATTCGTGCGAAATAAAAGTAATAAAAGAAATACTAAAGGACAACCTAATCGAAAAATCAACTTTTAATATAATATGGAATTATAACCCATAATTGCAAAGTTGATATTAAAAACATATTTTTACATTAAAAACCTTGGTTTTGTAACCTGTTGGCATAATTAACTTTACAACTTACTGAATCACAGTTCAACCCCGTCACTGGGACAATCACCCTGTGAATTTAAAGTCTGAATATCAGTTCAGTAAAAAATACTTTTGCCAATGTGTTTTTGTTTTTGTAAATTGTCGAAGGAGTGGGTTTAAATTTTGTTAACATGCAATGTTTTAAATGGCGAAATAATATTTTAAAAATAGCAGGAATTTTTCTGTTTCTTCTGACATTGAATTTATTTTCAGTTGGGCAGCAAAAGCAGTTGCAATTCAACAACCTTACAACCAACGACGGCCTCTCCTCATCAAACATACTTTGTTTTCTACAAGATCATCATGGATTTATATGGATAGGAACCTATGATGGACTTAACCGATATGACAGTAAGGATTTTAAAATTTATAAACACGAAACCAATAATCCTTTCAGCCTGGCAGATAATCTTGTACGTACACTCTATTTAGA
>DRFJ01000071.1 GCA_011050615.1 Bacteroidota bacterium
CTGCTCCATATACCAGCGATTTAGTATTGACTTATGGACTTAAGGTAAAGGATATTGACAATAAACGATATGCTTTTGTCGCTGTATTCTGTTATTCATTTACAGGTGGTACTGAATATGGAGATGTTTTAATTCTTGATGTTACAGATCCAACTAATATAATTGAGATATCAAACATACCAGGTAATCGTCCTTATGATGTAGATATTTCTGGAAATTACCTATATATAAGTGAAAGTGGTGTATTTCCTGATATTGCAGGAGGGATAAAAGTTGTTGATATTACAGATCCGTCTGATCCAATTGAAAAGGGTTCCTGGTTACTTGCAGATCCTCCAGCTACAGGTTTTGATATTGCGGTTAGCGGCAACATGGTGTATCTTGCTGCTGCTGCTGATGGATTAAGGGTTATTGATGTTTCTTACCCTGACAACCCAACAGAAGTTGGTTATTTTAATACGCTTTATGGAACAAGTGCCAGAGGTATTACATTAAAAGAATCAGGCAGCGAATATCCTTATGTTTTAGTTGCTTCTAGTAATAATGGATTAATGATATTTCAATATGTAAAACCTGTTGGCATCGAAAATAACAATAAATATACTGTTGAACCTGATATGCATTTAACAAGCTATCCCAACCCTTTCAGTTCCAATGCTACAATCTCATATAAATTGAAAGAGCCTGGAAAAACTGTACTAAATATTTACAATATTCAAGGACAATTGATAAATACAATGGTTGATGAATACCAAGAAAGTGGCAAACACTCTATCATATGGAACGGTAACGATAAAAACGGAAAAAAAGTAACCAACGGTACATATCTATATAAATTACTGACTGGCACAACTAGTGTTACAAAAAAAATGTTACTGCTTAATTAGGAAATAGGGTTGATAATGTAAATAACACACCCCTCTTTCCTTGTATAAATATTATCATTTTTAACAATAAAACATGAAATACAACGGTAGTTTTGTTATAGCACTATTTACAATTGGCATTATACTTTTGTTTTACCCTTATAATAATTGCCTGGCAAATAATGATAGAACAAGCAATGCCGATACAAGTGTCTTAAATAATGATTTTATTAAGGGTGAACTTATAATGAAGTTCAAACAGGAAGCAGGTAAAATTTCGCCAAAACTTACTGCAGGTATAGCTTCTGTTGGAATATCATCAGTTGATGCGATATTCAACAGAGCAGGTGCAACTCAAATAAAAAAGGTGTTCAAAAATAAGCAACCACCTGTTAATAAAACACTTCCCGATCTTTCAAAAATATTCTATTTAAAGATACCATTAAATGCCGATGTTCAGTCTATTGCAAGGGAACTGTCGCAAAATCCAAATATTGAATATGCCGAACCCCGCTACATATACAAAATGTATGATGTTCCAGACGATCCACTTTATTCAGATCAGTGGTATCTTCCAAAAATTAATGCCTCTGACGCTTGGGATATATCTCAGGGTGATGCTGATGTAGTTATTGGTATTATTGATACCGGAGTAGATTGGACCCATCCTGACTTAGCAGAAAATATGTGGACAAATGCTGGCGAAACTGGTTTAGATGCTCAGGGAAATAACAAACGGACAAATGGTATAGATGACGACAATAATGGGTATATCGATGACTGGAATGGTTGGGATTTTTGTGGAGATGATGGATATACACCAGATAATGACCCCATGGATACTCATGGACACGGCACACATTGTTCGGGTATGGCATCAGCAGTAACGAACAATGAGATTGGGGTAGCCGGACTTGGCCGCAACTGCCGGATAATGCCCATAAGAGTTATATATTATACCACTTTGCTTTATGGACCTGAGGGCATAGTTTATGCCGCCGATAATGGCTGTGATATTGTTAATCTTAGCTGGGGAGGCGACCCTCCAAGTTCGTTTTTAAACGATGCAATCCAATATGCCCATCAATCTGGCACATTTGTTATTGCTGCTGCCGGTAATGACGATACTTCCGAAAAAAAATATCCAGCATCATATGCAAACGTACTTTCAGTAGCTGCTACTGATGAAAATGATACAAAGGCAGATTTTTCAAGTTATGGTAGTTCCATAGATGTTTCTGCTCCAGGCAATCACATGTTGAGCGCCATGCTTGATGATTCGTATGCATACATGAGTGGCACTTCTATGGCAGCCCCATTGGTGGCAGGGCTTGCCGGTTTGATTAAATCACAAAATCCTAATTGGACGAATGTTCAGATTGCAAATCAAATATTAATGAGTGCAGATAATATTGATGAACTAAACCCACAATTTATTGGAATGTTAGGAAGTGGTAGAATAAATGCGTTAAATGCATTGACCTATGAAGCTACTCCAATAATTACATATCAAGATTTTACCATTGATGAAATATCAACCCTGCACAAGGTTTATTTTTACTTAAACATTACTGCCGATGGTGGATATAATACTCTTGACACATTTTTGGTAATTATTGGCAAACCTAATGTACTACTGGTTGACGACGATTGTGATGGTAATAATGTTGAAGAATACTATACCAAAACTCTTGATAGTCTTGGCATTGCTTATGATTATTGGCAACACTCATCAAAAGGTTCACCATCAGTAAATATACTTGCCGGTTACTCAGTAATTATTTGGTTTACCGAAGCTTCTTTTCCATCATTAAATACTGATGATATTGATAATTTAACAAGTTATTTGAATAATGGAGGTAATTTATTTTTAACTGGTCAGGATATTGGTTGGGATTTTAATGACCCCGAAG